>NZ_CP054836.1:1906250-2223958 GCF_013358405.1 Oricola thermophila
ACTGGTCGTGCTCGATGTTCGAGATGCTCGGCTACCAGGCCAGCGACGACATCCTTTCCTTCGGCGAGGTGCGCCAGCTCATCCATCCGGACGACATCGACCTCTTCGACCTCGCCAAGCGCGCCGCCGCACAGGAAATCCGCCGCGTCGACCAGCTGTTCCGCATGCGTCACGCCGACGGTCACTACCGCTGGATGCGCATCCGTACCGAGCTGGTGGAAAAGGGCGGCACCGGCGTGCACCTGATCGGCATCGCCGTCGACGTGACCGACCACGCACGGCTGGCCGAGGAAAACGCGCTGGCAAACGAGAACCTGCGCGCGGCCATCGAGAGCACGTCGGAATCCTTCGCCCTGTGGGACGCCGACGACCGGCTGGTGATGTGCAACACCAAGTTCCAGGAATACAACGGCCTGCCGCCGGAAGCGGTCAAGCCGGGCACCCCGCGCGAGACCATCAACGCGATGATGCGCGCACCGATCAGCGAGAAACGCATCCCGAGCCCGAAGAACCATGACGGCGCACAGACCTTCGAGCGCCAGATCGCGGACGGGCGCTGGCTCCAGGTCAACGAACGCCGCACGTCTAGCGGCGGCATGATCTCCGTCGGCTCCGACATCACGCAGCTGAAGCTGCACCAGGAGCGGCTGATGGAAAGCGAGCGCCGGCTCATGGCGACGATCCACGACCTGTCGCTGGCGCGCAAGGCATCGCTGCAGAAGGCCGGCGAGCTGGAAGAGCTGAATGCGAAATATCTCGAGGCGCGCGACAAGGCAGAGGCCGCAAACCGGGCGAAATCGGGCTTCCTCGCCAACATGTCGCATGAGTTGCGTACCCCGCTCAACGCCATCATCGGCTTCTCGGAAATCCTGCAATCCGGCATGTTCGGCCCGCTCGGCTCGGACCGCTACAAGGAGTATGTCAGCGACATTCACGCCTCCGGCACGTTCCTGCTCGGTGTCATCAACGACATTCTCGACATGTCCAAGATCGAGGCCGGCCGGGTGGAACTGGAGCGCGAGGAACTCGACCTGGCGCCGCTGATCGACGAGACACTGCAGATGGTGTCGATCCAGGCGGAGGAGAAGAACGTCGCCATCGAACAGTCGATCGACGACACAATACGCATCTTCGCCGACCGGCGGGCAATGAAGCAGGTAACGCTCAACCTGCTGTCGAACGCGGTGAAGTTCACCGGCGAAGGCGGCCGTATCCGCATACGCGCCAAGACCGTGCGCGGCGCGGTCCAGGTCTCCATCGAGGATACGGGTTGCGGCATACCGCCATCGGCGCTGAAGCGGCTCGGACGGCCATTCGAGCAGGTGCAGAACCAGCTGACGCGCAGCCATTCCGGCTCCGGCCTCGGACTCGCCATCGCCAGGTCGCTGACCGAACTCCACGGCGGGACGCTCAAGATCCGCTCCAAGCCGAATGTCGGCACGATCGTCGCGATCCGCATTCCCTGCAACGGCGGTCCCGCCGACGGGGACTGCCAGGAGACGGCAGGCGCGAAAAGAAAAGACGGGCCGGAAGAACCGGCCCGCCAGGAAGAGAAACTCCAGATAGGCGACGCGGCCTAGTTCCGTCCGGAGCGGTGGTGACGGAAGTCCCGGTCGCCGCCGCGGCGCGGACCGTCCCCGCGCAGAGAACGCATCTCGTCTTCCTCGATCTCGCCGGACTCATCGACATCGAGCCGCGCGAACATCTCGTTGCGATGGTTTTCAATCTCGGCGACGGAAACCTTGCCGTCATTGTCGGTGTCGAAACGCTCGATCATGCGCTCGGCGCGACGGCGCAGCATCTCGCGCTCCATCCGGGCCGCCAGCTCCTCGGCATCGATGTTGCCGTCGCCATCCGCATCGGCGTCGGCGAAGGGAAGCGGCGAAACGGCGGCGAATTCCTCGAGCGTCACGGTTCCGGAATTGTCCTTGTCCGCGCGCTGAAACATCAGCCCGGGGCCATCGCCGCGCATGTTCTGCCCGTAATGCTGGCGCTCGCCGCGCATCTTGCCGCGCGGGCCGCCATCGGCATAGGCGCTAGCCACCGCCGTGGCCGAAACTGCAATACCGGTAATGATAATCGCGATCTTCGAAGTCGTTTTCATGTCTGTCGTCCTTTGCATCGTTCGTCACCCCGATGCGGAGGCATTCCAAACCGCGCTTCCCTCACGGTCAGGAACGGGGATCCCCAAGAACGGCGCGGAATATCTCCGACACCCTCTCCTCGGTCTCCACAATATGTGCCTGCATGGTTTCCAGATCCGGAAACCCGCCGGCGGCACAAAGGCGATCGACAAGTCCTTTCGGCGCGGTCTTCGGATCGAAATCCCTTTCCGTGCACAGGCGGACCATCTGCATGATCGCCGAGTAGTCCGCGAATGCCCCGGCGAGTATCTCTCTCTCGTTCTCGCCAATCGGAGCGTCGTTGGACAGCCTCAAGATATGCGCGGCGTCGCGCCCATTCAAATTACCATTTGGTAAGCCGGACAGAACGAGAAATTGCGCAATGAAATCAACGTCCATGAGCCCGCCGGAGACCAGCTTGACATCCCAGGGACCGCGGGCCGGCTTTTCCTTCAGCAGGCGCCTGCGCATGGAAACGATGTCCTCCTTCAGCTTCGCGGGATCGCGCGGCAGCGCCAGAACCGCGCGCAGCTCCGCCTCGGTCCGCTCGCGCAGTTCCGGATCCCCGGCGACGGTTCGGGCGCGGCAGAGCGCCTGGTGTTCCCAGGTCCACGCGTCATTGCGCTGATACCTGGAAAAGCCGCGGAAGGTGGTGGCGAGCGGCCCCTTGTTGCCTGAGGGCCGCAGACGGAAATCGACCTCGTAGAGCACGCCCTCGGCGGTCGGCGCCGTCAGCGCGGAGATCAGGCGCTGGGTCAGGCGCATGAAATAGGTCGGCGCAGGCAGGGGCTTGGGGCCGTCGCTCTCGTCCGTCTCCTCGGCCACGTCGTAGAGAAGGATCAGGTCGAGATCGCTGCCGGCGGTCATCTCGCGCGATCCGAGACGGCCCAGCCCGATCACGCAGACCTGCGCACCCTCTATCGTGCCGTGCTTCTCTGCCAGTTCCGCGCGAGCCGCGTCGAGCGCGTATTCGACGATCAGCTCGGCAAGGTCGGCGAAGGCGCGGCCGGCCTCCATGGCCTCGATGTTGCCGGTGAGCAGGCGCACGCCGATGAGAAAGCGCTGCTCCGCCGCAAAGATGCGAAGGCGGTCGAGAACTTCCTCGTAAGCCCTTGCCTCGCCGATGAAATCGTCGAGCCGCGTCCTCTGCTCGTCCTTGCCCGGCGCGCCGGAGAAGAAGGCAGGATCGAGAATGCCGTCGAATACGAGGGGCTTGGCCGTGATGATGCCGCCGAGACGCGGCGCAGCCGACAGGATCAGCGCCATCAGGTTGATGAGGCGCGGGTTGGACTGGAGCATGGAAAAGAGCTGGATGCCGGCAGGAAGGCCAGAAAGGAAGCGGTCGAAGCCCATGACGGCCTCGTCGGCCTGGCCGCTCTCGGCGAATAAACGCAGCAGAAGCGGCGTGATCTCCGTCAGGCGCGCGCGGGCGCGCTCCGACTGCAGGGCGCGATAGCGGCCCATGTGCCACTGGCTGACCACGCGCCAGATGTCGTTCGGCCGCTTGTAGCCCATGCGCGACAGGGTCTCGACCGTGCCGGGATCGGGATCGTCGCCGGTGAAGGCCAGGTTGCCCTCGACGCCGAGATCCGGCTCGTGCTCGAACAGGTCGGCATAGTGGGTCTCGACCTCGCGAAGCGTATCGAGGAACTCCGCGCGAAACGCGTCGCCATCGGCGAAACCGAGCAGGCGCCCGACGCGCTCGATGCCCTCGGCATCCGCCGGCAGCTTGTGGGTCTGCTCGTCGCCGATCATCTGGATGGCGTGCTCGACGCGGCGCAGGAAGCGATAGCAGCGCGATAGCGTCCCGGCGGCCTCCTGCTCGATCGAGCCGTGATCGGCGAGCGCATGGAGCATGGCGACGGTGCCGCGGCCCCGCAATTCCGGCACCCTGCCCCCGAAAATGAGCTGCTGGGTCTGCACGAAGAACTCGATCTCGCGGATGCCGCCGCGCCCGAGCTTCACGTTGTGGCCCTCGATGGCAATGGCCCCGTGGCCCTTGTGAGCATGGATCTGGCGCTTGATGGAGTGGATGTCGGCGATGGAGGCGTAGTCGAGATGCTTGCGCCAGATGAAGGGCCGCAACTCGTACAGGAAGCGCTCGCCGGCCCCGATGTCGCCGGCCGCGGCCCTGGCCTTGATCATGGCGGCGCGCTCCCAGTTCTGGCCGCGCGCCTCGTAATAGAGAAGCGCCGCCTCGACGGGAATGGCGAGCGGCGTGGAACCGGGGTCCGGGCGCAGGCGCAGGTCGGTGCGGAAGACGTAACCGTCGCCCGTACGCTCCTGCATGATGCGGACGAGACGGCGCGTCATGCGTATCACGGTCTCGCCGATCGCGTCGCGATCCGGCCAGCGCAGCCCGGCGGGCTCCGGGTCGAACAGCGCGATCAGGTCTATGTCGGAGGAATAGTTGAGCTCGCGGGCGCCAAGCTTGCCCATGGCAAGGAAAAACCAGCCGCAGCCCCTCTCCGGCTCGGCCGGATCGGACAGTTCCAGCTTTCCGGCATTGTGGGCGTCGCGCAGGATCCATGCCGCGGCGGCGCCCAGCGAGGTCTCGGCAAAACGCGACAGCCAGCCGGTCGTTTCCTCGACGTCGATGGCACCCGCGAGATCGGCAAGCGCGATCAGCAGGTGCAGCGCCGCCTTCTCGCGGCGCAGCGCGGTCATCAGCTCGGCCTCGGAGCCGGCGAAGCCCTCGCCGTGGCGCATGGCCTCGGTGCGCGAAAGGATCGCGTCCAGCTTCGCCGAAACAGGTTCGTCGAACAGGCCTTCCAGAAGACCCGCCTGGCGCTCGATCTGGTGGGAAAGGAAATGAGAATGCGCCATGACGGCGACGAGAAAGCCGGCAAGCGGGCCGCCTTCCCCGACCAGCCGCGCCAACCGCGCGGCGCCGGCGTTCTCGGCAGCGGCAAGAAGCGTGGTGCGTGCCTTTTCGGCGGCCCCGGCATCGCCCGCGTGAAGCGTCCGTGCCGGCCTGCCGAACCAGAGCGTTCCGTCTTCAGCCATGTCCCCTCCGCGAAACTGCGAGTCCGATCAGCGGGTTGGACGGAACAGCCGCCAAACCGATTCAACCTGCCAACTACGGTCTAAGGCTTCGCGGCGGGGAATGACAAGACGACTTTCAGGCCGGGATGCGCGTCCTCCAGCGACAACTCGCCGCCATGCAGGCCCATGATCGCGGCGACGAGGCTCAGTCCGAGACCGGATCCGGGCTTGCTGCGGCTCTCGTCGAGGCGCACGAAACGGCCCTTGACGCGCTCCCTGTCGCCCTCGGGAATGCCCGGCCCCTGGTCCGCGACCGAAAGCCGGATCTTGCCCGCCGCCTCGTCGCGGGATGCGGACAGGACGATGCGCCCGTCGGGCACGGAACCGTACTTGATGGCATTGTCGATCAGGTTGGTGACGGCCTGGCCGATCAGTTCGCGCTTACCGGCGATCGGCAGCGGCCCCTCGACCTCGTTGACCAGCGTCATGCCCGCATCCTCGACCAGCGGCTCGTAGAGCTCGGCCACCTCGGCGGCGATGGCCGCAAGGTCGATATCGTCAAGCTTCTGCTTCGAGAAACCGGCCTCGACCCGGCTGATCAGCAACAGGGCGTTGAACACCTTGATGAGCTGGTCGGCCTCGACGATCATGTCCTCCAGCACGGCGCGGTAGTCGGTGTCGTCCGGATTGCCGGCGAGCGCGGCCTCGGCGCGGTTGCGCAGCCGCGTGAGCGGCGTCTTCAGGTCGTGGGCGATCGAATCCGACACGTCGCGAAGCCCGTCATTCAGCTTCGATATCTTCTCGATCATCGAGTTGAGGCTCTCGGACAGGCGGTCGAACTCGTCATTGGCGCCCGATACGGGAAGCCGGCCGGAAAGATCGCCGGCAACGATGCGCGCGCTCGCCGCCGACACCCTGTCGATGCGATGAAGCGCCCGGCGGCCGACGAAGAACCAGATCAGGAAACCGCCGGCGGCCATGAAGGCCAGCGCGGTGATCAGCGCTCGGCGGACAAGCTCGCGGAAACGCTGCGGCTCGCCGAGATCGCGGCCGACGAGAATGCGCATGCCGGAATCGACAACGATGACGCGGGCAAGCGCGCGGGGCGCATTCTCCGGGTCCTCGATGACGCCGACATCGTCGCCGAAACGGGCATAGGCGAAGGGACGCTCAGTCCATCCCTCGGTGTCGATCACGCCCGGTTCCAGCGCGATGACGTTTCCGGTGAGAATGCGGCCGGTGTTGTCCGCGATCATGTAGAGATTGGCGCCCGGGCGGCGCGAGCGCCGGTCGATGGCGAGGACCAGCGCGCGCAGGCCGTTGCGCTGGTAGATGCCGTCGAGATCGCGCAGCTCGGCGCTGACGGATTTCTGCGTCTCGGCCATCATCAGGCGGGCCGCCGACCCGGTCATGTAGAAAACGAGAAAGACGGCGCAGGCGGTGAACAGCACCAGGTAGAGCGCCGACAGCCGCGCCGCCGTGGTGTTGAATGCGGAAAGGAGCTTCTTCATGATGCGCCGTCAGTCACGCATCATGTAGCCGGCACCGCGGACCGTGTGCAGAAGCGGCTTGTCGAAGCCCTTCTCGATCTTGGACCGCAGGCGCGAGATGTGCACGTCGATGACATTGGTCTGCGGGTCGAAGTGGTAGTCCCACACGTTCTCCAGCAGCATGGTGCGGGTGACGACCTGGCCGGCATGGCGCATCAGGTATTCGAGCAGGCGGTACTCGCGCGGCTGAAGCGGGATCACCTGGCCGGCGCGCTTGACCTCGTGGGACAGGCGGTTGAGCACGAGGTCGCCGACCTGGTAGCGGGTCTCCTGCTCGGCGCCGCTCTGGCGCCGCAGCAGCACCTCCAGGCGGGCCAGCAGCTCGGAAAAGGCATAGGGCTTGGTCAGGTAGTCGTCGCCGCCGGCGCGAAGCCCGGTCACGCGGTCGTCCACCTCGCCCAGCGCCGACAGCACCAGGGCCGGTGTCATGTCGCCCGCGGCACGCAGCGCCGAGATCACGGACAGGCCGTCACGCTTGGGCAACATGCGATCGACGACGAGCGCATCGTAGGTGCCGGACTCGGCCATGCTGTAGCCGTCGTCGCCGTTGTGGGCGACGTCCGCGCTATGGCCGGCCTCCTCCATCGCCTTCTTCAGGTAGGCGGCGGCCTCCATATCGTCTTCAATGACAAGGACTTTCATGGCTTCGCTTATCGCGCGGCACGCCCGGAATTAAAAGACGTCCGCCAAGGGAAATATGGCGGCGACAGGTTGAGGGGGAAGACCTGTCGCCGCCTTCTTTGTCCGCCCGGGGGGTGACATGGTTATCCGGGCAGGCAAACTCGGGATCAGCCCTGGTCTATCGGCAGTGCGACGAACCGGCTGGCATCACCGCGCTCGACCAGTATCAGGGCGGCCTTGCGACCGGCCTCTGCCACGTCGTCGAGCGCCTTCTCGATATCCTCGGCCGAGGCAACTGCCTCGTTGTTGACCTCGATCACCTTGTCGCCGACGCGGATGCCGGCGTCGGCGGCGGCACTGTCCGGGTCCACGCCCGTGACCACAACACCGTCGCCATCATCGGCGGGCATGACGTTCAGGCCGAAATCCGCCAGCGCCGTTTCCGCGGTGCGGCCGGGCGCCGAGCGCGCCGATGCGACCTGGTCGTTGCCCGGTAATTCGCCGAGTTCCACGGTCACCGAGCGTTCGCGCCCGCGGCGCAGGTAGGTGATCTCGACCTTGGAGCCGGGATCGTAGCTGGCGATGACCCGGGCCAGCTCGCGCGCGTCGCTCACTTCCCTGCCATCGACGGCCGTTATTATGTCGCCGGCGCGGATCCCGGCCTTGTCGGCCGGCGCACCCTCCGCGGGGTCGGCGACCAGCGCGCCGCGCGCCTCGTCGAGGCCGAGGGACTCGGCAATCTCGGCCGTTACCGGCTGGATCGACACGCCGAGCCAGCCGCGCTCGACAGTGCCGTCCTCCATCAGTTCGGCGACGACATCCTTGGCAACGGATGCGGGAACCGCGAAGGCGATGCCAACATTGCCGCCCGAGGGCGTGAAGATCGCGGTGTTCACGCCGACGACCTCTCCGTTGAGGTTGAAGGTCGGACCGCCGGAATTGCCGCGGTTCACTGCGGCATCGATCTGGATGAAGTCGTCATAGGGACCGGCGCCAATGTCGCGACCGCGGGCCGAGACGATGCCGGCGGTGACGGTGCCGCCGAGCCCGAAGGGATTGCCGACGGCAACCACCCAGTCGCCGACCCGCACCCTGGAGTCGTCGGCGAAGGCGACATAGGTGAACTTGCGATCGTCATCGACCTTGAGGACGGCCAGGTCGGTACGCGGATCGGTGCCGACCAGTTCCGCCTCGAGCTCGGTACCGTCATCCGTAACGATGGTGAATTCGGTGCCGCCCTCCACCACGTGATTGTTCGTCACGAGGTAGCCATCCTCCGAGATGAAGAAGCCGGAACCCTGCGCGACAGGGCGTGCCCGGTTGCGGCGCTGCGAACGCCGATTGTTGAAACCGTCGGGATTGCGGAACTGCGGGCCGAACTCCTCGAAGAACCGGCGCAAGGGATGATTGCGCGGCAGGTCCTCGAAACCGCGGCCATCAAAGGGGCCGAGATCGGAAACGGCGGGCTGGATGTCGGATTTCACGCGAACCGAAACGACGGCCGGCGACACCTTTTCGATAATGTCCGCGAAACCGGGAGCGTTGGCCTGCGTCTCGACGCGAACGGCTTCGGCATTGGCGGGCGCCGTGACGGCGCCGGAGAACCCGGCAATGCCCACGCCGAGCACGGTCGACGCGACAAGCGCGGCGGCCAGCTTCCTGGCGACAGAGCTACGGAAAGTGGGCTTGGAAGTGGTCATGAGTCCATGTCCTCGATTATCAAGCTGCTGGCCGGTCGTCGCCGGCCTCGGACACAGATATAGGCAACCGAAACTTACGTGCCGCTTTCCGCTACATGAAATTTTCGTAAGGTTCGGAACGCGCTACGCCTGCCCGCCCGCGGCCTCGACGACCGTCACGACCTTCGAATTGCCCTCGAGCGTACGGTGCACCGGGCACTTGCCGGCGATCTCCGCCAGCTTGTCGGCCAGTTCGGGCGCGACCTCCCCATCCACGGAGATCCGGCGTTCGAAACGGTCGATCTTGCCGCCATTCGTGCGCTCCTCCTCGCTGCACTCCGCGCAATCGGAGGCATGCACCTTGGCATGGCTGACCTCCACGGTGACGGCACCCAGCGAAACCTTTTTGAAGTCGGCATACATGCGCAGCGTCATCGAGGTGCAGGCACCCAGTGCGGCGGACAGCAAATCGTAGGGAGACGGGCCGGAATCCGTGCCGCCGACGGAAGCCGGCTCGTCCGCGAAGAACCTGTGAACGCCGGCCTGCACGGTGTTCTGGAACTTCGACTGGCGAGTCTCGGAAACGCGGACATTCTCGACCTTCTTCTCGCCCTGCGGCTGGTCCTTCGGCAGAAAGCGGGTTGCCCAGCCCGCGATCACGGACGCGGCGAAATCGGCATCCTCCGGTCGGGTCAGAAGGTGGTCGGCCTGATCGAGGGAAATGTAGCTCTTGGGATGGCGCGCCGCCGTGAAGATGCGTTCGGCATTGTCGATGCCGACAACCGCGTCGAGCGGCGAATGCATGATGAGGAGCGAGGCCCTGAGCTTCGGCAGGCGATCGAGAAGGTTGACGGAGCGCGCAGCCTCGACGAATTCCTTTCCGATCCGGAACTTGCGTCCGGAGAGCGTGACCTCGGCCTCGCCATCGCGCTCGATGGTCTCGATATCCGCGTGAAAACTGCGCAGGACGTGCTCGGCGTCCGCGGGGGCGCCGATGGTGACGACGCCCTTGACCTCGGGGATTTCATGCGCGGCGACAAGCACGGCGGCACCGCCGAGCGAATGACCTACCAGCAGAGACGGTGCTTCCAGGCGTTCCCGCATGTAATTGGCGGCGGCGACAAGATCCGCGACATTGGACCGGAAGGAGGTGTTGGCAAACTCGCCCTCGGAGGAACCGAGTCCGGTGAAGTCGAACCGCAGGACCGCGATGCCGAGACGCGCCAGGTTGCCCGCGATCCGGCGGGCCGCAAGGATGTCCTTGGTGCAGGTGAAGCAATGGGCAAACAGCGCACAGCCGCGCAGCACGCCATCCGGCAGGTCCAGCCTGGCCGCAAGCATCTCACCCGTCGCAGAGGGAAATTCCAGTCTCTCGGTCGCCATCGCAGCCTCTCCGCACAAAACAAAAATCGTGCTGCAGGCTAACCGGCGGCATCGTCACCGTCAGCCAACAATTTGTTGATCCGTTCCTGTTCCTCAGGCGTCAGGTGCGCGACCGGCGCGGCGCGGCTGCGACCGCGATAGAGAAAGGCGACAGCCGCCCCGCCAAGCAGAAGACCGAGCAATGGCGTCCCCCAGAGCAGCAAGTTGCGCGCCGACATGCGCGGCCGAAGCAGCACGAACTCGCCGTAACGCGCGACGACAAAATCCATCACTTCCTCGTCGGTGTCGCCCTCCACCAGCCGCTCGCGCACGATAACGCGCAGGTCGCGCGCCAGCTCGGCGTCGGAATCATCGATGGACTGGTTCTGGCAGACGAGGCAGCGCAGCTTGGCAGAGATGTCGCGGGCACGCTGTTCGAGAACGGGATCGTCCAGCATCTCGTCGGGATTGACCGCCATGGCGCCCGTCGCGGTCAGCAGGACCAGCACGCAGGCTGCGAAAAAGCGTTTCACGGACACCTCCCCTACTCGGCGGCGGCAAGCGCCGCACGGCGCCTGGCGGAGGGCTTCGGTACGCCGACACGCAGGCGGCGATCGGACAGCGAGAAAAGCCCGCCGATCATCATCAGGACCGGACCGAGCCAGATCAGCGTAACCTGCGGCTTCCACCACAGCCGGACGACGATCTGGTTCGCGCCTTCCACCGGATCGCCGAGGGCGACATAGAGCTGGCTGAAGCCCGTCGTGTAGATGCCCGCCTCCGTCGTCGGCATGCCGCGCGCCGTGTAGAGACGCTTGGCCGGCTCGATCGTCGTGACGCGGGCGCCGGCGCGGCTCACGGTGAAGCTGGCGACATCCTCCGTGTAGTTCGGGCCCCTGCGGGCAGTGGCGCCGTCGAAGGTGATCGTGTAGCCGGCGAGCTCGGTCGTGTCGCCGGGCGCCATTCGCAGAACCTGTTCCTGCTGGAAGGCCGATACCGTCACGATGCCCAGCACGGCGACGCCGAGACCGGCATGGGCGAACGCAGTGCCCCAGACCGAACGCGGAAGGCCGCGCAGGCGCGCGAACGCCTTGGCCAGACCAGCCCTGGGCAGGCCGGACTTCTGCCACAGATCGGCAAAGGAACCGAAGACAAGCCAGAAGCCGATGGCGACTCCGAAGGCGGCGAGCAGCGGCAGGCCGTCCGCGAACCACAGCGTCGCGAGACCGGCGACGAGCGCGACCGCGGCGAACAGGTAGAGCCGCTGCATCGCGGCGAAGATGTCGCCGCGCTTCCAGGCGAGCAGCGGCCCGAAGGGCACCGCGATCAGCAGGGGCACCATCAGCGGCACGAAAGTCGCATCGAAATAGGGCGCGCCGACGGAGATCTTCTCTCCGGTCAGCGCCTCGACCGCCAGCGGATAGAGCGTGCCGACGAAGACCGTGGCCGTCGCCGTGGTCAGGATCAGGTTGTTGAGCACCAGCCCGCCCTCGCGCGAGATCGGGTGGAACATGCCGCCGTTGGACAGGGCGGAGGAGCGCAGCGCGAACAGGAACAGCGCGCCACCGATGAAGAAGACCAAAATGGCGAGAATGACGATGCCGCGGGTCGGATCGGTGGCGAAGGCATGCACGGAGGTCAGCACGCCGGAACGCACAAGGAAGGTGCCGAGCAGGGACAACGAGAAGGCGAGGATCGCCAGAAGGATGGTCCAGACCTTCAGCGCCTCGCGCCTTTCCATCACCAGCGCGGAATGAAGCAGCGCCGTGCCGGCCAGCCAGGGCATGAAGGAGGCGTTCTCCACCGGATCCCAGAACCACCAGCCGCCCCAGCCGAGCTCGTAATAGGCCCAGTAGGACCCCATGGCGATGCCGGCGGTCAGGAAGACCCATGCCGTCAGCGTCCACGGCCTCACCCAGCGCGCCCAGGCAGCGTCGATGCGTCCCTCGATCAGCGCGGCGATGGCGAAGGAGAAGGAAATCGAGAAGCCGACATAACCGAGATAGAGAAGCGGCGGATGGATCGCGAGGCCCACATCCTGCAGGATCGGGTTCAGGTCGTTGCCCTCCAGCGGGGCCGGAGACAGGCGCAGGAACGGGTTCGAGGTGAACAGGATGAAGCCGGTGAACGCCACCGTGATCAGGCCCTGCACCGAAATCACCATGGCGCGCAGGCTGGGCGGCAGGTTGTCGCCGAACAGCGCCACCAGCGCGCCGAACAGCGCGAGGATGAGAACCCAAAGCAGCATGGAGCCCTCGTGGTTGCCCCACACACCGGAGATCTTGAAGATCAGCGGCTTCTGCGAATGCGAGTTCTCGACGACGTTGACCACCGAGAAATCCGAGGTCACGTAGGCCCAGGTGAGCACGGCAAATGCGACCGCGATGGCGACGAATACGGCATAGGCAAGGTTCGGCGCCATGGCCATCTGCCTTGCGTCACCCGTCCTGGCACCGACGAAGGGCACGACGGTCTGCACGACCGCCAGCGCAAGCGCCAGCACGAGGGCGTAATGTCCGAGTTCGATGATCATTGCGCCGCCGCGGCTCCCTCCTCGCCCTGCCAGTAGCCCTGCTCCTTCAGGCGGTCGGCGACCTCCTTGGGCATGTAGTTCTCGTCATGCTTGGCGAGCACCGTGTCGGCCAGGAAGGTTCCGTCCGGCTGGAGCTGTCCCTCGGCCACCACGCCCTGCCCTTCCCTGAACAGGTCCGGCAGAATGCCCGCGTAGCGGACCACGATGATGTCGTTCGCATCCTCGATGGCAAACTCGACGCCGGCATCCTCGGCATTCTTCACCGACCCCATCGCGACCAGGCCGCCAAGGCGGACGCGGCCGGAATTCTCGGCCGGCGCGGCCAGCAGCTCGGATGGCGTGCGGAAGAACGTCACCTGCTCCGACAGCGCTGTCAGGACCAGCGCGACGGAGACGCCGAGCATCGCGAGCGCGCCGAAAATCACCGTGAAGCGTTTCTGCTTGCGTGTCATTGGGCTGCCTCCCCCGATGAAAGGCCGAGCGCATCGGCGAATGCCGCGATCTCGGCATGCTTGTCGGCATCCTCCGCGAATGCGTCCAGTGCGCGGCCAAGCGCATCCGTCGCCTCGTCGGCACGGCCGAGCACCGCGTAGGAGCGGATCAGGCGCTGCCAGCCGGCAACGTCGTCGGGATTGTCGCGCAGGCGCTCGTCAAGCCGGGCTATCATGCCGAGTATCATCTCCTCGCGATCCCCGGCGCTCATCTGCTCGGCATCGCGCATGGTCTCCTCGTCCAGCCGGGGCGCCGATGCCTCCGCCGCGGCGGCGGCGAAGCGGCGCAAGCCTTCGGCCGCGGCGGCCTTCCACTCGGGCGCGGCGCCGGGATCGTCCACGATTGCCTGCCAAGCCGCGACCGCGCCGCCCTCATCGCCGGCCTGGGCGGCCGAAAGCGCCAGGAAGAAGCGCGAGCGGCTGTCGCCGCCGTCCAGTTCGAGCGCGCGCTCGAACTCGGCGCGGGCATTTGCGTCCACGAGTCCCTGGGCCAGCATGTAGTAGGCCTGCCCGAGGCCGGAACGGCGCTGCGCCGACTCGCCCTGAAGCGCGATCGCACGCTCGAAGGCGTTGCGCGCATCGGCCGCACGGCCAAGGCGCAGATACATGGGTGCCAGCACATCCCAGCCGCGCCCGTCCTCCGGATTGGCATTGAGATGCGCCTCGGCGCGGGCGACGAGCTCGTTGATGTCCATGCCCTGAATCGTCTGCGATGACGCCATGGGCTGGCGTTCCTCGAGCCTCGCGGCAAGCGGCTGCGCTTCCATGCCTGGCGAGCCCGTGAGTGAATAGACGATGACTGCGGCAAAGGGGACGAACACGGCCGCGGCAACCAGCATCGCGATACCGGAGCGCCGGCGCTTTACCGCGGCGCGGCTTTCCGCCTCCGCGGCCTCGCCGGCGGTGATCAGCCGGCGACCGATCTCGGCGCGGGCATAGTCGGCCTCGGCGGGGTCGATGGCGCCGCGGGCGATGTCGGCCTCCAGCTCGCGCAACTGATCCTTGTAGATGGCGACATCGAAATCGTGCCCGTCAGCGGCGGCGGTTTCCGGCGCGCGCGCGACCGGCCAGAACACGAGGGCCAGCAGCAGAAGGGTCAGCAATGCGGCGAAAAGAGTAAACAGCATGCCGTTCAAATAGATGTGCAGGCCGGGATTGCCAATCGAATTCCCGTGGACGCGACATTTTCACGCTCGCCGCGCACCGGCATTGACTTGTGTCAGGTCAACGGCGTCCAGCTGCCGTCAGGGTTGCGGCACGCCGTGCCGCGGTTCGTCACCGGCGTCCCGCCCGCCACAACGGTATGGCTGTACTGGCGGCAGTCCTGCGACCCGACGCGGTAGGGCTGCGATGCGACCACCTGGCCGGAGAACCGGCCACCGGGGTTCCCCCAGGCCACGGCCTCACCGGCCGGGGTGTATTCGAGCGCCTGGTATTCCGCCTGCAGGGCCTTGTTGCGGGTTGCGGGGTCCATCCGGTCATGGATGCCGCGGTCGATGATGCCACCGTTGAGCGCGCTGACCAGCGTCGTACTTTCCAGCTTCTCCGAGGACTCGCCGATACGCGGAAAGGCGCTGAATGCAAGATCGGGCACATTCGTTCCGGCGCCGGTGCTGCACCCCGCGACCGCGAAGGCGAGAATGGCTGCCAAGGCAAGTTTTCCGGTGCGCATGATCTTCAAGTCCGTTTCCGATTCGACAGAAGCCCGGCGGCCAAACATGACCATAACTGTGTCGGGATTTTGTTGTGCAAGTGTTATACTTACTTCGGGGAAATTCAATGCCCCGCCGCGGGCAGCACGATATCGACCCGCAGCCCGCCCGCCTCGCTTTCGCCGAGTTCGACCGAGCCGCCATAGGCGCCCGCGGTCTCGGCAACGATCGAAAGGCCGAGACCCGTGCCGGGCACGGATTCGTCGATCCGCTTGCCGCGTTTCAGGGCCGTTTCGCGCTTGTCGGCATCTATACCGGGACCGTCGTCCTCCACCACAAGGCTCAGCCAGCGGCGCCCGTCCCGCGTTCCCGCGTCGCCGACGGCGAGCGTGATGCGCTCGCGCGCCCATTTGCCGGCATTCTCCAGCAGGTTGCCGAGGATCTCCTCAAGATCTTCCTTTTCCCCCATGAAGACAGGCGCCCGCGCCTGCATCTGCAAGTCTATTCTCTTGTCCGGATTGAGCTTTCGCATGACGGATACCAGCTTCTCCGCGACCGGCCCGACCTCGGTACGGAAGACGATGCTCTCGCGCTGCGCGGCAATGCGGGCGCGTTTCAGGTAGTGCTGGATCTGGTAGTCCATCGCCCTCGCCTGCTCTGCGACGACGGCTGCCGAGGGACCGGCCTTGGCGGCGGCCTCGTTCGTCAGCACGGAAAGCGGGGTTTTCAGGGAATGGGCGAGATTGCCGACCTGGGTGCGCGAGCGCTCGACGATGCGCCGGTTGTTGTCGATCAGCGCGTTCATCTCCTCGACCAGCGGCTCGATCTCGCTGGGAAACCGCCCTTCCAGGCTGGTCGCGGCGCCGTTGCGGATCGCGGCCAGCGCCCGTCGCACGTGATCGAGCGGACGCAGGCCGTACAGCAGGATCGCGGCGTTGATGACCACGACACCGAGGCCGAAGAGCGCGAGCATCAGCCCGACGCGGCGGGCGAAATCGCCCACCGTGTACTCGAACTCGGTCTGGTTCCCGGCTACCTGGAAGCGGGCAATACGACCTTCCCCGAGATCGATCTCCGATTCCAGAACCCGGATCGTCTCGCCGTCCGGCCCCTCGGACAGGAACCGGCGCCGGAACTGGTTGTCGAACGGCACGCGCGCGAGGGGCGGCGCGGCGAAGTCCCCGCCCGCCAGCGAAGGCGAGACGAGCGGCCGACCTTCCACGTTCTCGACCGGAACGACGCGCCAGTACCAGCCGGAACCCGGCTGGAGAAACTGCGCGTTGCCGAGGTTGGGCGTGCCGGCAAGCGTGCCGTCGCCGGCCACCGAGACCGCGCCGACGAGATTGAACAGCTGCGCTTCCTGCAACTGGTCGAAGCCGCGCTCGGAATCGGCGCGGTAGAGCCCGATCAGCAGCCAGCCGAGCAAGGCAATGGCGGCAGCCGCCCAAAGGCTGGAAAACAGGATGACACGGAAGCCGAGGGAATCGAGACGAAGCTTCAATGCCCTATCCGGCCTTCTTGTCCTGCTCGTCCGGCGCGGTCATGCGATAGCCGAGGCCGCGCACGGTCTCGATCAGGTCATGGCCGGCGAGCTTCTTGCGAAGCCGCCCGACGAATACCTCGATGGTGTTCGAGTCGCGGTCGAAATCCTGGTCGTAGAGATGCTCGACCAGCTCTGTCCGCGAAACCACCTCGCCGACATGGTGAGCGAGATAGGACAGCAGCCGGAACTCGTGGGATGTGAGCTTCAGCGTCACGCCGTCCACGATCGCCTTGGAGGCCCTGGTGTCCACGACCAGCGGGCCGCAGCGGATTTCGGAGGAGGCATGGCCCGCGGCGCGACGGATCAGGGCGCGCACCCGTGCAAGCACCTCCTCGACATGGAACGGCTTGGTCACGTAATCGTCGGCGCCGGCGTCGATGCCGGACACCTTGTCGCTCCAGCGGTCGCGCGCGGTCAGGATCAGCACGGGCATGGTGCGCCCGTCCTCGCGCCAACGCTGCAGCACCGAGATCCCGTCCATAACCGGCAGGCCGATATCGAGCACCACGCAGTCATAGGGCTCGGTGTCGCCCAGGAAATGGCCTTCCTCGCCGTCCGCCGCCGTGTCGACGACATAACCGGCATCCTCCAGCGCGGATTTCAGCTGTGCATTGAGCGATGCGTCATCTTCGACGACGAGAATTCGCATGGATTCGTCCCTCTTGCGGAAACGGCAGGACGCTAACGCAACGGCAGCAAAAGGCCAACCGCGCGGTGCGCCCGGCGTCGGCTAGCCATTGACTATGATTTCCTCGCGGCGCGGCCGCTGGCCGTTGGACCCGGGAATCAGCAGCACCACCTTGCACTTGCCCCCGGCCACGGCTTCCGCGCTCGCCAGTTGCGCGCCACGCTGCGCAGCCAGTTGCTGGCCGACGGCATAGCAATTGTCGGCGGCAAGCGACGGCGCGGCCCCGAGAACGGGCAGTGCAACCAGCGCGGCCATGATGATGCGAAACATGATTCTGTTCTCCAACTTGGCCGCCAACCTACTGGAGCGGGCCTGAACGGAACATGAATGACAATTGTAGCCATTCATGCCCCGAAAAGGCCGCGGATTTCAACCGATCCGGCTCGTCGCACCGACGCGCCCCAGGATGGCGACGATGCCCGCGACGGCGGAGACCGCCTGCAGGATCGCCTCGGTGAGCGCGGCCTGGCTGCCGGCGTCGACCGGTACGCCGAACATGGCGCCGCACGTCGCGCCGACGCTGACCAGCGCGCTCCATATCGTTTTCGACAGGTACCAGGGCTTCACCTCGTCCATTTTTCCTTCCTTTCGTTTCAGGGGAGAGAAAGCGTGCGACGGGCGGGAATCCCCTCGCCGACCGCGAAACCGATCTGCGCGACCTCCAGCCCGATCTGCGCGCCGGGTTGATCGAGACCCAGCGCGGCGGCCGTCGCGGCGTCGAGCAGGAGCGACGGCTCCGCGGTTTCCGCCGCATGAACCACCGTTTCGCCGTCCAGCAGGCGCACGGCATAGCGCTCCTCTTCCTCGCCCAGCGGCACGTCCGGGCCGAGCCATGAATCGCCGTTCACGCGGGTTCGCCTGGTCCACGAGAAGGACACGCCGCCGCCCGCCGTCCGCGCGGCCTTGAGATGCACCGGCGAGAGCGGCGCCAGGGCGCGCAATCCGCCGGTCGCCTCCACGGTCTCGAAATAGCGGTCGGTGAAGGGCCTTCCGGCGACGCCGATGCGCAACTGCACCGGCTGGCCGATCTCGCCGGCCCGCAGCCCGGCCGGCACCACGGCTTCGTTCAGCAGCACCGCCCGCGCGCCGGCGGACGCACCGGCCAGCATCGCGTCCTCGGTGCCGCCCTGCCCGCGCAGCAGGCCCGTCAGCCGCCAGATACCCGGCGAGACCTCCTCGGCATCCATGAATTGCAGCACTTCCCAGGCCCCGTTCGCCGCCTGCACGGCCAGCAGGTTGCGGCCCGCCAGCAACGCGGTTTCGGAAACGCTCTCGAAAGCGCCCGACGGAACGGCAAGTTCCACGGCTGCGGCGCGGTCGAGCCGCCCCGAGAAGCGCCCCGTCAGTGGCGCGGTCAGCGTGCCGATCACGCCGTTCGAGAGCGCCTGCGTGCGGAACTCGAAACCCGAGGCTTCCGGCGAGACGTAAACCGCCTGTGGGCGTGGCGGTGCCGACCAGCATGCAAGCATGAAGCGATCCTGCGGATCGGCGCCGGCGGAAAGCGGCAGGTCGAGCAGAAGGAAATCCGGCACGCCCGCCGTGTCTCCCGTCGCCTGCGAGCGCTGCAACGGCAGGCGCGGCCGCCGCGAATTGGGCGGCCTGCGCATGACCGGCACCGCCTCGACGCGAAGCGCCCCGGCAAGATCCGTGCGTGTCACAAGCCAGCGCTCCGCCGGTTCCGAGGCAAAGGCGAAGACATCGCCCGGCGCAAGGCCGGCATGGCGCCACGGCAGGGAAAAGCGCAGGATCCGGCCATGCGCGCGGACGCGAGCCAGCATGCGGTCGGCGATCCCGTCGATCACGCTGGCGTCTGAAACCACCGGCAGGTCGGTCGTCTCCTGCCGGCGCGTACCGGTTTCCAGCCGCCGCGAATGGCTCGTTGCGACGCGGTAGCCGGCCAGCCCGTCACGCCACGTGGCGACGATTTCCGACGGCAGTTCGCTTTCCTGGGCGTCGGTCAGGTCGCGCAGGGCCTCGCCCTCGAGATCGGCGACCTCCCCGTCGTCGATGATCCGCGTCGCCGCCACGCCCTCTGGCCGAAGCAGAAAGCCGCCGTCGGCGGCCATGCCCGAAGCCGCCCACCCGAAGGCGGCGGCCAGCGGTTCCACCACCTCGCGCGGCGAGGCCGGGCCGGAAACGATCACGCCCTGAACCGTGTCGGCGACCGTTATCGCCACGTCCGTGCCCAGCACCTCGCCCGCCGTCTCGGCCAGCGGCGCTGCGCCCAGCCTTCCGTTCAGCCAATGGCCGGAAAGCCAGTTCGCACCGTCGCCCCAGACATCCGTCGCCACGGGAAAGGCCGGGAAAGGCCGCGCGTCCCACGCCCACAGGAAGATGCGCGCGACATCGACCATCGGCTCGCCGGTGACGGGCGAGAGCGGATTGGCGCCCGGCCCGCTCGACCAGTGCTCGAGATGCGCCTGCAGGAAGGCGCGCTGCTCGCCATCGTCGCGCCCGCCGTTGGAAAACCACGGCACGGCGCTTTCCGACGATTTCGGGTCGGGAAAGACATTGGGCTGCGTCGCCCCCTTGTCGACGGCCGGGCAGCCGAGTTCGAGGAACCAGATCGGCTTCGATCCCGGCACCCATGCAGTCGGCTGTGCCGCCTCCGCCCCGCCCACGCGCTCGAAATGCGGGTTCGACCACCAGGAAACGAGATCCTTGTAGCGGAACACCCATGGCTTGCCGGCAACGCCGTCGGTGATCGGCGTCCGGATGCGGTTCCGCCGGTCATCCTCCGAGGCATAATACCAGTCGAAGCCCTCGCCGCCGGCGATCGCACGCCGGAAGGCGGCGCGGTCGGCGGCCTGCAACTGGCCGTCGGGATTGCCGTCCGGATTTGCCTCGTCCGCGTCGCGCCAGTCCGACAGCGGCATGTAGTTGTCGATGCCGACAGCGTCGATATCGGCGTCCGCCCAGAGCGGATCGAGATTGAAGAACACGTCGCCCGAACCGTCTTGCGGGTGGTAGCCGAAATATTCCGACCAGTCGGCAGCATAGGTGATGGCGCAACCCGGGCCGACAACCGTGCGCACCTCGGCCGCCAGCGCCCTCAGCGCCGCGACGAAGGGAAACGCGCCGTCCCCGTCGCGCACCCGCGTCAGGCCGCGCATCTCCGTGCCGATGACAATGGCATCGACCCCGCCCGCCGCGACGGCGAGGTTCGCATGGTGATTCACGAAGCGGCGATAACCCTCTGGATTATCGACAAAATCCGAGACCTGAACGGAGGCCTGCGCGCCCCGGTCCGGCGTACCCGGCCGGCCGATTGCCGGATGGCAGGTGATGCGCCCACGCCAGGGATAGGCGGGCTGCGCACCGTCCGACCACGGGTCCGGCAGCGCGTTGCCCTCCGGTACGTCCATCAGGATGAAGGGGCACAGCGTCACCTTGAGCCCGCGCGATTTCAGGTCGCGGATCGCCGCGATCACGCTGGCATCCGACGGCGTGCCGCCATAGGCAGGCCTGCCGTCGGCGCGCGAGACGACATGCACCCCGGCATCGCCGCGCCCCATCCCGGCAACGCTCCATGCCTCGCTCTCGCCGCCGCCTTCGGTCTCGACCACGCCCGGGCGAATCCTGCATTCGGCCGCGCGCAGATCCGTGCCGAACCAGGCGACCACAAGCGAAACATGCTCGAGGTTCGGGCAGACCGCCTGCAACTCGTCGATGGAAGCTTCCCAGTCGGATCCCGCGTAAAGGACGTGGCGGTTGATGTCCCGCGTCTCGCCCTTGCGGGGGCTGGCGGTAACGATATGCGGCGCATAGCCGTGCTCGGTCGATCCGGGGATGACGCAGACGGCACGCATCTGCCGCTCCAGCTCGCCCACCGGGCGGATCACCTCGACCTGGAACTGCGGGATGCGGTTGCCGAAGCGCTCCAGGGGCAGCCGTTCGAAGACGACATAGGCCGTGCCGCGATAGGCCGGCGCGAGGCCTGCGCCCTGCTTCGCCTCGATCAGCGGATCGGGCATCTGGATCTCGTCGCCGGGATAGAACCGCATCTCGATGCCCGCGAGATCCAGCTCCTTGCCGTCTGCCCAGACGCGCTTGATCGCTGCCACCGGCCCCTCGCACAGGCCGATGGCGACATTGGCGAAGTAGGAATAGGTCGTGACCTTCGGCCCGCCCTTGCCGCCCTGGCGCTCCGTGCGGGCGGTCTCCTCGAAGCGGGTTGCCCAGATCACGGCGCCGGACACGCGCGCATGGCCGAAGACGCGCGCCATGGGCGTGCCCTCCTCCGCCGTCAGCGGCCGGGCGCCGGACAGGCGCGCGCCCTCGATGTGCCGGGTCGAGTTGATCAGCGCGGTGTCGATCGCGTAGCCGGCGGCGGCGCCGGCCGCCGTGCCGATGGCGGCACCGACCGGACCGAACAGGCCGCCGATCGCGCCGCCGACGGCCTGCAGCAACAGGGTCGACATGAAAAGCTCCGTCAGTTTTCCGGAAAGGCGAAAACGCCCGCCACGCGCCGTCGCCAGGACGGCACGAAGGCCGAGGCCGTCACGGAATGGCCCTCGTAGGCATGGATGATGCGGTTTGCCGGTGCCAGCAGCGCCAGGTGCTTGGCTGCCGCGCCCGCCTGCCAGCGGAAGGCGAGAATGTCGCCGGGCCGCATCCGCGCCGACTCCACCCGGTCGCAATGCGCCCCGAGCGCATCCAGCAGCGGCTCGCCGCGCGCGGTTTCCGCCCAATCGGGCGAATAGGCGAGCCGCACCGGAACGTCCTCGTTGTAAAGCTCGCGCCAGATGCCGAGCATCAGGCCGAGACAGTCGCACCCGACGCCCCTGCGGCTCTGCTGGTGGCGGTAGGGCGTACCGATCCAGGTCTCCGCGATCTCTATCGCCCTCTTCCGCCGGGCGTCACGGGACCAGCGGACCGCCATTGAAATCGCCCTCGCCATCGGCATAGGTCAGCGCCGCGTCGTTGCCCGGAATGTGCGGGAAGCCGCGGAAATTCAGACCGTTGGAAAATTTCTCCCGGCAGGTCGCGAAACGCTTGTCGCAACCGGCATGGACCGTAAACGTGTCGCCGGACGCGATGCCCGCCAGGTCGTGGCCGAACAGCGATACCGCGCTCTCGCCGCCGGGACGGTCCCTGACCGCGGCCACGGTGGCGAATGTCCCGGACCGCGCACCGGAAGTCCATGCCAGCCGACCGTGGACGAACCAGCCCTCCCCGAACCCGGCAAGCCCCGTCGCCCTCACCTGCCCGTCCTCAACGGCGACGACGACACCGGCCGCCGAAAATCCCGGCGCGGACGTGTCGAACCCGCAGCGGGCATCGCCCAGGTCGGCGTCGCAGCGGCGCAGGAAGTGGCGTCCCCGGCGCTCGTCGAACGCCGCCGACAGGCTGCGAAGTTCCACCCGGAAAGCGCCGTCGAGGCGGCGGATCTCGCCGATGACGTGCCGCTTGAGCATGCCCGCCTGGCCGGGTTCCGCCCAGTTGACCAGCCATTGCTCGACCGTGGCGCCGTCATATTTCCCGGCCTCGATGTCGGCCTCGGAGATCGCCTCGGAGGACAGCGCGCCGGCCACCTCCGCCGTGTCGACGGCAAGGCCCAACCCGCTCTCCACCGCGCCGGCGGCAAAGCCGGTCGCCGGCTCGCAGGCGACGCCCGCCGCCACCAGGGGCCGGTCGTGGTCGGTGAAGCCCAGCACGGCGCCGTCCCTGCGGCGGACGATCCAGCAGAAGCAGACACTCGTCACCGCGCCGGCGAGATGATCGCGCAGCGCCTGTGGCAGTTCGCTCATTCGAACACCTCCACGAGATGGATGTCCGGGATCTCGCCGGCATCGAAGGCCGTCTGCGTCACGGCGAGCTGCGTGTTGTCGAAACGCACGGGCACGTGGAACCCGAACCCCGCCGTCACGGACGCGCCCTCGCCCGGCGCTTCCGCCAGCGTGACGATGCCGGTCAGATGATCGACGGAGAAATCCGGCGCGGACAGCTCGATGCCGTCGACAGCTACGCGCACCGTGCCGGGAACCGGCTTCGTCACCGGCCGGTTTTCGCCCAGCGCCAGCCGGAACTGCACCGTTGTCCCGTCGCCGGTCCCGATCTCGCGGTCGAGCGGCGTCACCGCCTGGCCCGGCGGCGCGGTAGCGTGATCGACGGGATCAAAAAAGCGGAAGGCGTGCAGCGGCCCGCCGCGATCCTCGAAGAATTGCAGGAGGTTGCGCAGATCGGCGAAGGATTTGATTCCGGTCGAGATGGTGTAGCGGCGCCGCGCCCGCGACCAGCGCGCATTGCGCTGTTCGAGGCCGTTGGCCAGCCGCACGATCTCGACATGCCGCTCCGGCCCGCCGCTCGCGCCGAAGGCGAGGCGCGACGGGAAGACCACGTCGTGAAAGCTCATCGGAAACCCCGTTCAGTTGCCCCTGCGCCCGCGCGCCACGGCACGGGCCAGCGCCGCCGTCACCTGTGCTTCCGACCTGCGGAAGGAATGCACGTCCGGCGTGCTGATCGTCACGTTGACCGTCACCGGCCCGCCGCCGCCCTGTGCCGCGACGCCGAGGCGCCCGTCCGGGCCGCGCTCCAGCGGCAGGATCGCCTCGGGCCCGGCCTCGCCGGCCAGCCCCGTGCGCCCGCCCGCAAGCGGGAAATAGGCCGGCGCGGCCAGCACCCCGCCACCGGCGAACATCGCGTCGGCGCCGGCGATCCCGCCCTGCGCGAAGGGCAGCGCGTTGGAAAAGCCGGAAAAGGCACGCGCGGCAAAGCCGTTCAGCAGGTTCCGCAGCGGCGACAACCCGGCATCGAGCGCGTCGAGGGCAAGACCGCGCCCGATGGCGCGCAGCGTATCCTCCAGCGAGCGGCCCGACACCACCGCGCCCCTGAGCGCGCCGGTCAGCGTCGTGCCGAAGGACTGCGCCTGCCTCTCCAGGCTTTTCAGCGCCGTCTCGAAGCCGGTCGTGTCGGCATTGATCGCAATTGTGAGTTCCTCGTCCATGCCCCTGCCCCCTCCTTCGTGGGAAAACGCCTTGAAATGCCACCGGGCGTGACTATCTTGGCCGCCGGGGACGACCCCACGCATGATGCGCACCAATTCCGGACGGCCGGCCACGATCGAGGTATTCGATGCGAACCGCGTCCGACAGAATTCGTCACACCGTCCTTTTCGAGATCATCGCCCTTCTCCTGGTCATCCCGCTGGGGACAGTCCTGTTCGGCCTGTCAGCCGCCGATGTCGGCGCCGTGGGCGCCGGCAGCGCCGTGATCGCGATGGTCTGGAACTATCTCTACAATCTGGGGTTCGACCATGCCTTGCGCCGCCTGACGGGAAGCACGGACAAGAGCTGGCCCGTGAGGGTGCTGCACGCGGTTCTCTTCGAGGGCGGCCTGCTCATCATCCTCGTCCCGCCGATCGCCTGGTATCTCGGCATCGGCCTGCTGGAAGCGCTCAAGCTCGATCTCGCGCTGGCGTTTTTCTACGTGGTCTACGCCTTCCTGTTCAATCTCGCCTATGACCTGGTGTTTCCCGCGCCGGCATAGTTCGGGGCGGATCGGGAAACGCCCGCATCAGCGCCTCCATCTCCGCCCTGCCCGGCGGCGCATGGAGGCCGTGGCCGCAGGCGCGCATGGCGGAGGCCAGTTCGCGCGGCGTCATCGCCCAGAATTCCCGCGGGGCCAGCCGCAGCACGCCCAGCCCGAACGCCATCGCCGCCTCCCAGGGGAACCGCTCAGCCATCGCCGCCGAAGGTCGCCTGCAGCAGTTCCGAGACGATGCGTGCATAACCCGCCGCCCCGCCTTCTGCCTGCATCTCGGCCACCTCCTCGCGCGTGAAGGTATGGCCGGCGCCCTTCAGGCCGGCATGGATGATGGTCAGCAGGTCGTCTGCCGACAGTTTCCCGGACGCAAAGCGCTGCGTCAGCGCCGTCAGGTCCTCCGCGCCGAAATGGGCCTCCAGCTCGGCCAGCGCGCCCAGCGTAAGACAGAGCGCGCGTTCCTTGCCGCCCAGCTCGGCGGCGATCTCTCCGCGTTTCCTGTTGACCAGCATCACAGCGCCCCGAAAGTCAGCTCCGAACCGGATTCCAGCGCGATGTCGAAGGTCACCTCGCCGTCATGGTTGCCGGCATAGTCGAGCGACGTGACCTGGAAGCCGCCCTCGATGGTGCCGAAATCCGGGATGACGAGCTGCATCTGCGTCACCGCCCCGGCGAAGAAGGCCGCGCGCACCAGCTCGTCCGACGCCGCGTCCCTGAAGATGCCCGAGGCCGAGACCGAGGCGCGCCGCACGCCCGCGCCGTCCAGCAGTTCGCGCCAGCGTCCGGCCGACTGCGAGTCCGTGATGTCCACGGTCTGCGCGTTGAGGGAAATGCGCTTGGTCCTCAGCCCGGCGACGGTGACGAAGCCGGTGCCGTCCCAGAATTTCAGCAATATGTCCTTGCCGCGTTGCGATGCCATCGCCACGGTCTCCCCAGTTCGTTGTCGATTGAGATCAGGCCGGCTCGGTGAGCGCCCGGAACCGCAGCACCGCGCGCCAGGCGCGGTCGGCAGCTTCAAAGCCGTGCTCGGCGGAAACGGGCAGCAACGAGACGATCCGCGTGCCGCCATGGATGCCGGAAAGCCCGGAAAGCGCCGCCGTCACGCGCTCCGCCACCGCCAGCAGTTCGGCCCGGCCCGTCGCCCGCGACCAGCAGCGCAGCGTGACGAGATGCTCCTCGCCGGCGGAATCGTCGGTGCTCCAGTCGGAAACCGCGGTCCGCCCGATGGCGACGAAGGGGAAGGCCCTGTCCGGCGGCACGCGGTCGGTGATGCGCCCGGCATCGCCGAGCAGCGCGACCAGTTCCGCGTCTCCCCTGAGCGCCGCGACGATGGCCGCCTGCAAATCATGCGCCGCGCCCATCGCCGTACTCCCTTCGCCGGTCCCGCGCCGCCTCGGCCTTGTCGTCGGCCAGCGTCGCGGCCCGCGTCCGCAACGCCCTGATCAGCCCGTCCAGGGTCAGTCGCATGGTCAGCTTCATGGCGTTTCCTCCCTCGTCAGGCAGAGGAGATAGCGGCCGGTCTCGTCGAGATCGCGCACGGCGCGGATGGCGAGAATCCTGCCGTCCTCCACCAGCCGCATGCCCCGCTTCACGCGGGCATCGGCGCGCAGCACGACGCGGTGGGTGATCTCGGCCTCCTCGCCATCGGCGCGGCTGACGACGCCCGCCGCCGGTTCCAGCCGCGCCCACAGCGTCGCGACGGTTTCCCACGTCTCCGCGTGGCCGCCGAGCGCGTCCGGCACGCGTGTCGCCCGCTGCAACCGCATCTCGTGGCGCAGCCTGCCGGGGTCGAAATGCTTCCCGCGCATGGCTACACCGAAAGGAAGCGGAAATGCCGCGTCAGCCGCCCGTAGAGCGCCGGCACCGAGACCGGCTGGTCGGCCGCGTCGTAGACGCCGCGAAACTCGTACCAGTGGGCGACCAGCACCAGCACCGCGCGCTTCAGCATGTCCGGCACGTCGACGCCCGTCGCACCGTAGCCGGCCTCGAAGTCCACCTCGATGCCGTTGGCGCGCATGGAAGCGGTGATGCCGTCCGCCAGCCGCAGGCGGGCGGGCCGCGTCACCAGGTTGACGAAATAGTCCGAGCCGTCGAGCACGGCCGGGTTGCCGGCGCCATCATAGACAGTGACGGCAACGATGCGGCGCACCGGCGCGCGCAGCAGTTGAAGCACGCAATCGTCCGGCGGACAGTCGAAATATGCCCGCCAGGTCTGGTCGATCAGCGCCTGTCCGGTATCGCGCTCGAGATATTGCGTGGCGGCGATCACGAGCGCGGAGATCGCGTCGTCCTCCGTGTCCGAGGTGACGCGCAGATGCGCCTTCGCTTGCGCCAGCGTCACCGGCATCGCCGCCGGCGGGGCAATGAGGGCATAGGTCATGGAAATCTCGCAGCCTTCAGGAAAATGGAAGGCCCCGGCGGGAGGAGAATTCCGGGGCCGCCGTTCGGGGTTTCTCAGGAAACCCCGAACTTCAGCAGCTTTATCGCGTCGAAGTCCTGCACCCCGCCGCCGACGCGCTTGGTGGTGTAGAACAGCACGTAGGGCTTGGCGGAATAGGGATCGCGCAGCACCGAGACGCCGGCGCGGTCGACGACGAGATAGCCGCGGCGGAAGTCGCCTAAGGCGATCGCCGGCGCGTCAGGGCCGATATCCGGCATGTCCTCGGCCTCGACCAGCGGGAAGCCCATCAGCATGGCGCGCTGGCCGGCGGCGGCCGGCGGCTGCCAGATGTAGTTGCCGTCGGCATCCTTTATCTTGCGGATCGCGGCCTGCGTCTTGCGGTTCATCACCCAGGTGGCGTTCTGGCGATAGCCGGCCTTGAGCGCATAGACCGTGTCGATCAGCACGTCGGACGGGTCCTCGGCCGGCAGCGCGCCGTCGGCGCCGGTCGCGACATAGCCGAGACTGCCCCAGCTCCAGCCGGATTCCGCGACAGCCGGGAAGTCAAGGAAGCCCCTGGGCTTGTTGTTGCCGTCGCCGGCGACGAAGGCCGCGCCCTCCTGCTCGGCGAAGGCCGCCTCCACTTCCGTGGCGATCCACTGGTCGATATCGACGATCGAGTCCTCCAGCAGCTGCGCCGTCGCCGCCGGCATGGCGTATAGCTCCATGGTCGGGAACTGCAGCTCGTCCAGGCTCGGCGAGGCGGTTTGCGGCCGCGCATCGGTCTCGCCGACCCAGCCGACCGCCGGACCGCCCACGGCGAAGGGCTTCTTCAGCACCGAGCCGGAGACCTGCCGCACGTCGGCGATGGCGCGGATCGGCGAGATGTCGCGCAGCCGCGCGCCGATGGCCGCCTCCGTCTCCGGCGGCACGAGATAGCCGCCGTCCGGGCCGGAGCCGATGCTCATGGCCTTGGCGTCGAGGGCCTGCAGCCGGCGCTCGTCGCCGCGCCGCACGTAGCTCTCGAAGGCGGCCTTGTGCTCGCTCGGCATCGCCGGCTCGCCGCCCAGCGGCGGGCGGGCCTGCTTGCGGGCGAGCGCGTCGAGCAGGCGCTTCTGGTCGTCCAGCGCACGGGAGATACGCTCCACCTTGTCGGCGGTCACGGCATCCTCGCCGAAGCGGCTTTCGATCTGCGCCAGCCGCTCGTCATTGGCCTGCTTGAACTCGTCGAAGGCGTGCATGAAGTCATCGAAGGCCTCGGCGACATCGCCCTCGCCCGCCGACTTTACCTCGGGAGCCGTTCTCGTCATCTGTTTCATTCTCGTCCTCACGTCTGTTGGAGTGTGTGGGCCGCGGCGCGGATCGTCTCCGCGAGGCCCCGTTCGGCGGACGCGCCGTCCCGGCGGCGCCTCAGCTCCGCGAAGCCCTTGGCGATCACCGCCCTGGCCTCGCTCCTCGTCAGCCCGGCATCCCGCACGAGCCGGCGTTCGAATTCGCGCTCGGTCGGCAGGCGGCCGCCCTTGACGGCGGTGACGCGCGCCTCCGGGTGCATCGGGAAGGTGACGACCGAGATCTCCCAGAGATCGGCCTCGATGATGCGGCGCACGCCCGTGCGCGTGTCCTTGCGCGCCCTCACCGTCCTGAACCCGATGGACAGCCCGTCGAGGCCGCCGCTCCTCAGCAGCGCCAGCACCTCCCGGCCCTTCGCCACCTCGGTGGAGATCCGCCCCTCGACATGGAGGCCGCGCGCGTCCTCGCGGATCGCGGTCCAGCGGCCGATGGGCTGGGCCGGGTCGTGCTGGAACAGCATGCGGATGCCGCCCGGCCCGCGCCTTTCGAGCGATTTCGCGAAGGCCCCGCGCTCGACCAGGTCACGGCCGAGATCGACCGTGCCGAAGACGCTCGCATAGCCCGCGATCCGCCCGTCGCGCGCCTCCAGCGCCACGCGATTGAACTTGCGCTCCAGCCGTCCCGCGTCAGCCTTCATCGCGCCCTCCCCGCGTGCCGGACAGTTTCTCGCCGAAGCGCACCGCAAAGCCGATCGCCCACCAGATCGACAGGCTGGCGAGCGAGGCGCCCATCAGCACGGTCTCCTGCGGCGAGAGAAGGTACGCGATGCCGAGCCGCGCCGCCACGGCCAGCCCGGCGGTGGAGCCGAAGACCAGCCCCGCCGTCACGGAGGCGAGGAAGCGCAACGCCGCCTCGCGCGGGCCCCTGGGCAGGAGCCAGGCGAATGAAATCGCCGCGCCGGCAAGCGCGCCGGCAAGTTTCGCCAGCCACACGGATGCGGCCGGCGACAGGTCGGTCATGGTCATGGATGTCTCCTAGGTTCTGGGCCCGTATCCCACCGCCTCGCGCTTCTCGTCCTCGGTGAGGAAGGAGGCGCGCTCCAGCCGCGCCCAGAGCGCGTCGCGCTCGGCGGAAAGGCCGGCGATGGCGTCGGCGTCGGGCGAAAGCCGAAGAGCGCCGCCGCCCAGCCAGCGGGCGAAGGCGTCCGCCGTGCGCGCCACCAGCGGCAGCACGGTCAGGCGGTAGAAGGCGCGGTTGGCCTCGGCATAGTTGGCATAGGTGTTGTCGCCGGGAATGCCGAGCAGCATGGGCGGCACGCCGAAGGCCAGCGCGATGTCGCGGCTGGCGGCGTTCTTCGCCTCGATGAAGTCCATGTCCTTCGGCGAAAGCCCCATGGCCTTCCAGTCCAGCCCGCCTTCCAGCAGCAGCGGGCGGCCGGCATTGGCCGCGCCGGCATATTCCTCGCGCAATTGCCGCCGCAGCTGCTCGAACTGTTCCGGCGCCATGCCGCCGCCCTCGGCCGGCTCGTAGACCAGCGCGCCGGAGGGCCGCGCGGCGTTGTCGAGCAGCGCCTTGTTCCAGGCGCCGGCGGAATTGTGGATGTCGAGCGCCATCAGCGCCGCCTCCAGCGGCGCGAAGCCGCGCAAATCGTCGAGCGGGTGGAACAGCGCCAGGTGCAGCAGCCGCGGCTCGCCGTCATCGCCCTCGAAGGGAATGCGCCGCCGCGCGGCCCCGGCGCGGTAGTCCACCGCCACCGGCCAGCCGTCGGGGCCTGCGACCACCGACACGCGGTCGGGGCGCAGAGGATAGAGCGCCTGCGCGTCGCCCTCGCCCGCCCGCTCCACGAAGGCGTCGCCGGCCAGCAGAAGGTGGCCGTAGAGCGTCTCGAGGAAGACGGCGCGGCTGTCGCGCGCGTTCGGCCGGTCGAGCAGCGCCAGCACCGGGTGGTCCGGCACCTCGCGCCCGTCCTCGTGGGCCAGCCAGGGCACCGCGGCGGCGGCCTCGGCGACCATGCGCACGCAGCGGTGCACCACCGGATTGCGCATGAAGCCCTCGCGCGAAAGCGCGCCGTAGGAGGCCGATGTCCAGGCCGCCGCGGCCGCCCCGTGCATGGCGATGAAGGCCGGGGGCGCGGCCTTGCTCTCCGCCGGCCTCGCGGCGGCGCGTGTCGTCCGGCCGCGCGCGAAGGCCCGCGCCAGCCAGTTGGCAGACTGATTCATGGAATTTTCCCAGGTTCCTGTTTCGCAACGAAAAAGGGGCCGCGAGGCCCCTTGCGCATGTCGTGTTCACGTCCGGCGTCGCCCGCCGGAAGTGGCCATTGAAGGCGGCCGCGCAAGACATGAAAAAGGCCGGCGTGGCACCCCACCCGGCCTCGAAACCCATTTCCGCGATTGTGCCGATACCCTACCGGACCGGCGTGACGCTGTCAAGGATTATTTTCCTATCCTTTCCGCACCACGTATCTCGACTGCACCAGGCCGGAGGGAAACGACCGCGTCTCCACGTGGTCGAGCGAAATGTCGCGTTCCAGCGGGCCGAACAGCGGCCGTCCCTCGCCGATCAGCACCGGGACCTGCGTGATGACCATGTCCTCAATCAGCCCCTCGCGCAGGAAGGACTGGACGAGACGTCCGCCATCGACATAGGCGCGCTTCCAGCCGCGCCGGGCGGCGGCGTCCATCAGTTCGCGCGGCGTTCCGCCGACGATCTCGACCTTGCCGGCCAGTTCGCCGGGAAGGTCCGATGCCGACAACGACCGGCTCGCCACGATGACCGGCCGCGTGTAGGGCCAATCATCGTAGGCAAGCATCTTCTCGTAGGAGTTGCGGCCCATGATGATGCCATCGATATCGGCAATGAAATCGTCATAGCCGTGATCCTCGTCCTCCCTGTCGCGCTCCAGCAGCCAGCCGATATCCCCGTCGGGACGGGCGATATGGCCGTCCAGGCTGGTAGCGATGAAGACATGTCCCGTGGTCATTGCGTTTTCTCCCGGAAAGGCGCGCGACAGCGCGATTGCCGCCGCGCCCGCGTTGCATGAAAGCTTCTCAGGCCGCGACATCCTCGCCGCCGTCGAAGGCGGCGCGGGCGGCACGTATGTCGTCATGGCGCGCCTCGGCCCAGGCGATCAGCGCCGACAGCGGCTCCAGCACCGAATGGCCGAGAGCTGTCAGCCGGTAGTCGACCGTCGGCGGCGTCGTCGGATAGACCGTGCGCTCCACCAGCCCGTCGCGCTGCAGCGTGCGCAGCGTCTGGGTCAGCATGCGCTTGGAAATGTCTCCGACCTCGCGGTTGAGCGCGCTGAAGCGCGTCGGCCCGGCAGCCAGCGCGGTGAGAATCAGCACCGACCACTTGTCCCCGACCCGGTCGAGAACGTCGCGCACCGGGCAGTTGGCCGGGTCAAGGCCCTCTTCCTGCCATGCATCGAAGCGCTCGCCGACCTGCCTCGTCGCATCGGGGCGGTTACCGCCGTGTTCCCTGGGCATGAAAAACTGCCTCCTTCCAAGGCCTTTCCGATAGTGGTACCGAAAAGAGACCATACCTCTTTTCGAGACCATGTTCAAACCGTGAAAGGACAATATCATGGCAAACCAGACCGCGAAATATCTCGTCACCGGCGCTTCCGGGCAACTCGGCGCGCTCGCCGTCGAGGCGCTTCTCGCAAGAGTGCCGGCAGGAAACGTCGTCGCCCTCGTGCGCCGGCCGGAGGCCGCCGCGCCGCTGGAGGCGAAGGGCATCGAGGTGCGCATCGGCGACTACACCGACCGTGCGGCGCTCGAAAGGGCGTTCAACGGCATCGACCGGCTGCTGCTGATCTCTTCGTCGGAGATCGGCCAGCGCGCGCCGCAGCACATCAACGCGATCGAGGCGGCGAAGGCGGCCGGCGTCGGCTTCATCGCCTATACCTCGATCCTGCACGCCGATACCTCGCCGCTGATGCTCGCCGAGGAACACCGGGTCACCGAGGACGCCATCAGGGCTTCCGGCATCCCCTATGCCTTGCTGCGCAACGGCTGGTACACCGAGAACAAGACCGGCTCCGTCGCCGCGGCCATCGAGCACGGCGCCTATATCGGCGCGGCCGGCGAAGGGCGCATTTCCAGCGCCACGCGGCGCGACTACGCGGAAGCCGCCGTCGCGGTGCTGACCGCCGATGAAACAGCCGGGAACGCCGTCCACGAACTGGCGGGCGACGAGAGCTACTCGATGGCCGAGTTCGCCGCCGAAATCGCGCGCGCGGCGGGCAAGCCGGTCGCCTACAGGGACATGAGCCAGGCCGAGCATGCCGCGGCCCTCGAAGCCGCCGGCCTGCCCGGCCCGTTCGCCGCCATTCTCGCCGACAGCGACGCCGGCACCGCGAAGGGCGCGCTGGAAGACGACAGCCGCACCCTGTCGGCGCTGATCGGCCGGCCGACCACCCCCTGGCGGGAGACCGTCGCCGAGGCCGTCAGGGCCGCGGTCTGACGCCCGCCGCACCGAGGGGGCCTCACAGCCCCCTCACCCGCGGAATCCGCTGCGGCGCCAGCAGCAATTCGCCGAGCGCCCAGACCAGCGCGTCGAGCCGGTCGGGCGAGCGGCCGGAGTCCAGCCCCTTCGGCGTGAAGGTGCACATCTCGTCCTCCAGCGCCGACAGGCCCGGCGCATGCGTCACGCGGCCCTGCTCGTAGAGCGCGGAGACCGGCTCGGCGCGCAGCCACTTGCCGCGCGTTGCGTGCACCTTCTTCAGCGCCACCGTCGGGTCCACCTGGCGGATCACCGCCTCCACCATGTCGCCGCCCTGGTTGACCTCGGCCAGCATCAGGTCGGCGCCGAGCGCGTGGTAGAGCGCCACCGCGCGCTCGGCCCAGCGCACCGGGCTTGCCGCGCGCATCGTCGCGTCGGCGATCACATGCGCATTGCCGTCGGCGCGGAGCCCGGCGGCGACGATACCGCAGGCATCCGAGCCGGACCGCGAGCCGGCCGGCGGATCGACCGCGACGACGATGCGCCGCAGTTCCGGCGGCGTACGCAGCCGCAGCCGGTCCAGCGTCGCGCGCTTCCACATCGCGTCCTCCGCCTCGTCGAGGATCTCGGCCAGCAGCTCCTGCCGGCCGAGGCCCGACCCCTCGTAGCGGGCGCGCACCGCGGCAAGGAAGCCGGGCGCCAGGTTGGCGGCGTTGTCGTAGGTGGTGCCGCGCGTCACGGCGGTCGCCCCGTCCTCCACCAGTTCCCTCAGCAGCGCCACCGGCTTGGGCGTGGTGGTGATGCAGGTGCGCGGGTCGTCGCCCAGCCTGAGGCCGAACATCGCCATGTCCCAGGTCTCGCGCAGATAGCGCCAGGCAGCCAGCTCGTCGGCCCAGATGCGCTCGTGCTGCGGGCCGCGCAGGCTTTCCGGGTCCTCTGCGGAGAAGAACATCGCCTCGGCCCCGTTGGCCCAGACGACGCGGCGGTTGGAAACCTCCAGCACCGGGCGGCCGAGGCGGGTGCCGTCCCGGGTCACGTCGCCCTCCCAGCACACCGAGAGCAGCCCGCTCTCGCCGCGCACCATGATGTCGCGTGCATCGGCCAGGGTCGGCGCGATCAGCGCGATGCGGCCGGCGCCGCGCCTGACCTGCTCGCGCACCCATTCGGCGCCGGCGCGCGTCTTGCCGAAGCCGCGCCCGGCGAGGATCAACCAGTTGCGCCAGTCGCCCGGCGGCGGGAGCTGCTCCGGCCGGGCGAATAGCGGCCAGTGGTAAAGAAGCTCGACGACTTCGAGGTCATCGGCCGCCTTCAGCGCCGCCAGTTGCGGCCTCGTCAGCTCCGCCAGCCTCGGCATCACGCTTTGCCGCAATGTATTTGTCGATGATGTTTTCAAAACGCCTCCGTGCGTCGGCCATGAAGGCCGGCGTCAACACGATTGCCTGGTCGTCGAGGCCCACCCTGCTGCCGCAGGTCGGGCAGGTCTGGCCGGGTTTCGGCCGTTCCGGCCCCGGCAGGTCGCGGCGCGCCGCCGGTCCCGCCAGCAGCAGGCGGCGGCGCTCGGCCCTGCCCCGGTCACGCGCCCGGCGCGCCTTCGGCTCGCGCAGCATGAACCGCTTGAGCGTGTCGGGATGGACGTCGAGGCGGCGCGCAGCCTCGGCGCCGCTGTAGCCGTTCAGGGCGAATTCGTAGATCAGCTTCAGGATCGGCGGGTCCGGCTTGAGAATGGGTTTCCTGCCCGTCCTGTTCGCAGGCCGGTCGGTCATGGCGATGCCTCCTTTGCGCAACGAAAAAGGGCCGCGGCGCAAGCGCCCGGCCCTTCGGTCTCTTTCGACCAAATTTCCCGATTGTGCCCGAAGGCTACACGATCACCGTGACGGCGTCAAGGAATTTTTTCCTAGACGGTTTGCCCCACGCATTACACGGCACAGGACCGGAAACACGGGCCAAAGCTTCGGTTTCGTTGCAGTCTTCAGAGCATCACTTCGATCTGGTCCGCCAGAGGCGCAAGATCGCCATTGAAGCTCCGCACCATCGCCGCGAGAAACGGCTCCGGTTGCAGCTTTCTGTCATCCACGCTGAAGCCGGCATTACGCGCGAGCATGGTCAGGAAAACCAGTTGAACGCGCCCGTTTCCCTCCCGAAAAGGATGAATCGCGTTGATCTCCGACAGGAACCATGCCGCTTCCAACGCGAACTCGCTCTTGTCGGTGCAGCTTCGCAAGTGATCCTTTTCCGCGAGTTGCTCAAAAAGCCGGTTTGCCTGTGCCTCGATATGTTCCGGATAGCAGAACCAGTTCGATCCTTTTCCGGTTCTGATCGTCCGGACCTCGCCCGCCCAGTCGTAGACGTCCTGGAAGAAGTGACGGTGGATCGCCCGGTAGTGCGCGAAATCGAATGCGCCTGCCGGAAGATCTTCTTCCGCGCGGGAGTTGAACATAAGCTGTTCGAACTGATCGAGATCGTCCTGGTTTCGGATGTTCGCCTTGTTCCTGAGCACCTGCGTGCCCGGATAGAACAACGGATCCTCGATCGTGCGATACCGATCCACCCGTCAGCTTTTCTTGAATGCCTTTACGATTTCGGCCCGGTAGGCATCGCCCCGCAATCCGCGGGACTTGGTATTCTGCGCAATCTCACGTGACGCCGCGCTGAGCTCAAGCCCCTCGACGGACGCGAATTTTGTCGCCTTTCGCGGGCCGATAGCCCGTGTCACGAACCTGCCGCTGATCGTCGAGCGGCCAATCTTGACTGTCTTTGCCATGGCAACAACCTAGCATTTTCCGAAGCCGTCTGCATATCTTTTCGGGTATATTCGCCTTGGATCAGGCTTTGCCGGCGTTTCCGGCCAATCGTACCACTTCAACGCCCGGTCTGTGCGTGTTTCCGCACCTCCGGCCCCTTCCCGCCCTTCCATTCCAGAAGATAGGCGTCGCCGCGGGTGATCTTGCGGAACGCGGTGGTGGCGAAGACGGCGACGCAGTTGCCGCCTTCCCGGCGCACGGAGGGATAGAGGATGCCGTGGCCGCCCCTGGCGCGTACTGCACGCGCCAGCTTCTGGCCCTCCGGGTAGCCGATGGCCGGGTCGGGATCGAGCGCGGCATGGCCGGGATGCGGATGCAGGTCGGCCATCCAGCCCTCGACATGGGCGACGAGCTCGACATAGGCCGACAGGTTGTCCGCGCCGCCGGCATTGCGGATCTCGCGGTCGAGATGGAAGGCGATCTCGGCAAGGCTCGTCTCGATCTCCATGGCCGCGTACCATGCGCCGCGCCCCTCGCCGTTGAAGCGGTTTCCGCCCGCGCGGGTATAGACCAGCGCGGCATTGACGAAGGAATGGCCGTAGCCGAAATCCGGTGTCAACAGTTCGGCCGGCGAGACGTGCTCGAGCTGGCCGCGCCCGGCCATCAGGCGGCCGCTGGTCATGCCCTCCAGCCGCGTCAGCACCGCCAGTTCCGCTTCGGTGTCGCAGAGCGGCGCAACCGCCGGCTCACGCGCATGGGCCTGCGCGATCAGGCGGTGCGTGCTTCTCTCCTCGAATCCCCTGAATGCCGGCTCGCTCACGCGCCGCCCCTGAGCGCGTCGATGTGGTTGCGCATCCGCACCATGGCGGGAATGCCGCCCTCGATCATCACCTGCACCGGCGTGCGGCCGCCGAAACCGGCATTGGCGGCCTTCGGCCAGCCATGGGTGAGCGGGCCGTTGAAGAGCAGGCCCAGCCCCTTGAACAGGCCGACCAGCAGGCTCGCCCGCATCATCTGGTCCTGGTTGAGCGTGCCGCGGAAACTGCCGTCCTTCATGCGCGACCATGTGCGCACGTTGACGCCGGCCAGCGCGGCGGCCTCCTCGTTGGTCAGATTCCAGTATCCGGCAATGCGCACGAGCGCCTTGGCGATCGCCGCGCGCTCGTCGGCACCCGGCGGTGCAATCGCCGGAGCATCGTCCCGGGCAAGGGCTGCATCGGCCATGGCGGCCTCCTTTCGTCAAGTGTCAATATAATTCTTGCCATATGGCAAATCAAGGACGCGCCTTCCGCCTCCTCTTTGTTCCCGCGCAAAGTCGGCGCCGCGCGGATGCGGCAGGTTTGTCCGATGGAGGAACGCGAAGCATGAAGGGCAGACCGTTGATCGATCCCGACACGAGCATGGACGACATCATGCGCCAGTGGCCGCAGACCATCGCGGTGCTGATCCGGCACGGGATGCTTTGCATCGGCTGCCCGATCGCCACCTTCCACACCGTCGCTGAAGCCTGCGACGAGCATGGCGTCGACGAGGAAACATTCGTGCGTGAACTGGCCGCGGCAATCGGCGCCTGAGGCGCCTACTTGCGGTGGCGGTTTTCCGCGATCAGCATCAACCGGTGCGGATCGCGCACCGTCACCTTCTGGCGGCCGCCTCGCACGACGCCGTCATCCTCCCATGCGCTGAGCAGGCGGCTGACCGTGTGCAGCGTCGTCCCCGTCATCTCGGCAATCTCCTGGCGGGTGATCGGGAAGTCGATCTCGATCCCGTCCTCGGTCTTGCGTCCGGCCTGCTTGACCAGCCGGAGAAGCGCGCTGGCGATGCGCTGCTCCACCTGTGCCGTCGACATCTCCATGACCGTGGCCTGGGTCTCCTCCAGGCGGTTGCCGATGGTCCCGTAGGTGGCCGCGCCGAAGGACGGGAAACGGGATTGGAATTCCGGCCACTCGCCGTTCGGCCAGGCGAGGATCACGCAATCCACCGCGGCGACGGCACTGGCGGGAAAGGTGGTCCGCCCCATCGCGACCGCGATGCCGAACAGCTCGCCCTCGTTGATATAGCGCGCGACGACCTGGTGGCCGTCGGGCGAGGTGCGCACCACCCTGATGTGGCCGGACAGCAGCAGGTAGAACGATTCCGCCTTCTCCTCCTGCTCGAAGACCGCCGAGTTCTTGGGTACGTGCCGGGAACGCGCCCTTTCGAGGATGAAGTCTATGTCCTCCGCCGCCAGGCCGCGAAACGGCGGCAGTCCGGCAACCAGTGACCTGTCTAGCGTCGGCATGGATCTGTCGTTCCCCTCGCGTGACCACCGGGTCCGCGTTTCCCGTTTCCTGTTTGCGCCAGCACAAAAAGCGCCGACGCCTTCCGGAGTATCCCCATCTCAACGGCAAGAGCCGTGACCTACATAACCGAAAGGATGAAAGCATGAAACGGGTGATCGCAATGCTGACGCTGGGCGCCGCTGTGATCCTGGCCGGAAACGCCAACGCGGCGGAACACGAAATCAGGATGCTGAACAAGGGCGAAAAGGGCGTGATGGTGTTCGAGCCGGACTTCGTCCGGGCCGAGATCGGAGACACCGTCCGCTTCGTTCCGACCGACAAGGGCCACAATGCCGAAAGCATCAAGGGCATGCTTCCCGACGGCGCAACGCCCTTCAAGGGCAAGTTCAACGAGGAAGTCGTCATCACGATCGAGAAGCCCGGCGTCTATGGCGTCAAGTGCACGCCGCACTACGCGATGGGCATGGTTGCCCTGATCGCGGCCGGCGAAGCACCCAATGCCGAGGCGGCCGCCGCGGTGAAGCATCCCGGCAAGGCAAGGAAGGTGTTCGCCGGGCTGTTCGAGCAGGCTGCCACCGCGAACTAGGCACAGCGCGAAGAAGCGAAAAAGGCCGGGAGCCCAATGGCCCCGGCCCTTTTTGCTGCCGGCGGTCGCCCGTCACGCCGTCTTGCGGCGGGTCAGCAGGATCGGGCCGTAGCGGCCGGCAAAGACCAGGAATGCACCACCCCACAGCGCGCCGCCGGTCATCAGCAGCGCCATGTATTGCGCCGCGAGTACCGGCGCCAGGACGCGGAACAGCGTGCCGAGCGTCACGAGGCCGTAGATCGCCACGGTCCAGCCGTCCGCCTCGATCGCCCGTCCGGTATGGCCGAGGCTCGCCCGCGTCATCACCGCCAGCGTCATCGTGCCGATGGCACCCGCCGTCAGCGCATGGATCGCGGCGCTCTCGGGAACGGCGCCCGGCGCGAGATACGCCGCGCCCAGCAGCGCCAGCGACAGGGCGAGCCAGAAATAGCCGGCATGAAGCACGACGACTATGGGCTCGCCGAAGGTCCGGTGGCCCTGCCACCGCGCGAGGCGAAGGGCGAGCAGCAACCCGGCGACGGCAAGCAGCACCCCGGTGACGAAACGCTCGGGCAAGGCGACCCAGCACAGCAGCGCTGCCCCGGTCGTCGCGAGCGCGGCCTTGTCCAGGCGGCCGAAGCTCGCCGGAAGGGCCGTCCCGCCCCGTTTCACCAACCAGTTGCGGGTGAAGCTCGGCACGATGCGCCCGCCGATCAGCGCGATGAGCATCGCGACCGTGGCAAGGCCGAGCCGCGTGCCCGCCCCGCCGAGGTCGAACCGGACACTCTCCAGCAGATGCAAGGCGTCCGCGAGCGCGAATAGCGTCAGCATGGCGGCGACGGGCGCGTTGCGCCAGTTCCGCCCCGCCACCACCTCGCGCCACACCGATCCGGCGAGAACGACGGGAAAGGCAAGCTCTATGACCATCACCGTCCACGACGGTCCGGCAGTGTCATAGGCGATGCGCCCGGCCAGCCACAGGCCGACAAGGCCGGCCAGTGGCCAGCCGCTGAGCGGCAACCGGCCGGTCCAGTTCGGCACCGCCGTCAGGACGAAGCCGGCAATGACGGCGCCGAGATAGCCGAAGATCATCTCGTGGGAATGCCACGCGATGGGGACCGCGTGGAACAGCGCCAGCCATGCGGGGATCACAAGACCCGCCTGCAACGCCGCGAGCAGGAAGAACGGGCGGAAGCCGTATTGCAGGATCGCCGGGCCGCCCCGCACGCGCCCCCGCCCGTCGCGGTCGCGATTTCCCGCGGCCCGCTGGCGCCTGAGCGCGGACCGGTCGCCTGTCCGTGTCATGCCGCTCATTGCGCCCTCCCCGTCCCGTCCGCCGCGCCGGGTTCGGCCAGCATCCGGGCGAAGCCGGCCCCGCGCGCAGCGAATTCCGCAACATCTCCGAACAGGCCGGCAATCTCGGCAAACGCCGAGAGATCGGGCTCCCCCGTCTCGATGTCGTCGATTTCCTTCAGAAGAACCATCACCATCGCGATGGCGTTGCGCATCCGGCGCGCCTCGGCCAGTGCGTTGGCGCGGCGGATTTGCTCGAGTTCCGAGGCATCCCGGCCGGCGGCAAGTGCCACGCCGTGGGAGAAGCCCGGTCCTGCATCGTGTCCGGCATGCATGTCTGCATCTCGCATCTGGTTGAACATGGTGGTCCCTCAGCGGTCGAAGGCGGCCGCGATCCGGCTTCGGAGGGCGGCGAGGAACGGAAAGGCGTCGTCCTCCCGGACCAGGCGGAAACCGAGATGGTCCGGCGGGGTGCCGACGGCGCAGCCGCCGCTCCTGCCGTCGCGAATGAAGGCCGTCATGTAGGCCCGGTGCGCGCCCTCCGCGACGCGGATGCCGCAATTCTCGTAGCGGCTCGCGCCGCCGGCGCTGTCGTCCGCCGTCCGGGTATAGCAGGCCGAGGTCCACTCCCAGACATTGCCGCCGATATCGTGGACGCCGTTGGAATTCGGCCCGAAATGACCACGCGGATGCACGATCGGGTCCGCCTCGCGGTCGAACAGTACCTGCTCCTCGTAGCGGCGCAGCCAAGCGACCGCCGGGTTGTCCGGGTCGTCGCCGCGGCTGAACACCTCGCCGGCGAAACGCTCGGCGGCGACATGGGCCCATTCCTCTGCCGTCGGCAGCCGCCAGGTCTCGCCGCGGCGTTCCGACAGCCAGTCCGCATAGGCTCCGGCGTCGAGGAAGCTGACGCCGGTCACCGGCGCATCGGGATCCTGCGTTCGCGCCTCCGGCGGCTCGCAGCGGCCATCATCGACACAGGCGCGGTACTCGCCGAGGCCGACCTGGTGCTTCATGATCTCGACCGGCCGGCGCAGCGTGACACGGCGCTCGCCCGGGTCGTACCCGGCACCGCCACGGACGAACTCGCCGGTCGGCTCGAACCCGAACGTGCCGGCAGCCACGACCACCGTCTCCGGCGCCGGCGGCAAGGGCGCCGCGCGGTCGAACCAGGCGGCACCCGTCGCACCCAGGGACGCCGCCACGGCGACGGCGGCCGTTCCCTCGATCCATGCATGGCAGAATGACATCTCGGCTTCCTCGCGGGGGCGCGGCCCGGCGCGATGCCGGGCCGCGACAGGTGGACGGGAGGATCAGAGCGCGGGGATCGGACCGGGCGCCTTGACCTGCTTCATCAGGTCGTCGTCCCAGTCGCCCTCGACCAGGAAATGCGCGGTCGCACCAAGCTCGACGGCCTCGATCAGGTTATGGTTCACATAGGCGTAGATGCCCGGCTGCAGGAAGGTGTAGATCGCCGCCCCGGCCGAGCCGCCGCGGATGAACCAGGTCTCGAGATCCCTGGCGGGCGGGTTGGCGAACTTGCCCTCCTCCCACACATAGTCCCCGTGACCGCCGATCAGGTGCGGGCGCGTGTCGCGGTTGGCCTGCGAATGGACGATCAGCACCGTCTCGCCCACCTTCGCCTTCATGGCGTTGTCGCCGGTCAGCGCGCCCCTGGCACCGTTGAACACGACGTGGGTCGGCACGAGACCGCGCATCACCTCCACCGTGTCGGCATAGGATTCGCCGGGCGAGTCGTAGCTGATGAAATTCCCGTCCGCGTCGCGCGGGATGTAGAAGTCGTTCTCGCCGATGTAGAAGATCCGGTCATAGCGCAGCGGCTCGCCCTTCTCGTTCCTCAGGCCGTCGCGCGGCAGCACCATGATCGCGCCGCTCATGCCCGAGACGACGTGCCAGGGGATCATCGCGCCTTCCGGTGCGCAGTGATAGACGAAGGTGCCGCTCCGCGTCGCCCTGAAGCGCAGCGTGGTCTGTTCGCCGGGGTTGATGAGCGTCAGCGCTCCGCCGCCCAGCGCGCCGGTCGCGGCGTGGAAGTCGATGTTGTGCGGCATCGAGTTGGTTTCCGGGTTGACCAGCGTCAGCTCGACATAGTCTCCCTCGTGGACGACCATCAGCGGGCCGGGAACGGAACCGTTGAAGGTCATGGCCTGAAGCGTGGTTCCCTCGTCGTCGATGACGAGCGGCTTTTCCTCGATCGTCATGGTGAATTCCATGACCTTCGGACCACCCTTCGCGACCTGGTCATGCGCATGCACGTAGGGCGGCGCGACCAGCGTCACCTTCTGGCGCGGAAGGGAATCGATGTCCGTCCCGACGGCGGCGGCCCGGGCGGCGTCCGCCGCGACGGGCATTGCGGCGACGACCGCGGCTGCACCGGCTGTCATCATGGCTTGTCTTCTCGTGAACATCTTCGTTCTCCTTGTCACCCTCGTTGGGGATGACGTCATTCTGGAAGAACGCCGGCGAGCCTTCTTTGTGCTTGCGCAAACAGGAGACAGGTCCGGAAAACGCAGGATGGATGCCCCCTCCGCAGGTAACGCGCCGTGACCCGCGGTTTCCAATCGTGACCGCGAAAGGCGGAACCGGCAGCCGGATCGGGCCGAAATCACGATTTCGCCGCCAAACGGCCATGCTGCGGCCAAGTCGAACGGTTCTTCCGCGCGTTCGGTTCCGCCCCTCCGGCGGCAGCCCCCGGAAACGACAACAGGAATATCGAATGCACCGCTTCGCCACGGCCATCCGCGCCCTCGCGCGCCCCGCCCTGCCTGCCCTTTCCGCCTTCGCCGTCGCCACCTCGGCCGTCGCCGCACCCCATGACGGCCTGCAGGTCCGCTTCACGCTGCATGACGAGGTCTATCTCGCGGCGGCGCCGGACGCTCTCGCCGCCGAGGTGCCGAAGGCCGAGATCGAATGCCTGGCCACGGCCATCTATTTCGAGGCGCGCAGCGAGCCGGTCCCGGGACAGGAAGCCGTCGCCCAGGTGATCCTCAACCGCAAGGCCAGCGACACCTGGCCGGACACGATCTGCGGCGTGGTCTTCCAGAACGCGCACCGCCGCAACGCCTGCCAGTTCTCGTTTGCCTGCGACGGGCAGCCCGACGTGCCGCGCGAGAGGAAGGCGTGGCAGCGGGCGAAGGAGATCGCCGGGAAGATCCTGTTCGATCGCGACGTGCCCGCCCCGGTGCTGACCGCGACGCACTACCATGCCGACTACGTGCGGCCCTACTGGGCGAGCAGCATGAAGCGGCTCTCCAAGATCGGCCGCCACATCTTCTACCGCGGCTAGGCGGCGCGCGCGGGTCCGCGCGCCAGGTCCTCGACCAGCCAGGGCAGGAAGCCGTCGAGGAAGCGCGTCGTCGCCGGCATGAAATGGTGGCCGTGGTGGAAGAACGGGTCGAGGCTGGTCACCACCATGCGCCCGCCCGTCGTCACCTCGTCGACATAGAGGATGGCGCGTCCCTCCCGGTTGGTGGCGAGAACCTCCGCCCCTTCGGGCGCCTCGAACGATCCGTGCAGGTGCCAGCGGATGTCGTTCTCGCCGATGCGGGAAAACAGCGGGTGCTCCGGCTTCGCAACCCTGGTGCCGAGATCGCCACCGGGCTTCAGCCACCACCAGAAATTCGTCTCGCACGGCTCGAAGGAAATGCCCGGCAGCCAGCGCTCGCTGTGGCACTCGCCCATGGCGACAACCGTGCCGCCGCCGTCGAGGTAGTCCCGCAGGCGCGCGGCATGCGGCTCCATCCGCCAGGCCGGCGTGCGGCAGAGCACGATGACCGTGTCGAATGCCTCCAGCCTGACCGACGGGATTTCCTCGGGGCGGATCGCCGCGTCGAAGAAATGCCGGTAGCGTCCTTCCACCGCCTGTATCTGGTAGGCGGCCCCGCCATTGATCGCCAGCATGCTCATGCTTCCACCTCCGCGCGCGTTTCCGCCAGGCACCAGTCGACAAGCCTCTCCGCGATCCTGCGCTTGATCGCCGGATCGTCGCCGACGCCCCAAAGATCGTTGCCCGAATGGACGAAGAGCGCACCACCGGCCGGACGCCGCCACGTCCAGTCGACCGGCAGCCGGTCGGGGCCGATGCCGGTGAGCGCGACGGCGCCCTCGGGCGGCGGATTGTGGCCGCGGCCGTAGAACCCGGCAACGCCGCGATTGGTCTCCAGCGCCCGCGCCGGAATTCCCTCGAACACGGGATGGTCGGCGAGGCGCGTCAGCGCGAAATCCGGCCGGTGCGGAGCCTCCAGCGGCACGAAGGGCCGAAGGTCGCGCACATAGGGACGCAGCACGTGCCCGTTGATGACCATCCGCCCGCCCCGGTCGAGAAAGCCCTCGATGGCATCGCCCTTTCGCAGCAGGTCGATCTGGTCGACGCTGGTGGTGACGATCAGCCCCGATGCCGCCAGGATCACGTCCGGCGCAAGCCGGTCCTGGCGTATCGGCCGGACACGTCCCGCGCCTTCCGCTCCGTCAAACACCGCCGGCATGGGCGCATCCGTGGACAGGACGAAAACGACATGGGCTTGGTTCATGGCTGGCTCCCGGCTTGTCCGAACAGGGGAATGACGCCGCGCGCCGGCCGCATTGCGCCGGGCAGGTCGCAATCGACGATGCGGACCGGAATGCCGTATAGCCGCGCGATGGCGTCCTCGGTGACGGTTTCCTCCACCGGGCCCAGCATCCGGTCGTCGGGCCCGAACATAAGCAGCGCGTCGTCGGCCGCCATGGCGGCATGCTGCGGCAGGTGGGTGGTGAACAGGATCGCGTGCTCGCCGTCCGCGCGCAGCGACTCGATCACGGAAAGGAAGCGGTCCTGGTTGCGCAGGTCGAGCGCCGAGGCCGGCTCGTCGAGCACCAGGGTCGATGCGCCGGTCGCGATCGCGCGGGCAAGCAGCACGAGCTGCCTTTCGCCGCCCGACAGCCGGTCGAAGCGGTTGTCGCCGAAACCCCGCATGCCCACGCGGTCCAGCGCCTCGTCGGCGGCCTCCATGTCGCGGGCGGTCGGCTGGGCGAACAGCCCGCGCCGTGCCACGCGCCCGGTCGCCACCACCTGGCGGACGCTGTAGCCCACCTCGTGACCGGCATATTGCGGCACGTAGCCGATCACGGCCGGGGCTTCCCGGCGCCCTTCGGTCAATTGCTGGAAGCCGAGCAGCGAGCGCAGCAACGTCGTCTTGCCCCGCCCGTTCGGACCGAGGATCGCGAGGCTGCGGCCGACCGGTACAGAGAGATCGAGATTGCGGAATATCCAGCGGGCGCCGAAACGCACGCCCGCGTCCCTGAGGCTGGTCATGCACCGCGCTCCCTTTTCCATGACCGGCGCAGCAGGACGGCAAATACCGGTGCACCGACGATCGCCGTCAGCACGCTGAGCGGGATTTCCGCCGCCGTGGCAGTGCGCGCGATTGTGTCTATGACGACAAGGTATGCGCCGCCCAGCAGCGCAGAGGCCGGGACGAGAACGCGATTGTCCTCGCCGACGAGCAGCCGCGCCGCGTGGGGAACGACAAGACCGACCCAGCCGATCACGCCGGCAACCGAGACGGTCGCGCCGGTGGCCAGAGCGGCGAGCGCAAAGAATATCCAGCGGTCCCGTTCCACCGAAACGCCGAAGGACCGGGCCTCGTCGTCGCCGAGCGACAGGATGTTGACCCGGAATCGCAGCAGGTAAAAGCCGACGATGCCGATCAGGATCGGCGGCGCGGCAAGCGCCAGCCGGCCCCAGGTCGCCGAGGCAAATGACCCCATAAGCCAGCCGACAATGGCCGGCAGCGAGGAATCGGGATCGGCGACGAATTGCAGCAGCGACACGAGGGCCGAGAACAGCGCGCCGACGATGATGCCCGCCAGCACGATTGTCGCGGTCTCGGTGCGCCCGTCGATCCGGGCGATCAGCCCGACGACGACGAGCGCGGCGATGCCGAAGACGAAGGCCGAGCCGATCAGGACGGCACCCGTGAATCCGAGCAGGATGGCCAGCGCGCCGCCGAAGGCAGCGCCGGAGGAGATGCCGAGGATTTGCGGCGAGACCAGCGGATTGCGGAAAATCCCCTGCAGCGCCGCGCCGCACATGGCAAGGCCGGCGCCCGACAGCGCGGCGATCAGCACGCGCGGCGCACGCACCAGCAGCACGACCCGCTCCTCGAGCACCGACCACGTCTCCGGCACCGGCAGGACCGTATGGCCGAGAATGCCGGCGACCACGGGCAGCGGGATCGACAGGCGCCCGAGGCCCAGACTCGCCAGCATCGCGGTGACGAGGAGAATGGAGAAGGCGGCGAGCCACAAGCCGCCCCTGCCCTGTGCGAGCGCCCCCTGCGCGCCCATTGCCACGGCCGTGTCGCTCATGTCGCGTCAGTCCGCGATGAAGCGGTCGTAATTGGCGCCGCCGCCATTCATCGACACGCGCAGGATCGCGTCGGTCTGCTCGGCGGTCGGCGTCCGCCCGTAGAGCCGGTCGTACCACGTCGCGATCTCGCCCCGAATGTCGAAATCGAAGCGGTCGGGATGCAGCAACGTCGCCAGCCATTGCCATGTCAGCGGCGATTCCTGGCTCGGCGGATCCCAGCGGTAGCCGCCGATCGGCATCTTGTAGACGCGCTTGTTGATCGCGGCATTCGTGGCGCCGAGCACCGGATCGTCATAGATGCGCGACACGTCGAGCTCGGACTCGAAGCCGTTGAGCAGGATCACGTCCGGATTCCACGCGGCGATCTGCTCCGCGTTGACCGGCTTGAGACCGTCGATCTCCGCGGCGGCGTTCCGCCCGCCGGCGAGATTGATGTAGTAGTCGTTGTAGCTGCCGGTTCCCGATACGCGCAGTTCCGATTGCGCGCGCAGCAGGTAGAGAACGCTCGGCCTGTCCTCGTCGGCCAGACCTTCCAGCCCTGCCTCGATCCTCGCCGCCGTTCCGTCGCGCCAGGCGATGATCTCGTCCACCTTGTCCGGCTTGCCGATCAGCGTGCCGAGAAGCCGGATGATGTCCCGCGCCTTCTCCTCGGTGCCGTACTGTATCAGCGCCGTGTTCAGGCCGGCATTGGTCAGCGGGGCGACAATGTCCTCGCCCTGGTGCCCCCACTGGACCACGAGGTCCGGATCGAGGGCGGCGATCGCCTCCACGTTCGGCGCGAAACCGGAACTGCCGCCGGAAGCGAGAATGTCGGAGGAAATGTCCTTCGCCGCCGGGAAGAATTCGCCGAGGATGGCTTCCTCGATCGCCGACTTGGCCAGCGGATGCATGCCGACGAGCCGGTCGGTGCCGCCGTCCAGCGCGATCACCGTCGAGGACGAGGGGATCGGGATCATCACGATGCGTTCGGCGGGCTTGTCCAGCGAGACGGCACGCCCGTTCAGGTCGGTTGCCGTCACCGGCTCGGCGCCGGAGGGAATGCCAGAGACAAGGAAGATGCCGGCGGCGCAAAGGGCCGCACGTACCGGAAATTGGACCATCGGTCGGTCTCCTGCTGTTTCGATGGCCGCAAGAAAATTTAATATGACAACAATTGTCAAGTTCAAACATGACATTATTTGTCCTATTAATTTTCGGCGCGATTTCAATCGGTTGAAAGACTCTCCTCACCCACGCGGCGCCCCGTGCCGGAATCGCGCTTGCGTGATGACCGGCGGCGCGCTTTCGCCTATAGGTGGAACGGAAAACGGCAGGATTCGCGTTCGACAGGGAGCAGTTTCATGCAGTCCGGCAGCAATTCGCCCCTGAGCGGCCTCGGTTTCGCGTTCATCGCCTTCGGCCTGTTCGCCACCCATGACGCCATCATCAAGGCGCTGGGCCAGACCTATTCCGTCTTCCAGATCATCTTTTTCGCGATGCTGTTCGCCTTCATCCCGATGGCGGTGATGATGCTGACCGACCAGACACCGGCCAATTTCCGGCCGCGCCACCCGTGGCTGGTCCTGGCCCGCGCGCTGCTGTCGATCACGGCGATGAGCGCGGCCTTCTACGCCTTCGTGCAACTGCCATTGGCAGAGGTCTACGCGCTGCTGTTCGCCACCCCGCTGCTGATCACCGCGCTGTCCGTGCCGCTGCTCGGAGAGACTGTCCGCGCGCGGCGCTGGGCCGCCGTGGTGGTTGGCCTCGTTGGCGTGATAATCGTGCTGCGGCCGGGAATCACGGTCTTCTCGCCCGGGCACCTCGCGGCGCTGGTCTCGGCGATGGCCTCGTCGCTCGCCACCATCATCGTGCGCAAGATCGGCAAGGAGGAGCGCTCGGCCGTCCTCATCGTCTACCCGATGCTGTTCTCGATCATCCTGATGAGCGGGACCCTGCCCTTCGTCTACAAGCCGGTGGAGCTGCCCGCGCTCGGCCTGATGGCCACGGTTGGCCTGCTGTCCGTCATCGCGCAACTCTGCAACATCACGGCCTACCGCTTCGCGCCGGCCGCTGTTGTGGCACCGACCCAGTACAGCCAGATCCTCTGGGCGACGGTCTACGGCGCGATCTTCTTCGCCGAACGGCCCGACACAATGGTCGCCATCGGCGCCGCGATCATCATCGGCTCGGGCATCTTCATCGTCTGGCGCGAGAGCCGGCCGGACGTGTCGGAGCAAAGCCCTGTGCTGAAGTCCTCCAACCCGCGCTTCGATGCCGGCCCCTCGCCTCGGCCACGGGGCTGGTGGCGGCGCGGCAGGGCGTGACCCGCCGCGCCCGGACCGGTCAGGCCGCGGTCCAGTCGAGCTTCTCGAGTTTCTCGCGGAAGGCGAAGCGGGCGAGATGGCTGGTGATGACGTCCTTGACCTTGTCGAGCCTCTCCTCGTCCTCGGCGCTCACGACGAAGGTGATGCCCTCGTCGTCGGCGAACATCTCCGCCGGTCCGGGCGGCAGCTCGCACCGCCCCTTCTCCTCGGTGTAGTCCACCTCGATCTTGTGCGCGAAGTGCTTGCACAGCTGGACAAGATACTTGCGGCCGTTCTCGGTCCGGTAGCGGGCGGTGGCTTTCGGCATTGGTCATCCTTTCTTGAGTGAATTTGTCCAATTTAATCGCGGGCGCGGGCATTTCAATCCTTCGGCAGTGCGCGGGCGCGACTTTCCGCCCCTCGCCTCGCGGGTGCGTTTGCGCTAAAGGACGCGCGAGACACCGGAGACCCGCATGAAAGACGACCAGTATCCTCCCCTTCCGCCGATGACTGTCGGCCCCGCCGGCAAGTGCCCGCGTTGCGGCCAGGGATCGATCTTCAAGAGCTTCCTCAAGCTGAAGGATCGGTGCGACGTCTGCGGCCTCGACCTGACATTCGCCGACGCCGCCGACGGCCCCGCATTCTTCGTCATGCTGGCCGCCTCGGTTCCCGTGCTCGGAATCGTGCTGTGGCTGGTGCTCGGCGTCGGGCTTTCCTACTGGCTGACCGCGCTGATCGCGGTGCCGCTCGTCATCGTCTTCGCCATCCTGCCGTTGCGCCCGGTCAAGGGCTGGCTGGTGGCCAGCCAGTACTTCCACAAGGCCCAAGAGGGCAAGCTCGATAACCAGGAATAGGTTCCGCGCTTGAGAAAGCGCCCCTTTTGCTGCAAGAGTCTCGGCAGGGGCGTTGAACAGAGTGCGAATCCGGTCCGGCATGTCCGGGCCGTCGGACTCGGATTCTGGCAGGACATTCGACGGCCATCATGGAAGACCCGTTCAAGATCGACGAGGACGACGGCGGCAAGCCGCGCATGAAGAAGTCGTCCTTCCTGCTCGAGATCGACGCGTGGATCGACTCCTATCTCTACGAGTCGCGCTACGCGGCCGGCGAGATGTGGGAGGAGATCGTCATCTTCTTCCGGCGGTTCCGCGTGCGCGGGCTGAAACGGCTGTTCTTCGAGGCGGCCGGCGAAGGCATGACGCTCGGCGCGGCCGGCATGGTTCTCATGCTCGCCCTGGCGCTGCCGGCGTCCGAGGAAATCGCCGGCAACTGGCGCGAGCAGGACGAGTTCGCCGTCACCTTCCTCGACCGCTACGGCAACGAGATCGGCAAGCGCGGCATCCTGCACACCGACGCCGTGCCGGTCGAGGAACTGCCCGACCACCTGGTCAAGGCCGTGCTGGCGACCGAGGACCGCCGCTTCTTCGAGCATTACGGCCTCGATTTCGTGGGCCTCGCCCGCGCAATGACCGAGAATGCGCGCGCTGGCTCAGTCGTACAGGGCGGATCCACGATTACGCAGCAATTGGCGAAAAACCTGTTCCTCTCAAACGAACGAACCCTGGACCGGAAAATCAAGGAAGCCTTCCTGTCGCTTTGGCTGGAGGCCAATCTGACGAAGGAGGAGATCCTCAAGCTCTATCTCGACCGCGCGTACATGGGCGGCGGGACGTTCGGCGTGGCGGCCGCGGCCGAATTCTATTTCGACAAGGACGTGCGCAACGTCACCTTGGCGGAAAGCGCGATGCTGGCCGGCCTTTTCAAGGCACCGGCGAAATATGCCCCGCATATCAACCTGCCCGCCGCGCGCGCCCGCGCGAACGAGGTCCTGACCAACATGGTCCAGGGCAATTTCATGACCGAGGGACAGGTCACCGGAGCACGCCGCAATCCGGCCGATGTCGTACTACGCGACTACGCCGACAGCCCGGACTATTTTCTCGACTGGGCCTTCGAGGAAGTAAAGAAGTTCGTGCTCGAACATCGGCTACCCAATCGCTCGCTGACCGTACGCACGACAATCGATCTCGACCTGCAGCGCGCAGCGGAGGAAGCGGTGCTGTTCTTCCTTCGCCAGTATGGCGAACAGTACAACGTCACCGAATCCGCGGTGGTGCTGATCGAGAACAATGGCGCCGTGCGCGCGATGGTCGGTGGGCGCGACTATGGCGAGAGCCAGTTCAACCGCGCCACCGTGGCGGAGCGCCAAGCCGGTTCCTCGTTCAAGCCCTATGTCTATGCGGCAGCCCTCGAGCAGACGGATCTCACTCCCGAGTCCGTCGTGCGCGATGGTCCTATAACCTGGCGAGGCTGGTCGCCGAAAAACTATTCGCGCGGCTATTCCGGCTCGGTGACGCTGGCCACGGCACTCGCGAAGTCCATCAATACCGTTCCGGTCCTTCTTGCCCGCGACTACCTCAAGGGGACCGAGCCCATCGTCGAACTGACGAAACGGATGGGCATCACATCGCCCATCATCAAGCACCACACCATGGTACTCGGGACATCCGGCATCACCGTTCTCGACCAGGCGACCGGTTACCTCACCTTCGCGAGCGGCGGCTATGCGCAGCGCCGCCACGCGTTCACGCAGATAATCGGTGCGGGTGGAGAGATCCTGTTCTCCCGCGGCGATTCGGAATACGAGGGTGAGCGCGTCCTCTCGGAAGAAACCGCAATCGAGATGAACCGGATGCTCGCCAACGTCCCCAAATGGGGAACAGGCCGGCGCGCCGACCTGACCATGACGACGGCAGCAGGCAAGACCGGCACGACGCAATCCTACCGCGATGCCTGGTTTGTGGGGTATACCGGCAATTTCACCGCCGCGGTCTGGTACGGGAACGACAACTACGAGCCCACGAACCGGCTGACCGGGGGCAACCTGCCCGCGATGACGTGGCAACGCATCATGACCTACGCCCACAACGGAATCGAACTCCGGCCGATACCCGGCGTTCCGCAACCGGAAATCACGCCGGAAGACGGGGCGGGGGGCGACGCAGTTGCCGAAGGCGGCGACGATCGACAGGAGCGCCCGCGCGTCCTGTCCCGTGCGACCGCGCAGTTCCTGCGTGAACTCGGCGAAATGCTGGAAAGCGCCAAGCCGCTGAATGTCGACAGGCTTACGGTTGCCGGAACCGGCAGCCGATGACCACCGTTGCGGCAGCGGCCTGTTGATTTCCTGGCGACATCCTGCACAACAGTCCAATGATTCGTGACCTGTTCGTGCTGCTCTACGCATCCGCGCTGGCCCTCGGCCTCGGCGTCGCATCCGCCGTGTGGGCAACCAACCAGCTTCCCGCGCTGAGCACGCTGGAGATCGACGGCTGGATTGCCAATCCTGCTGTCGGCCGCTCCGATCCGGACCCCTACTCGCAGGCATATTTCTCGCGCACCGGCGGCCTTCCGCTGGCCGCGGCGGAAGGACTTTCCTTCATTCGCAATGCCGACGACGACGGCAATCGCCTCGACGCGACATGCATCTACGCGGTGGCGGGCGAGACACCGGCCGCGAAGCGCTGGACGTTGCATGTCATGCAGGACGGCTTGCCCCTTGTGCCAGACGCTGCGGGCATCCCGACCGGCACCCATTCCGGCGGCATCGTCCGCGGCAGGGACGGCACGTTCCTGATCCGCATCGCCCGCCTTCCGCAACCCGAAAACTGGATATTCCCCGGCTCCTCCGGGCCGTTCGCGTTGCGCCTGACGCTTTATGACACCGCGGTGGCAAGCGATACCGGCCTGAGCAAACCGCACATGCCTGCCGTTCGCAAGGTGGAGTGCGCCCGTGGCTAGAATGCTGTACGCAACGCTGATCGCCCTGGTCGGTGCCGCACTCGTTCACCTGGCAATCGTGCTGATGCTCCCGCACTTCTCGACGAATGATGCATGGCGCCAGCTGGAAAACGGAGTGGAACCCTATGTCCCGGTGCGCCTTGACCGAGCCGCCAACGGCAGCAAACTGGCCGCCGCACAGTCGCTGGATCCGATGTTTGTCGTCGTCGCTTGCCGCTACGATCTCGATGACGGCGTTTTTGTCGTCAACGCTCCGAACATTGGAGATTTCTGGTCGGTGGCCGTGTTCGACGATTTCGGTCGCGTCATCTTTTCGGCCAACAACCGCATCGTGGTATCAGACACGCTCCAACTCGCGGTTGCCCTGCCCTTGCAGCTGCGGGCGCTCCAGCAAACACCTCGAGAGGCGTATGCGGATGCCGTATTCGCGCAAACAAGGAGCAGCCGCGGTTTCGTTGTCTTGAGGATGTTCCGTCCCGACAGCAGCTGGGAGCCGGTGGCACGCGAATTCGCGGACAACATAGAATGCAGCGCCAATCCGTTGTGACGCTCGCTACGACTTCGGTTTCACGGCTTTCTTCTTCGTTTTGTCGCGCAATTCGCGCGTCTCCGCGCGCTCATGCCACACGCCGGCAAAAACGATCACCTTTCCGAAACCGCCATCTCCATCTGCCCGGCAAACATTCTTGCTGCGCCGGGAAGTACGCGAAGCGAATGTCGGGAACGCAACAACCTGCGCCATGTCCTTTACCTCGCTCGCAAAACGCGACACGAAAGACCTGACACTTCATGGTTAACAACTTGTAAACGGTTGGCCGCTAGCGTCCGTCCCTACAGGGAAATCCTATCGTGGGGGTGGTCATGTCTGCAGCGATCGAGACTGCGAATTCCATTGACGGGGACGAGATCGCGGTGGCGGCGGTCCGGGATTTCTGTCGGCGCCAGAGGCCGATGCGGGAAGACATGGTGCGTTTGGTCGATCTCGTGCTCCCGCTCTTGAACCAGATTCGCGATGAAAGCCGGCGCCGGATCGCGGCGTCCCTGGCGACTTGCGACCACGCACCGAAGGCGCTGCTGCTTGCACTGTGCGATTTTCCGGCGACCGTCTGTTCCCCGATCCTTACACGCAGCCGGCACCTCACTGACGCGGAAATGCTCGCCATTCTTTCCCAGCACGGCGAGGGACATGCCCGCGCGATAGCGCGGCGCCCGAAACTGGCCGATCCGGTCCTGAATGCCCTCCGTTCTTTTGAAAGCGAGGCAGTCGATCGGGCACTCAAGCTGCGTCGGCGCCTTGACGAGGCGCTTCCGCCCGAGCGGCAACACTCCTTCGACATGTTCGCAGCCACCTTGCACGGGGATCTCGTCGACCACGCGAATCCGGTCGTCGCCGTCGACATCGACAAGCTGGTATCGCTGGCACAAGATCCCAATCCCGTCCTGTTTCGCACAGCGATTGCAGATGCACTCGGCGTCACCCTGACTAGCGCAACGGAACTGTGCGCCAACCCGACATCGCGCAACATCATCTACATGCTGCGCTTCCTGAAAGTTCCGCTCGAGAAGGCTTTCGCCATTTTCAGTGCGCTGGCCCCGGAACTGTCAGGAGATCCCGATGTGGCCACGCGCTTCGGGGAAGCATTCCGCGAAACGACCGTCGAGACGGCGGTGCGAAAGGTCTGGTCCTGGCGCAGCGACGACCTCCTGGCGCTTGCCCGCGAAGCGTTCGCCGCGAATGAGAGCGATGCCGTGACCAGGGCCGAGAAAGTGGACGACAGCTTCCTGAAGGTCGCCTAGTACGGTTTTGCGACATCGACGATTTCGTCGAGCTCAAGGCCGGACATTTCCAGCTCAACCGCCCAGAAGTCCGGGTCCAGACGCGCCTCCTTGTCCAGCCGCGCTTCAAGATCCTGCTGAGACAGGTCTTTTCCGAGGACCTCGAACAATCGCCCTCCGGCATAGGACCTGTCATCATCGGCCAGCAGGCTTTGCGGTGCCTGGCCATAAAGCGTCACATTGCCGGTAACCGGTTCGCGTACGCATAGAAATATCGCGCCAGCCTCGTCCGAGCCTCGGCGCAAGACCGCCGCGAAACCGCCAGCACCATTGATGCGGCGAATAATCGAGGAAATGAAGAATGCCGATGTGAGCCTGGCGGCCAAGACGATCTCTCTGACGGTGCGTGAGGGCTGCTACTGAATAAGCCCGACCGCACGCATCTTGTCGAGCAGAACCCCGTCGATCCTGCCTGTCACCGGCAACCGGAAAAGCGACTGGAATTCGCGAATTGCGGCCTCGGTCTGCTCGCCCGCAACGCCGTCGACCACGATGTCGGTATTCCCGAAGGCGCGCAGGCCCGCCTGCACCTTGACCACTTCCTCGGACGGAATCTGCCGCTCGGGCGGCAACTCGGTCGCCGCTCCCTCGAGCGCGGATTCCGACTCTCCACCACCATTCCGGATCTGCACTGGGGCCACCGGCTTCGGCCGCGGCGCCGGAATGGCCGCCGTCACGTCCAGGTTGTTGCGGATAGAGGTCATCAGTTCGGCATCGGTCAGCTCAATTCCCCGCAAGCCGACATTGTTCTTGTAGGCCTCAATGGCGGCATTCGTTTTGGGACCGCGCAAGCCGTCCACATCGCCTTCATAGTAGCCGAGCTTCGTGAGCAGCTCCTGGATGCCGGCCAGCGTGGCATCGCCTTCGGGCGAGAGATCGACGGGCTTTGCCGCGTCCTCGACCAAGACGACTGCAGGACGTCTGGCCGGAAGCGGCGCGGCAAGAGGTATTTCCGGACGCCGCGCGGTTCCTGCATCGGGTTCGCGGAGGAGAAATCTCGTAACGTTCACTTCGTTCCGCTCCGCCGCGGAAACCGGCGCTACCGGTTCTGTCTTCCGTATGGAGCCGACATGCTCGGGACGCGTCGCGAAAAACGCGGAGGGATGCCGCCCGTCCTGGAAGTAAACAGCGTTGGCCGAGAAGAATGCCATGGCGACGGCGAATGCCGTCACCGCACCCGCCGAACCCGGGTTCTCGGCGATTCTTTCGCCGATCCACGAAACGCCACCGCGCAAAACCGAATACACTGTCACTTCATCATCCAGCGAGTCGTACCGCATTTACCTGCACCTCGGAATTGTCGCTCTCGCGCCCGACGCCGGATCGCGCCTTTGCTATCTCCTCCAACTTCAAAGCCATGTCGTTCCTGTCCGAGTGCCCTGCTCCCGTTTCCGGGATGAACACCGTCACACGGGTTCCGGTGCCCGGAGCGCTTTCCACGTCAAGCGTGCCGTCATGCAACTGGACCAGCCCTTTGACAACCGCAAGGCCGAGCCCGGTACCCTCGCATTTGCGGGTGTAGCTATTGTCGGCCTGCATGAAGGGGGTGCCGATCTGCTCCAATTCGTCACAGGTCATCCCGATCCCGGTGTCGGATACGCGGATCGCAAAGCCGTTCTCGCGACGTTCCGTTGCCAGCCGGACTTCGCCGCCCTGCTCCGTGAATTTCACCGCATTGGACAGCAGGTTTATGACCACCTGTTTGAGCGCGCGGCAATCGCCTTCGGCAAACTCGATTCCGGGGCCCGTCTCGACAACAAGCGATAGTCCCTTCGCATCCGCCTGGGGGCGAAGCATCGAAACGCACTCCTCCACCATGCTGTTCAGATCGAACCGTTCGCGATGTATGGCATAGGTGCCGGCCTCGATCTTGGAAACGTCAAGGATCGTGTTGACCACAGAGAGGAGATGTTTTCCGGAACTGTGGATGAGATCGACATATTCACGCTGCCGTTCATTGGCAAGTGCCCCGAATATGTCCCGTTTCAGGATGTCGGAGAAACCGATGATAGAATTGAGAGGGGTGCGCAATTCATGGCTGACCGTTGCCAAGAAACGCTTCTGGGCCGCAGTTTCCGGCGACGCATCCGGCGCATCAGCCTCCACGACGGTCTCGCGCGCGGTCACGGCCACACCGCCACCCGAGCGCGTGATGGTAATGTGCGCCGGAGCGAAGGACTGCGTCTGGCCGTGGGCCGCCACGTTGAGCCGGACATTCACTTCGGCAGTTTCGCTGCGCAGCTTCGCGACGTCGGCAAAGGCACCAAGAAACGCGACACGATCGGCAAGATGCACATGATCTATGAACAGGCGATGAGGGCGAAACACCGCTTCCCGGAAACCGTCGGCGCGAATGATCGTGCCGTTGGCAGAAAGTTCGAACGTGCTGACCTCGCCGTGAGCACCTTCATGTCCGACGCCGTCCTCCGCGCCCTTGCCGGCAGCCGAAACCAGTTCCCGGATCTTGTTCGCTGCGCCGGCATCGCTCGCCACCTTCAGAAGAACGAGGCCGCTGGCCAGCGCCACGAGCGGTGAACCCGACGCAAGCGTCCCGGCAAGAACGCTCCAGAACGAGATCGCGACCATCGCAACCATCCAGGGTGCACTCGAGACCGAAAGCCAGCCCAGCGCGAGGATGGGGATTGCCACGAAGGCGAAAGCGATTGCGGCCGCCGCGCCATAGGCGCCGGGTGCGCCGGTTCCGCCAAGGGCTATACTGGACGGCGCAACAAGAAACACGGCACCTGCGCCAAGCGATATCAACCGCTCCGCCAGAATCGGCTTCAGTCGGTCCAATTCAGATGCATTCTTCTGGCCTTGCGCCATCGTGCGGCGCGCCATTTCGCAAAGCACCTTCTCGTAGTAACCGGATATGGAACGCAGATACGCCAAGGATCGCAACTCACAACACATGCATGATGGCCAGATTCGCCGTGTCTCAGAATTGCAGTTCACCTTTTAATGAATGGATAAATGCGACGACACGAAGGACCCGATATGGCCATCTTTTGCGCCTGCAGGCGATCATTTATCGCCATGGTTAATGCATGGTTCACAAGTCAACCGATTGAAACGGCATATTTTTTTCAGCGTATGTAAACTTTTAGAACATTTGGCTGAAAATACCGAACTTCGGCTCCCGGTGCGCCCGGGCCGGATTGTCGATGTACATGCGAATTCGACGGGCAGTCATGCGTCTTGTTTTCAAACTGATGGTACTTGGTTGCGTCGCGCTCATGGTTCTGCCGAGCCTTGTGCCCGGGCAATACCGGGATTCCGACGCGGATCATCAGTCGGATTCCGGACTGCCGCGGATATCGGAAATCGCGACCGCAGCCGGACAGACCCTGTCGGACATCCGCGAGATTTGCATACGTCGACCCGACATATGCGAAACCGGTTCGACGCTTTTCTCACTCGCCGGCGCCAGGATGCGCGAGGGACTTGTCACCGCATATGCCCTGTTCCGGCACGGCCATCCCTCCATGAAGGACGAGCCGGAGGGCGAGCGCGAGACCGCATCCGAATAATCCGGCCACAACCGGCTTGCCCGACCAGGCGGCTATGTCTAAGTACCGATCGGAACAGGATGCCGGGCCAGCGAAATGACAGCGCCAATCGAGACAATCATCGACGACTTCGCCTTCCTTGACGACTGGGAGGACAAGTACCGCTATGTCATCGAGCTCGGCCGCGACCTGCCTCCGCTCCCCGACAGCGAGAAAACAACCGCGAACAAGGTCAATGGGTGCGTCAGCCAGGTCTGGCTGGTGACCGAGGCCAGCGACGACGCGGATCCCGTCGTCACCTTCAGGGGCGATTCGGACGCCCATATCGTGCGCGGCCTCGTGGCCATCATGATCGCCGCCCTGTCGGGCCGCAGGGCATCCGAAATCGAGACATTCGACGCCGAAGAACTGTTGAAGTCGCTGGGGCTCGAGGAGAACCTGACCCCGCAGCGGTCGAACGGGCTGCGCGCCATGATCGCGCGGATGAAAACCGACGCGCGCGCGGCGGCAGAAGCCGCCTAGCTGGCACGCAGTGGGGGCCGATACCCCTCCGCCCCCCAATGACGGATACCCGCTGAACGCCGCACCGGCGCCGGATGGTAGTGGCGGTCGAGCAACGCCAGCGCGGTCCTGAGCATCAGCTTGGCAGACCGGCGCGGCCAACCCCGTTCGCGCTCCACCTGCTCAAGGCCCTTCAGGAAGCAGCAGACGTCGAGCAGGACACCGGCCAGTTCCGGCCCCACCGCATCGATGGCCGCATTGACCCGCCTGCGCGCGGCAAGCGCCGTGTCCGGCAGAGGCTGCCGGTCGTGGCCCGCGCCCTTCCGGGCGGACGCGACGTGCGACGGATCCCATGCGGCGGTGACACGGGGTTGCAGCATGGCCCGCTCGAAATCCGTCCGCAGCCGTTCGCCGGCCGAGATTTCCGCGCGCCCGAGCCATGGGGACCCGTCCGGCCGCCGCAGCCGCGCAAGGCTCGCCAGCGGAGATTCCGCATCGTTGACAGTGACGGCTCCGCTCTCGCCGCCGGGTTCCGGCTTCACCTGCCTAAGCAGACGGTGCTGACCGGCCATGTCCCCACCGGAATCGCGTTGCAGTACGGCGCGGCCCTCCGCACTCAGGGCGATCGTCAGGACGCCGTCGCGTTCGCGGATCGCGACAAGGCCGTCAGCGCGCATCTGCTCGAGGTCACCGCGCGCAAGGCGCAGCCTCCGCCCGTCCGGAAACTCCGTCAGCAGCGTCCCGGGGTCCCGTGTCTCATGCAGCATCGCGGCACCGCGCGACAACCGGCGCAGGCAGCGCAGCGCACGCGGCCTGCAACCCGCCCTATTCATCCCGCCGCCCTGGCGCGACGTCCAGCGAGAAGGCGACGGCGACCAGCCGCTCGACATGCGCCACGACCATGTCGAACTCCTCGTCTTCCCGCAGGTCCTCTATCGTGTGGCATGCATGCACAACCGTGCTCTTGTCGCGGCCGAACCCCTCGCCGACCTCCGACATCTTGATGCCCAGCGTGACATGGGCGATGTACATGCCCAGCTGGCGGACCCGCGCGACCGGAAGCTGCGTGCGGCTGGGGGAACGCAGTTCGCGTCCGCTGACATTGAAGAATGCGGCCAGGAAGTCGATGATTCCGTCGCAGGCCGCCATCGCGGCTTCGCCCTCGTAGCGGCCACGGGCAAGCGGCGGCGGATGGCCCGCCGGATCATTGCCGCGCACCGGGGCCGGGTAAGGCAGTCCGGGCGCGAATTCGAAACAGGTTTCGGCAGAGCTGTCTTGTTGCATCGGGCGCTGTCTCCAATCTAGGATATTATTCCTACATCAGACGAAGCGCCGGTTGAATAAGTTTTCGGGAGTCGGTCGCCCGAAACGCCGGGATTGCGCAGAATTCCGGACCTGTGCGCCGATCGCGGCCGCAAGTTTATCCAACGCGGAATCCCCGCGCCTACCGTTGAAGCCGCGATTCAACGGGAGCCTTCGACATGGACACCAGGAATGCCAACGATATCCGGCGCCTGAAACGCATCCACGAAATGGCGCGCCGGCCGCTGTCTCTCCTCGCCCTGGCACATTCCGGCAGGGAACGCCTGAAAGCCCAGCCACTGGACGCGCTACTGGTCGCGCGCGACGCCGCCACCCTGGCCATCAGGCGCGAACGCGCCAGGGGCGGGTCGGAGCACTGGTCCGCGGATTTCAACCGCCTGCTCGCTTTGAAATTCGCTCGGGATCGCATCCGCGCCGAAATCGCCAGACGCGGCCGCTTGCAGCGCAGAAAAAAGCCGCGGACGATGCCGCGGCTTCAATGTGGAAACTCCACGCGGGCCTAGCGCTTGGAACCGCGCTTCCTGCCGAGGCCCATCTCGCGCGCCAGCTTCGAACGCTGAGCGGCATAGGAAGGGGCAACCATCGGGTAATCGGCCGGCAGGCCCCACTTCTCGCGGTACTGCTCGGGCGTCATGTTGTAGTGGCTCATCAGATGGCGTTTGAGCGACTTGAACTTCTGGCCATCTTCAAGACAGATAATATAGTCATCGGTGACCGAACGCTTCGGATTGACCGCCGGACGCGGCTTTTCCTGCACTTCTTCCACGACTGCGCCAAGCGTTTTCCCAAGCGCCGTATGCACTTCGGAAATCAAGCCCGGAAGATCTCCGGCAGGGACGGGGTTGTTGCTGACATAGGCGGATACAACATCAGCCGTCAGCTCTGCCAGTAGATCGTTTTGCCCCACATTCTCTGTCATGTTTTATTGATCCTTGTTTCTTCTTGCGCAAGCGGCGGGGTATCCGCCGAACCACCATCCGGATGCTTGTTCCAGAGCGAACGTGACATGTACCACAACAAGTTGGAATGCAATAGTTATAATTCGCGTCTATTCATCAACCGACGGTTGCGATTCCTAGCTTCCGAAACGTCAACAAACGTATAGGATGCACGATATCAAGCTCAGACCTTATTTTTTGATTCGTCCATCTCGTCGAGTACAGAAGATTCTACAAGCCCGTATCCAACAACGTATGCAGCTCTAGCAAGCAAATGCGCCGATATGGGGGCGGTCAGAAGAAAAAACACAATACCGGCAAGCGCTCTTGTGACCGTTGCCGTGTCGCCCGCATGCACGGCGAGTGCAAGCAAAACCAGCCCGGAACCAAGTGTTCCCGCCTTCGATGCAGCATGCATTCGAGAGTATATGTCGGGAAAACGCCATAAACCTACTGCCGCAACGAAAGCGAAAAACGCGCCGGCAAGTATTAGTAATCCTGCAAAGATATCGATAACAGTATCCATATCATTTTACCTTTTTCGGCGCTTTTTCGGAGGTGGTGGCTCCGCCACGTCCTTCCGCCTCGCCGGCGGCCTGCTTGCCGCGGGCCGAGGCGCGGCTGCGGTTGCCGTCGCCGGTCACCAGCCGCGGCTTGTCAGAATCCGATTCCTCGATCCGGCCCCGCGTCAGGATGAAGCGCGCAAACGCCACCGTCGCGAGGAAACCGACAAGACCGAGGGCGATGGCGATATCGAGGTAGAGCGTGTATCCCGTCTTTATGCCGATGACCGCGATGAACCCGATCGCCACGGCCACGAGCATGTCGAGCGCGAGTATGCGATCCGGCAAGGTCGGCCCCCGGATCACCTTGAACACAGTGAGCAGGAAGGTGACCGACAGGACGGCCAGCGCGACGTGAACGGAGAAATCGAGGAACTGTGTCGTGGACATCACCGGAAGGCCTCCAGGATCTTGCGTTCGAAGCCGTCCGCGATGTCCTGCCGCGTCTGGTCCGGATCGGAGCAGTCGAGTGCATGTACATAAAGCGTACGCCGATCTTCCGACACGTCGACCGACAGGGTACCCGGCGTCAGCGTGATCAGGTTCGCAAGCAGCGTTATCTCGAAATCGCGATCGACCTTGAGCGGGTAGGCAAGGATACCCGGCTTCAGCTCCATCCTGGGGTTGAGAACCATGACCGCAACGCGCACCGACGACAGGACAAGCTCGTAGACGAACAGCGCCATCAGCGAAATCATCCGGCGGGCCTTGGAGAAATACCCCATCGATCCGACCTGCTCGCGTATCAGCGAAAGCGCCACGGTGCCGAGCGCGAAACCGAAAACGAGGTTGATCAGGCTGAACGAGCCGGTCACCGCAGCCCAGGCGAGGGCCATCAGGATATTGGCAAGGTAGAGGCTCATTGTTCAATCTCCCGTACCGGCTGGTCGGAGGGGAAGACGGAGTCGACATAGCCGTTCGGTGTCAGCAGTTCGCCCGCGATGCGGTCGCTGACGCTGATCACCGGCGCCGGATAAAGCCCGGCGGCGACCGTCAGGAACGTCAGGGCCACGAGCGCGCCGGCCGTGATGCCACGCCCCTTTGCGGGGACGGCTTCCCCGTCTTCACGCGGCGCAACCTCGCGCCAGAAGGAAAAGGCGAACATGCGCCCCACCGCAATGGTCGTCAGCAGACCGGTGAGCAATATGGCGAATGCCAGCCACCAGGCGCCGACATCGAGCGAAGCCTTGACGAGATAGACCTTCGGCCACAGGCCGGAAAACGGCGGCAGGCCGGATACGGAAAGAAGCAGCACGAGCGCCACGGCGGCCATCCACGGGGCCTGGCTATACAGCCCCCCTGCCCTGTCCAGCGCAAATCCGCCCATGTGCCGCCCCATCAGGCCGGCAAGGAAATAGAGCGCCGTCATCACGACCATGGAATGAAGGGCGTAGAACACGCCGCCGGACAACCCCGTCGCGCTGCCCAGGCCGAGACCGGCAAGCATCATGCCGATCCCGGAAATGACCAGGTAGCCGAGCATCCGGCGAATGTCGTTCTGGGCAAGTGCCCCCATCGCGCCGAGCACCATGGTCAGCGCGGCGATAACGACGACCGCGCCGGCAAGCAGGTCGCGCTCCACGTCGAATAGCGTCAGGAATATGCGCAGCAGGGCATATATGCCGACCTTGGTCAGCAGACCGGCGAACAGGCCGGAAACGACGATGCGCGGCGTGTGATAGGATGCCGGCAGCCAGAAATTGACTGGAAAGGCAGCCGCCTTCATCGCGAAGGCGAACAGGAACATCGCCGCGATCGTGACGAGCGGTCCGGTCTCGCGCATGGCCGCGGCCTTGCGCGAGATGTCGGCCATGTTCAGCGTCCCGAAAGTGCCGTAGAGATAGGCCACCGCCAGCAGGAACAGCGTTGTCGCGATCAGGTTGAGGAACGCATACTTGGTCGCTCCGTCGAGCTGTTCGCGCTCCGATCCGAGGATCAGCAGACCGAAGGATCCGATCAACAGCACCTCGAACCACACATAGAGATTGAATATGTCGCCGGTCAGGAAGGCCGCCGTCACGCCGGCCATCATCAGCAGCAGGAAGGGATAGAAACCGTAGCGCCGACCGGTGCTGCCGACATCCTGCAGGGCATAGAGCCCGCCAGCCATGCCGATAATCCCGGCAGTCAGGGCGAAGGTCGCGCCCAGCATATCGGCGGCGAAGGTAATGCCGAAAGGCGGCAGCCAGCGCCCCATCGTCATGACGACGGTCCCGTTCTGCCAGACATGCCAGAACAGGCCGATATCGGCGGCAAGCATCAATGCGAGGCCGGACAGCGCCAGGAACGGCTGCCGGTCCGTATTCTTGCGCGTCATCAGGCACAGCGCGCCGAAGAGGAAGCCGACGACGAGCGGGGCGACGACGAGATAGTCGGCGGCCTGGGGCGGGGCGAGAACCATCGCCCGGGCAAGATCGACTGTTGTTTCTGTTTTACCGGCCATCGTGTTTCCGTCGTTACCTCAATAGCCTAGCGGCGGTACGGCTTCGTCGCGCGGTTCGGCTTCGCGCATCTCGTCGGTGTCGTCGGTTCCGATCTCCTGATAGCTGCGGAATACAAGCACCAGAAGGAATGCAAAAAACGAAAACGAGATGACGATGGCGGTCAGCACCAGCGCCTGCGGCAGCGGATTGGCGATCGCCTCCTGCGGAACGAGCGCACCTTCGGGAATGATCGGCGGAACCTCGCGGGTGATGCGGCCGGTGGTGAATATCGTCAGGTTGACCGCATTGCCGAGAATGGCGACGCCGAGCAGGATGCGGATGATGTGTCGCGACAGCATCAGGTATATCGCCGTCACGAAGAACAGGCCGGTCAGTATCGTGATCGCCGTTTCCATCAGTCGCGCTCCCGTTCCTCGAGCGCCAGCGCGACGGAGGTGATTGCGCCCAGCACCACGAAATAGACCCCGATATCGAACAGCATCGGCGTCGACAGCGCCAATTCCACGCCGAAGATGGAGGGGTAGACCCACAGACCCGTCAGGTACGGCACGCCCGAAAGGATCGACAATATGCCCGCGATCGCGGCCAGCAGAAGGCCAAACCCGGAAATGGCCATCGGGTGGAATCTGATCGCCCTGCGCACCGGCGAAACGCCGAAGGCAATGCCGTAGATCGCCAGCGCCGATGCGGCGATCAGCCCGCCGATGAACCCACCGCCCGGCTCGTTGTGCCCGCGCAGCAGGACAAAGATCGAGAACAGCATCATCAGGCTGGTCAGATAGGGTGCGACTGTGCGGAAGATGAGCGTGCGCATGGTCCTAGTTCGCCTCCCTCACGCCGGCATGGATGGCCTCGGCCGTTCTGGCGGCTTCAGGCGGTGGCGCCGGCGGTTCAGTCAGCGCCGATCGCGCGCGTTTCGGCAACACGCGGATCAGCGCGAGAATGGCAAGGCCGGATGTCATCACCACGGCTATCTCGCCGAAGGTGTCGATGCCGCGGAAGTCGACCAGGATCACGTTGACGATGTTGCGCCCGTGGGCGATCTGCAACGAGTACTCGTTGAAGAAATTCGTCAGCGCCATGTCGAAATCGACCTCGAGAACGCGCAGGAGGACAAGCGTCAAGGCGCCGCCCGTGGCGATCGCAACACCGCCGTCAATCACAACCTGTCCGGCAGAGCGATGGTCCTGCGGTGAAAGCCGCAGGCGCGTCATGGCCAAAGCCAGGATGACGACCGAGAGCGTCTCCACCATGAACTGCGTGAAGGAAAGGTCGGGCGCGCCCATCAGCATGAACAGGACCGCGACGGCGAAGCCCTGTATGCCCAGCGAGACGATTGCCGTCAGGCGGTTGTTGGCGGCCACGACCGCCACAAGTCCGATGGCCGCAATGGTGATGATCGACCACTCGTAGAAGAACAGCCGTGGGAACTCCGGCAATTCCGGCCACTCCCCGGAAAGGCCCATCGGCACCAGGATCGCCGCGGCCAGGACGATGAAGGTCACGGTCATGTAGGTTTCCATGCGCCCGTTCTGGAGTGTCCGCGTCACCGCGACCGAGATACGCACGATCCCCCTGATCACCTGGTCGAAGCCGCGATCCGGCCCCCAGCCGATGGCACCCAGGATGCCGGTCATGGCGGCGCGCGCATGTGCCATCGCAAGATAGGCCACGATCCCGAACGCAACGGTCGCCAGCGACAGGTAGAACGGCAGACCGAGATGCGGCACGACGGAGATCGTCACCTCCTCCGCATGGCCGACTACGGCGCTCGCCATCGGCGTGGAAAACCGCTCGTGGAAGGCCGGGGAGAACAGCGCTGACAGGAGGCCGCAGGCAGCAAGAACCGCCGGTCCGGCCCACAGCAGGACCGGCCCCTCGTGGGCATGTTTCGGGGTCTCGACCTTCGGACCGAGGAACGGCTTCAGCGCCACCGCGAAGCCGATGGCGAACATCAGCCCGTTGCCGACGATCGCGACGATGGTGAAGAGGATCGACCAGCCATCGCCATGGGCCAGACCGTGGTAGATCTCCTCCTTGGCGAGGAAGCCGAAGAATGGCGGCAATCCACCCATCGACAACGCGGCGAGCAGTGCTGCACCGAAGGTGATCGGCATGGCCTTCGCCAGTCCGCCAAGCTTCGTGATGTCGCGGGTGCCCGCCTCGTGATCGACATTGCCGGCGACCATGAACAGCCCGCCCTTGAACATGGAATGGGCGATCAGGTAGAGGACCGCGCCTGCGGCGGCTTCCTCGGTGCCAAACCCGGTCAGCATAACCAGCAGCCCCAGCGAAGCCATCGTCGTATAGGCGAGAAGCAGCTTCAGATCGGTCTGCCGCAATGCCAGCAGGGTCCCGAAGATCAGCGTCGTGCCGCCGAAGACCGGCAGCACCGTTTCCCACGCGACGGTGTCGCCCATCACCGGGTTGAGCCGCATCAGCAGATAGACGCCCGCCTTCACCATGGTGGCCGAATGCAGATAGGCGGAAACCGGCGTCGGTGCCTCCATCGCGTTCGGCAACCAGAAATGGAACGGGAACTGCGCCGACTTGGTGAAGGCGCCGCCGAGAACCAGAATGAAGGCGGCAAGGAAGCACGGGCTTTCGCGCAGCAGGTCGCCGGTCGAAAGCAGCAGCGACATCTCGCTGACGCCGGCAATGTTCCAGATCAGCAGCAGGCCGGCCAGCAGCGACAGGCCGCCCAGTCCCGTGACCACCAGGGCCTGGATCGCCGAGCGGCGCGAGCGCTCCTCGGCGTGGTTGAAACCGATCAGCAGGAAGGAGGTGATCGAAGTCAGCTCCCAGAACACGAACAGCATCAGGAAGGAGTCCGACAGGACCAGCCCCTGCATCGCGCCCATGAACATCAGGATGAAGGAGAAGAACCGGCCCTGGTGGCGGTGCCCCTTCAGGTAGCCACCGGAATAGAGCACGATCAGCGTGCCGATACCCGTTATCAGCAGTGCGAATGTCAGCGACAGCCCGTCGACCAGCCAGGAGAAGTTCACGTTGAAGGACGGGATCCACTGGTATCCGCCGGTGAATCTCTCGCCCCGCGAGACCCCGTCCACGAAAGTCAGGTAATGGGCAAACAGCACGGCCGGAACGAGTGCGAGCACCCAGGCAGCATTGTGCCGCAGGATCTTGGTGAGCGCCGGCGCGAACAGCGCGGCGAGAAAGGGAAGGAACAGCGCGTAGAACGTCATGTATGGCTATGCCCCCAGGAGGCGAAACGCCGGCGGCGCAATGTCTGGATCGACGCGGATTTCATGGTGTCCCGAACTAGGTCGGTTGCACCCAAAGCACAAGAGGCCGCCGGAGAATCCCCCTGTTTTCAAGGCAAAATTTGCGCCGCCCACGCATTCGTGACGACTATCGGACAGACCGACGGCGCTTGCCGCATCGCTCCGGGCCGCCTATCTGTGCCGAAACGAGGTGAAAGATGTCCGATACGCACAGGCTGAAAGTCGAAAAGAGCGAGGAAGAGTGGCGCGCGCAACTGACGCCCGAGCAGTTCCGCGTGACCCGCAAGCACGGCACGGAGCGCGCCTTTACGGGTCCCAACTGGGACAACAAGGCCGCCGGCCTCTACAGCTGCGTGTGTTGCGGGCGGCCGCTGTTCCGTTCCGAGACGAAATTCGATTCCGGCACCGGCTGGCCGAGCTTCTATGCACCGATCGAGCCCGATGCCGTCACCGAGCACAGGGACCGGTCCTTCTTCATGGTGCGCACGGAGATCCGCTGCGCGGACTGCGACGCGCATCTCGGCCACGTCTTCGAGGACGGGCCGCCGCCGACCGGCCTGCGCTACTGCATGAACGGGGTCGCCATGGACTTCACCCCCGACGAGGCGTGACGGCGCGGCCTAGCCGTCCTTCCGCATCGCCTCGATATGGGCGGCATCGATCGCCTTCGCCGCCCTGTAGGCGTCGCGCGCCCTGAGCCGGCCGGCATAGGCCACGAATTCGTCCAGCACGGGCAGCGTCTTGAACGCCAGCCCCCAGTCGACCTGCGCGCCGACATATATGTCCGCCGCGGTGAAGCGGTCGCCGCAGACATAGTCGCGCTCGCGCAGCAGGCCGGCAAGGACCTCGACGACACGATCGTAGCTGCCGAAGCCGACCCTGCCCTGCTCCCGCGGGCCGAGCCCCTCGTCCCACTTGAAGGAACGGGCGATGATGGCCTGTTCCACCGGCCCCGCAGCGAACAACGTCCAGCGCAGGTAATCCGCCTTCTCCGACAGCCCCTCCGGCAGCAGGCCGGCCTCCGGAAAGGCCTCGGCGAGATAGAGACAGATCGCCGCCGCCTCGGTGACGACATTGCCGTCATGGACGATCGCGGGCACCTTCCCCATCGGGTTGATCGAGCGGTACTCCCCCTTCATCTCCGGCCCGTAGTCCAGGAGATGCTCGTCATATTCGGCGCCCGCCTCGTGCAGCGCCCAGCGCGCAATCTGGCCGCGGCTCATCGGGTTCGTGTAGAATTGGATCCTTTCGGACATCTCGCTCCTCCGCCATCGCGATACCGTCATTTAGACAGAGCGGGAAACCGGCCGCAATACTACGGTCGCGCCGCGTGCGGCGCTCCTGACAGGACGGTGTCGGGATGTCATCCGCCCGCCCGGGCTTGAACATGGCCACGCGATCGATACATCTGGGTTGAATTTCCCCGCCGGACCGGTTCAGGTCCGGTCCCCGCACATCCGCGAGACCACGCATCCCTGGAGGCCCGATGTCCCTGCCCTTTGGAAACCTTCCTGCCGCTCCCGTTGCGGAGAAACGCCCCGTGACCGACACCCGCCACGGCATCACGCGGACCGACGATTACGCCTGGCTGCGCGCCGACAACTGGCAGGAGGTGTTCAGGGACACGTCGGTCCTCGATCCGGCCATCCGCGCCCACCTGGAGGCCGAGAACGCCTACCAGGAAGCGGCGATGGCCGACACGAAGGATCTGCAGAAGACCCTGTTCGAGGAGATGAAGGGCCGCATCAAGGAGGACGATTCCTCCGTCCCCTCCCCGGACGGCCCCTGGGCATACGGTACGTCCTACAGGAAGGGCGGCCAGCAGCCGCGCTTCGAGCGGATGCCGCGCGGCAGGACGGCGCCGGAGGACCGGACGATCATTCTCGACGGCGACAAGGAGGCCGAGGGCAAGGCCTATTTCCGCATCTCGTCCGCCGACCACTCGCACGATCACGCGAAGCTTCTGTGGGGCTACGACGACAAGGGATCGGAATTCTTCCGGCTGCGCGTGCGCGACCTGGACACCCTGGCCGACATGGATGACGACATCGCCGACACCAATGGCGGCGGCGTTTGGGACGCGGCCTGCGAGGGCTTCTTCTATGCCCGGCTGGACGCCAATCACCGGCCGTCGAAGATCCTCTACCACCGGCTCGGCACGCCGCAGGAGGAGGACAGGCTGGTCTACGAGGAGAAGGACGCCGGCTTCTTCATGGGCGCGGGCGGCAGCCGGCTGAACGATTTCGTGTTCATCGACATCCACGACCACGAGACCAGCGAGTACCGGCTGCTGCGCGCCGACGACCCGTCCGGCGAACCGGTGGTGGTCGCGCCGCGCGAAAAGGGCGTCGAATACGAGATGGAGTCCGGCGGGGACGTTTTCTTCATCCTCACCAACGCCGACAATGCCAAGGATTTCAAGATCATGACGGCGCCGGTTGACGCGCCGCAGAAGGAAAACTGGAGCGAGTTCGTCGCCCACAAGCCGGGCCGGCTGATCCTCTCGGTCCAGGCCTACAGGGATTTTGTCGTCTGGATCGAGCGCGAGAACGGCCTGCCGCGCATCGTCGTGAAGGACCGCAGGAGCGGCGAGGAACACGCCATCGCCTTCGAGGAGGAGGCCTTCTCGCTCGGCCTGATGGGGTCGCTGGAATACGACACGGATGTCATCCGCTTCACCTATTCCTCGATGACGACGCCGACCCAGGTCTACGACTACGACATGCGCACCCGCGAGCGCACCCTGCTCAAGACCCAGGAGGTGCCGTCCGGCCACGATCCGGAGGACTACGTCACGCGGCGCATCCACGTGCCGTCACATGACGGGGCGGAGGTGCCGGTCACCCTGCTCTACCGCAAGGACACAAGGCTCGACGGCTCCGCCCCCTGCCTGCTCTACGGCTACGGCTCCTACGGCATCGCGATTCCCGCTTCCTTCAACACCAACTGCCTGTCGCTGGCGGATCGCGGCTTCGTCTATGCCATCGCCCATATCCGCGGCGGCAAGGACAAGGGCTTCGCCTGGTACGAGGACGGCAAGCGGGCCGCCAAGCAGAACACCTTCAAGGATTTCGTCGCCGTGGCGCGCCACCTGGCGGCGGAGAAATACACCTCCGCCGACCGCATCGTGGCGCAGGGCGGCTCGGCCGGCGGCATGCTGATGGGCGCCGTCGCCAACATGGCGCCCGACGCCTTCGGCGGCATCATCGCCGAGGTCGCCTTCGTCGACGTGCTCAACACCATGCTCGACGACACGCTGCCGCTCACCCCGCCGGAATGGCCGGAATGGGGCAACCCGATCGCCTCGAAGGAGGACTACGAGATGATCGCCGCCTACTCGCCCTACGATAATGTGGGCAGGAAGCCCTATCCGCCGATCCTCGCGGTCGCCGGGCTGACCGATCCGCGCGTCACCTACTGGGAACCGGCGAAGTGGATCGCCAAGCTGCGCGCGCTCAACCCGGATGCCGGCCCCTTCCTGCTGAAGACCAACATGGATTCGGGCCATGGCGGCGCCTCGGGCCGCTTCTCGCGGCTGGAGGAGATCGCCTTCTCCTACGCCTTCGCGTTGAAGGTGACGGGCAAGGCCTGACCGGGGTCGGAGGGCGGGCCGTCCTCCTCCCGCTCGCCGCTCTTCACGGCAATGTACCGGTCTATGATGGCCTCGAACCGCTTTCGCGCATCGGCCAGTTCGGACGCCCTCAATACGATTGTATCCTCGCCGTCGACCATCCGGCCGCAGGCCGGGCACGGCTCGCCGGGCCTGGGCCTGGGCAGCTTGCGCCCGCCGCGCCAGGCCTGCTCGGCCTCCCAGGCGCTGCCGCCGGGCCGGCGGCTGCGCTCGACCGCCTCCGCCCTGCCCCGCTCCAGCGCGGCCTTCGATCTCGGCGCGCGGCGCAGGAAGGTGCCAACCGTGTTGACGTGGCAGCCGAGCCTGAGCGCGATCACCCAGTTGGGAATGCCCTCCAGCCCGAACGCGTAGAATTTCTGCGCCATCTCCTCGGTGTCCTGCAGCCTGGCGCGGGAGAAAGGCTTCGATCCCGTCTCCTTCGTCATCGTCCTCGACCTCCTTTTGCGAAAGAATTCCGGCAACGAAAAAGGGCCGCGGTGCAGAAGCACCCGGCCCTTGCGACACGTCTCGCGATTGTGCCCGAAGGATAGCGGAGGAGCGTCACGCAGTCAAGGAATTTATTCCTAGCTATATACTTAACTTACCAGAACTTCTTCCTAATATGATTCGCACGACAGGCCGATGCGGATTGACGGGCGGGGACGGCGGCTTAGGCCTTAGAAAGAGTGCGAATTTAGGCCTCTGTCGCCCGCCCGCGCGAACATCCAAGTGAGGCGATCGCTGTAGTGCGTCACAGGCACGCCCGGCCAAATCTTTACGGCGTGCTGAAATGTTAGGCGGTCGTGGTGGAACATGGGGGAAAGATCGAGGACATAGCGGTCTTCAAACAGGCCAAACTCGGATGGCTCCAAAGCCTTCCCAATGGAGCTGACAACGCAATCGGCCACTTGCAGCCCGCGATATTCGCGGTTCGGCGCCAGAAAGATCGATTCATTGCGAAGGAATCTCCAAACCATCCTGTCATTCGAGACGTATGGGCTTGAGATAACGCGAGACAAGTAATCGTTCAGGTTTTCCAGCTTCAACCCCTTCCGGGTTGAAAGATAGACATGAAGCTCATCACTCGTGCCGTGGTCCCGGCACCAGTTCGTCGCCTTTTCGAGCAGGAAGCGCAGGGCGTAGAAATAAAGGAAATATTTGCGCTTAAAATTTTCTGGGCGGCGAATGGATGGCTTGTAAATTGCGACAGCGACAGCGCGTAGTCCAGTTTCGCGCATTGCATGGATGAACCCAAGCCGCGCGTCATGTGACGCTTTAGCGAAGTGAAAATACCAGTTCGGCTGCATGTGTTCTGACTTGAAGTCGTCATAAGCCCGGATCATGTTTTGGAGTATGGTTCGTGACGGTTGAAGCGCGCCGCCGACGATCAGCCATTGCGAGCTTGTGTCGCTGAAGCCTTCCTCACCACATTCGTCAATGTAAAGAACTGCCACGTCAGACACCGACAAGAATCAGGACCAGGAAAAGGGCGACGAGGTACTGCGCCGCCTGCTTAAGCCCCCTCCCGATCCGAAGACCGGGAAGGGCGGCGATAAGAACGACACCCGCGATGAACAAACTACGGCTTGAAGCTGTTGTTCGCCTTCGCTCGGCTAATGCTCGTGCCGGTTGACATTCATGGCAGCTTCTTTGCTGTTTTAAAGAATGAAGCCAAAACATCAGGGTGATCAATAGCGCCAAAGTAAGCCAGCGACATATCGCTTGGATCGAATGCCGCGAGCATATCGTGCTTGGCGCTCAATCCTGCGGACGCGGTTTTTCCAAATGTCGTGGTATCGAGATTGGATTCGGCAAGGAAGAACGACGTTGTCTCCTCCCAGTATCCAAGATCCTCTTTGCGCACCGCGTCAATGATCGATTGCCTGCGCTCGTTGTACGTTTTGCCGTTAACGGTTTGGTCCGCCACTCGAAAGGTGACACAGTATGTAGATGCCATGGTTGGCTCCTGTGTTTTGAACCACAGGTTGGTTGACCGTATCGATGGCTTTAGTAGAGTTGGTTTCCATATTTGATACCGACCTCCGTGGTTCGGTTGCGTTGACGGCGAGCGGTGAAACTTGGAAGGGGACACCGCCGCCGTTTTCTATTCTGAGTGATTCGACGGGGTGAGGCCAAGAAAACGATAGGACGCACAATCGACTTCCTCGTAATTCACAGACCCTTTTTCTTGCGCTTCCAAAGAAGATGCCGCGCGTTCTGCATCCGATACCTCTAGGGCAGCGCGGCGGCTACACCTGAAATCTAATTCGGCAAGGTAGCGATGCAGGTGCGCTCCGCCGCAACGCCGGCACACACCGCCCTCCCCGCGGTTGAAGATCGAAAGAACATCCCCCAGCATGTCAGCGCGTCCGCCATAGCCGGATCGGCGGCCATTGGCGATTTATTAAGTTGTCAATTGACAACATAGGAGGCAGTACATAGATTCATGCCGCGGAGCAGGCATCCGAAGAAGGAGGTCGAGGCAGTCCTGCGGGAACTGGAGGCGCTCGGCTGGACGGTCGTCAGGCGGCACGGCAAGGGCCACGCTTGGGGGCTGCTGCGATGCCCGAAACCGACGGAGGAATGCCGCTGCGGGCAATATTGCCAGATGACGGTCTTTTCGACACCGCAGAACGCGGCGAACCACGCCGCGAAACTCCGCAGCAAGGCAATGGCCTGCATCAACCCGTTGCGAGAGGACGAGGACAATGGCTGAACGGTTCGACTTCGAGCTTGTTTTCGGTTTGCCGGAGGGCGAACACGACCCCTTCGCGCTGTCCGACGCCGTCTTCGAGGCCGGCTACGAGGATGCCCTCGTCGGAACCGGCAATCCGCGCCTTCTCGCCGTCGAGATCGGGACCGAGGGCGAGGACGCCGAGGCCGCGATGATCGCGGCCGCCAGGGCGATCATCAAAAAGCTTCCCGAAGGCTCGGAACTCCGCGAGGCGCGGCCCGACCTGGTGAGCCAGGCGGACGTCGCCGAGAAACTGGGCGTTTCCCGGCAGTCGCTGCAAAAGCGCAAAATGCCCCTGCCCGTCGCGGGCGGGCTTTACCGCATCGACGAGGTCGAGGCGTGCCTCCTCGAAGCGGAGAGATCGGCGCAGCGGAAACCGCGTTTCGATCTCGGGAATGCAAGGGACTGGTTCCGGGCCGGACACGCGGCACGCCGCCTCAACGCGCGTATCGCCATGGGGATGCTCGACGCCCGCACGCTCGAGCCGGTCGATCCGTCGACGGAAGGCACGGCCTCCCCTGTCGCGGCCGGCGGCTGACCGCCCCTACCCCAGGTGCTGCCGGATCCACGCCGTGATCTGCGGCGCCATCATCGCGCCGGACTGGCGGGCGATCTCGCGACCGCCGGAATAGAGGATCATCGTCGGGATGCCGCGAATGCCGAGCCTTGCCGCCGCCTGCTGCTCCTCGTCGGAATTGAGCTTCAGGAACCGCACCTGCGGCTCCAGCTCCTTTGCCGCCTGCTCGAAGGCCGGCGCCATCATGCGGCACGGGCCGCACCAGGGCGCCCAGACATCGACCACCACCGGCACCGAGGAACGCGCCACCTGCTTGTCCAGCATCGCGCCGCTCGCATCCGCCGGATGACCGGCAAAGAGCGGTGCCTTGCAGGAGCCGCAGCGCGCCTTCTCCGCAGGGCGTTCGGCGGGCAGACGGTTCACCGCCGCGCAGGAGGGACAGACGATCTGGATCGTGTCGGACATGGGATCGCTCCGGAACCGTTTCCTTCGTTCCGGAAAATCTAGCGCAACCGCCCGCGCCGCCGATTGATCGGGGTCAAGCGGCGGCGACCGGGATCATTGCGAGGACGGAACCGCCGGAATCGCCTTCAGGTAGGCGGCGATAGCCTCGCGGTCGGAGGCCGGCAGCGCCGCCATGTTCTCCTGCACCTCCACCATGGAGCCGCCGACGGAATCGAATTCCGGCGTGAAGCCGCTTTCCAGGTAATAGGCGATGTCGGCCTCGGACCAGTCGGCAATGGTGCCGCCCGGCGTGATGTTGGGAACGCGCCCCGGCCCGTCCGGGTTGGACGCGCCGGCAAGCCAGAGATCCTTCTTCAGCCCGCCGGTGAAATCGCGCGGCGTGTGGCACTCGCCGCAATGGCCCGGCCCCTCGACGAGATACTGGCCGCGCAGCACCTTCGGGTCGTCGGTGTCGAGCGCCACCACCGGCTCGCTGCCGGCGTGGAGCAGCTTCCACATGCCGACACCGCGGCGGATGTTGAACGGGAAACCCAGCCGGTGCGGGCCGGGATCGTTCTCGACCGCCGGCAGGGTCCGCATGAAGGCCCACAGGTCGGCGATGTCGGCCATCTCCATGCGGGCATAGGATGTCCAGGGGAAGGACGGGTAGTAGTGCCGCCCCTCCGGCGAGACGCCGCGCGCCAGAGCGTTGGCGAAGTCCTCCGCCGTCCAGGCGCCGATGCCGTGTTCCTCGTGCATCGAGATGTTGGGAGCGACGAAATCGCCGAAGTCGCTGGCCAGCACGAGGCCGCCGCCGAGCTTCAGCCTGTCGTCGCCCTCGGCCTTCTCCGCCGCGTGGCAGGAGGCGCAGCCGCCGGCCCAAAAGACCAGCTCGCCGCGCGCGGCATCGCCCTCGGGCATGGCGGCGAGCACGTCGCGCGGCAAGGCCTGCGGAACGGTGAGAAGGTAGAATGCAAGCCCGCCGGCGATTGCCGCGAGCGCTGCAACCAGGGCGAGCCTGCGCACCATCGGATCTGCTACTTGATCTGGAATGATTCGTGGCAGCTCTTGCAGGTGCCGAGCACGGGGCCGACAGCCGCCTTGAAGGCGTCGAGATCGGCCGGGCCAGCCCTGCCCGACGCCTGCACGGCGGCGGCCGTGGCGGACTGGAATTTCGCGAGTTCGGCCTCGAAGGCGGCGGGGTCCTCCCAGATCTTCGGCGAGGCCTTGGTGTCCGCGCCCATGTCGCTGCCCTCGGGGAAGAAATCGCCGAAGGTCATGGCCGTGGCGTGGAGCGCGGTGATGGCCGCCTTGCCTGCGGCCGGGCTGTAGTCGATCTCGCCCTTCATCATGCCGGCGGAAAGACCCGCGGCGCCGCCATTGGCCTGCATCAGCGCCTTGCGCTGGGCGATCGGATCGTCGGCGGAAAGGGCGGCCGTCGCGGAAGCGGCGATGACTGCGATGGCAAGAAAAGTCTTTTTCACGGAAAACCTCCTGAAAATGGTTTGCGCGTCTGTTGGACACCGACAATGCGACATTTAACCCGGCCGCGGCGATCACGCTTGCGTGAAATGTCGCATGGCGGATGCGACACAGTGTCTCCGAAACGGAAACGCGGCTCCGCGGAAGGACCGCGAAGCCGCGCGCAATCGCGTCGGGCGCGCCGGATCAGGCCGTCGCGGCCTCGTACATCTCCAGCACGTAGTCCCAGTTGACCAGGCTGTCGACGAAGGCCTCGAGATATTTCGGGCGCGCGTTGCGGTAGTCGATGTAGTAGGAGTGCTCCCAGACATCGACGCCCAGGATCGGCTGCGCGCCGTGGACCAGCGGGTTCTCGCCGTTCGGCGTCTTCATGATCTCCAGCTTGCCGTCCTTGACCGCCAGCCAGGCCCAGCCGGAGCCGAACTGGGTGGCGCCGGCATTGATGAAGTCGGCGCGGAACTGGTCGTAGCCGCCGAGGTCGGAGTCGATCGCCGCCTGCAGCTTGCCCGGCAGCGAGCGGCCGCCGCCGCCCTTCTTCATCCACTTCCAGAAATGGATGTGGTTGTAGTGCTGGCCGGCATTGTTGAACAGGCCGGGATTCTTGCCGTGCGACTGCCTGACGATCTCCTCCAGCGACAGCCCGTCCATGCCGGCCTCGGCGGCAAGCTTGTTGCCGTTGTCGACATAGGCCTTGTGGTGCTTGTCGTGGTGATACTCCAACGTCTCCCTCGACATGTAGGGCTGGAGTGCCTCGTATTCATAGGGCAATTCGGGAAGCGTAAAGGCCATCGGGGTCTCCTTTTCAGATGATGTCTCATCGAAGTCAGTTCTGCGGGCAAACCGACCGCGGCGTCCCGCACACACATAGAATTCCATCGGCACCGCGGCAACAATGGAAGCTAATTTTCTGCACCTTACGCGTGCGCCCATTCCCAGTAGAGCTCACGTGCCTTGGTCGCTATCGGGCCGGGCTGAAGCTTGCGGTCCTCAATCTGTATAATGGGCACGACCTTCGAATGGTTCCCGGTCGTGAATATCTCATCCGCCTCCATAAAGTCTTTAACGGTCAGCGCCTTCTCAATGGTCTTGAAACCGTAGTCAGCCAAGAGGGAGATGGTTCGCGCACGCGTGATGCCGGAAAGGAATGTGCCGTTCGCTGCGGGCGTATAGACCTGATTGTCCTTGACCATAAACACGTTTGAAGACCCTGTTTCAGCAACATTGCCAAGCATGTCGCGTACCAAGCAATTGTCGAATCCCCGGCTCTTCGCCTCAAGGATGGCGCGACCATTGTTTGGATAGAGGCAGCCGGCCTTCGCATTCGTCGGCATGGTCTCGACGGTCGGGCGACGGAAAGGTGAAACGGTGACCGAAAATCCCTGCGGGGGCAACATCGGCGCCTCATGCAGACACAGACAAAAGCGCGTCGATTCCGGATCGGCCGGCACCGACATGAAGCCGCCATGTTCGGCCCAATACATCGGCCGGATATACACAGCGGTATTGCCATCGAACTTTTTCAGCCCGTCCCAAGTCAAGCCGACAATCTCTTCGACGTTCATTGTCGGCTTGAGGCCAAGCGCAACCGCCGATTTATTGATCCGAGCCGCGTGCAGTTCGAGGTCGGGCGCGACGCCTTCAAACCACCGAGCCCCGTCGAAAACCGAGGAGCCAAGCCACATTGCATGAGTGCGTGGCCCGACAATGGGAACATTGCCCTCATACCAATCGCCATCGACATAAGTCCAGGTGAGTGTTTGCGCCGTTGTATCGACTGCCATGATCGTCTCCTCGAATGCTTGTTCCAGACGCAAACCGGATTTGGCGCGAAACGTCAATCGTCACGAACACAGCTGCTACGAAATCCTGACCTATTGACCGTCTCGCGCGCATTGCCCAAAGTCTGCGCAACCGGACCAAGAGAATGTCTTTCAAAGCATACGTCTTCGACGCCTACGGCACCCTATTCGATGTTCATGCAGCAGTTCGCAAACATGCCGACATGCTCGGTGAACGCGGACAGCTTCTATCCGACCTGTGGCGCACCAAACAACTTGAATATTCCTGGGTACGCTCGCTGATGGGCTCCTACACGGACTTCTGGCGCTTGACCGAGGAAGCCCTGGACTTCGCGCTCGCTGTTGTGCCGGGCATAGACAAGAACCTGCGCGACCAATTGCTCGAAGCATACTGGACGCTGGATAGCTATCCGGAAGTGCGGGGGGTATTGACGCGCCTGCGCCAAGATGGCGCTGCGACCGCCATTCTGTCGAATGGATCGCCCGACATGCTCACTGCCGCTGTGGAAAGCGCCGATCTGACCGATCTTCTCGATGCCGTAATATCCGTGGATGCGGTCAAGACATTCAAGACATCGCCGCAGATATACCAGATGGTTGTCGATACATTCGATTCCCGCCCCTCCGAAATCTCATTCCAGTCATCCAATCGCTGGGACATCGCGGGAGCACACAAATTCGGCTTCCATACCGTATGGATCAACCGAAGCGGCCTACCCAACGAATATCACAACTATGGCCCATCGCGGGAAATTGCGGACCTGTCGGCATTGTAGGAAGAGGGGAAGCAGTGTTGCGTCATTGCAACGTTCGTTCGCGTTTTACACATCTGAGCTCAAATTGCTCGGCTGGCGTCAGATTCCGCTCAGACCTTTAGGAGTTTCGGATTAAACGCGGAATCAGAAATACCAATGGACGGTTGGGCCACCGTTTCCAAAATGAAATGGATCGATGATGAAGACGCTTTCGCGCCGCAAGTTCCTGACCACATCCGCAACTTTTTCAGCCGGCCTAGCGCTCAGTGCCTGCAATACCGTGAACACGCCGGCAAGAATTCCGTTACGTTCGCTTCCGGAATTTCCTCCATACGCCACCATGTATGGCCCGGTAAGCGATGGCGGCTTCAACATACCGGGAGTGCCCTATACCAAGATTCCCGAACGGTTTCTGCGCCAGGTTGTCAAGGACCCGACAGGTGAAAAAAAGGGCACGATCGTCGTCGATACCCGTGGACACTTCCTCTTCCTCGTTCTCGGCAACGGCTATGCGATCCGCTACGGAGTTGGTCTGGGCCGCGCCGGTTTCGAGTGGTCGGGGCGCGCCGAAATCGGCGCCAAGCGCGAATGGCCCAAGTGGTTTCCGCCCGACGAGATGATCGACCGGGATCCGAAACTGGAAAAGTATCGTGTTTCGTACGACGCGAAGAACGACGTGTACAACGGCGGCATGGAGCCCGGGATCTACAATCCGCTGGGAGCGCGCGCCCTCTATCTTTATGAAGGCAAAAAAGACACGCTCTATCGCCTGCACGGCTCCCCGGAGTGGAATTCGATTGGCAAGTCCGTATCGTCGGGATGCGTCAGGTTGTTGAACCAAGACATACTGGATCTTTACGACCGTGTTCCGATCGGTACGCCGGTCCTTGTGCGATGATTCAGAGCCGCCAGGGCTTTCGGCTTTCTAGTCCAGCGCCTTCTTGAGACCGCCGAGTATTCCGCGAGCGAGGGCGCGCCCAAGTTGACTGGACAGCGAGCGTGCCAGCGATTTCATTGCCGCCTCACCGACACTTTGACGGCTTGACGAACGGCGCTTGGTGGATGTCTTTCGTTTGGACGACGATTTCCTGCGAGTTTCATCGTCACCGAACTCCGGCAAGGTCCAACGCGACCCGCCCTTGTCGTCACGTTCTCCCTCATCTGTGTTCCGGCCATCGTCGACAGCGGCCTTTTCGGCGCGTGCCAGGAGCATCTCGTAGGCAGATTCCCGATCAATCGCTTCATCGTACTGACCGGCTACGGGACTCAGTCCAATGGCTTCGGCGCGCTCGTCCTCCGCAAGAGGCCCCAGCCGCGATGATGGCGGGCGGATCAGTGTCCGCTGGACTATACCGGGCACCCCTTTCGCTTCCAGAGTGGAGACCAATGCTTCGCCGACACCGAGCTTGGTAATTGCCTCGAACGTATCGATATCCGGATTGGGACGAAAGGTTCCGGCTGCCACCTTAACCGCCTTCTGTTCGCGCGGCGTGTAGGCGCGCAGCGCATGCTGAATTCGGTTTCCTAGCTGGGAGAGCACCGTGTCCGGCACGTCGAGCGGGTTCTGTGTGACGAAAAATACACCCACCCCCTTGGAACGTATAAGGCGGACGACCTGCTCTACCCGGTCTATCAGAATATCGGGAGCTTCGTCGAACAGCAGGTGCGCCTCATCGAAAAAGAAAACCAACCTGGGCTTTTCCGGATCGCCGATTTCGGGGAGTTCCTCGAACAACTCCGACAACAACCACAACAAGAAGGTCCCGTAGAGACGGGGCTTCAGCATCAGCTTGTCCGCGGCGAGCACGTTGATGGCGCCGCGCCCGTCGGGCGTCGTGCGCATGATGTCGGATATCCGAAGCGCAGGTTCCCCGAAGAAGAAATCCGCCCCCTCGCGCTCCAGCACGAGCAGCGAACGCTGGATCGCGCCCAGCGACGACGAATGCACGTTGCCATAGCGCTTGCCGATCTCCTTCGCGTTCTCCCCCAGGTGATTGAGAAGCGCACGCAGGTCCTTCAGGTCGAGCAGCAGGAGTCCCTCGTCGTCCGCGATCTCGAATGCGATGTTGAGCACGCCCTCCTGCGCATCCGTAAGGTTCATCAGTCGGGAAAGCAGGAGCGGCCCCATCTCGGAGATGGTGGTCCGGATCGGATGCCCCTTCTCGCCGAAAAGGTCCCAGAAGATCACCGGGAATTCCTGGAACTCGTACGGTTCGAGTCCGACCGTCTCCGCACGCTTGAGGAGAAAATCCTTCGGTTCTCCCTTTGCGGCGATGCCGGAAAGATCCCCCTTCACATCAGCGCAAAAGACCGGGACCCCGGCATTGGAAAAGCTCTCGGCAAGGATCTGCAGCGAAACCGTCTTTCCGGTGCCGGTAGCGCCGGTTATCAGGCCATGCCGATTGGCGTAGCGCAGGGACATGAACTCCTGTTGCTGGATGCTGTCGTCCGGCCTGCGGCTGGCGCCCAGGAATATGCGATCGGTCACGTCCCACATGGTTCTCTCTTCATCCTGCAAAGGTTACGTTACGGCTATAGTCGCCGCCGACGTCCGCGGCAATGGCACGGAAATTTTCAACCGCGCCGGGAAAACGGGTTTACGGGCAGGATCGAAGTGCATATTACGTAAACGTAAAAGCATTATTGGAGAGCGAAATGGACGAACTCATCTCCCGCATCACCGATGCCGTGGGAATCGACGCGGACACAGCGAAGAAGGCAGTCGGCATGATCCTCGGCTTCCTGCAGAAGGAAGGCCCGGCCGACAAGATCGAGGAAATGCTCGGCGCGATGCCTGGCGTGCAGGAGTTGATCGACGGCGCCCCGGAATCCGGCGGCGGCATGTTCGGCGGCGGCGTAATGGGCCTCGGTTCCGCGCTCATGGGCATCGGTCTCGGCATGGGCGAGATCGGCGGCGTCGCAAAGCAGACGGTGGCATTCGCCAAGGAGAAGGCCGGCGACGGACCGGTCGACGAAGTCATCGCGGCCATTCCCGGACTCAGCCAGTTCGTCTGATACAATCATCCCCGACATTGGGAGCGCGGCTGCCACGGCCGCGCTTCGTTCCTCTTCGGCACGCCACTTGCTCCAGTTCACCCCAAGGAGCGAAATGATGGACCGACGCCGATTCCTGTGTCAGTTCGGCACAGCCGCCTTGATTGCCGCCACCCCCTTGCGCGCCGCAGCACAGATTGCACCTCGCGGCAGGGGCACAATCAACCCTGCCGACCACGGCGTCATACCGGATTCCCCCGCCGACCAGACCGCAGCATTCCAGACCATGGTGGATGTCGCCTCATCCTCGGGGATGGCACTGTTCCTTCCCGGCGGTCGATATGTTCTCTCCGGTATTCGCCTCCCCTCCGGCAGCGTGATCGAAGGCATCCCGGGGCAAACGAGGATTGTCAGCAATGGCGGCGGCCCGGCATTGGCGGCCCGCAATGCCCGCCGGATCACGCTTCGCGGCATTGCCACAGAGCATGTACCCGGCACCGAAGCCGGATCGGCCGTTGACCTTGTCGAGTTCCTCAACGTCGAGGATTTCGTCATCGAGGAATGCGACCTGCTGGCGGCAAGCGGAAACGCCCTGCGCTTGCACGGATGTTCGGGCCAAGTAAGAGGGAACACGATCGCCCGCGCCGGGCAATCCGCCGTATACGCAACAGACAGTACCGGGCTGACGATTACCGACAACACCATCGACCAATGCCGGAATGGCGGCATCATCGTTCACCGATACGAGCCCGGCCATGACGGAACGATCGTGACCGGCAATCGCATCCGCAACACGGGCGCAACGAACGGCGGCACCGGTCAGTGGGGCAACGCAATCAATTTCTTTCGCGCGGACAACGTGATCGCCGCGAACAACATGATCTCCAACAGCGCCTTTACGGCGATTCGCGGCAACGCCGTGCGGAACATGCAAGTTACCGGGAACACCTGCCTGGAGAGCGGAGAAACGGCGATATTCGCCGAGTTCGAATTCCGGGATGCGATCATCTCGGAAAACATCATCGACGGAGCAGCAAACGGCATATCCGCGACCAACCTGGATCATGGAGGCAGCGGTGCAACAATCACCGGAAACATCGTCCGCAACCTGAGGACCGCCGGCCCCTACGAGGAGCCCTTCCCCGGTTTCGGAACGGGTATCATCGCAGAGGCCGATGCCGCCATAGCCGGAAACCTGGTCCAGGCGGCTGCACTCTACGGCATCAATGCAGGATGGGGGCCCTTTCTTCGCGATGTCCTGGTGTCGGGCAATACCATCAGGGATTCCCGTTTCGGCATTGGCGTGTCTGCGGTGGAGGGCGCCGGACGCGCCCTGATCAGCGGCAACATCATCGACGCGCGCGAAACCGGCATCCAGGCGCATGAATGGGGCAGACCGATCGCGCCGGACCTGCTTGTCGCACCGGGCGAAACACCGGCCAACATAATCCTGGCCGGGAATGTCGCGGTGTCAGGCTGATACGGGGCGCATCTCCGCAACCTCGATGCCCTTCCAGTTCCTGATCGTCCGGCTCGCAAGCGGTTCCAGCCGCACGCGCAAGTCATCGTCCTGCCCGAGCAGACGAAGAAGAACCGATGCCAGCATGATCTCGGCAGCCTGCCCCGAACCGTCATCGCATTTGAGCGCAATCCCGAGACCGGCACCGGGCAACGCAGCGACATAGGCGCCATCCGCGCCGGTCTTTGCAAATATCCTGCCCTCCCCGGCTTCCATGATACGCGTGCAGAACCTCTCCGTCCCGGCAGTGAACCAGGGATTGGCCATGCATGCATCCATCAGCCGTTTCGCCGCCTTCGCGCGCTCCACGCCCAGCCGGTTTCCCGTCGCCGCACGGGCGAAGCCGTAAGCGAGCGAACGCAGCGGGAAAGCATAGGCAGGAATTGAACAGCCATCGATGCCACCCATCTCGTCGCCAAGCGGGAAGCCGGTCATGTCCTCCTGTGCCGCACGTGCCTGCCGCTGGATCTCGTGCGCGGCATTCACGTAGCCGACGGGTTCCAATCCCTGATGACAGGCCGCACAGAGAAAGCCTGCATGCTTTCCGGAACAGTTGTTGTGCAGATTGTTCGGCGTTTTGCCGGATCGAGCGAAATCGATCAGGGCTTGCTGGCTGAACAGCGGCCAATGCGCACCGCACTCGAGATCGGCCTCGCCAAGACCGGCGGCCTTCAGCATCGCTTCCGCGGTGGAGACATGGCCTTCCTCCGCAGAGTGAGAGGAACAGGCAAACGCGAGCTGCTTGTCGTTCAAGCCGTAGCGGTCGGCCGCACCGCTTTCAACCAGCGGCAGGGCCTGAAACAGCTTTATCGCCGAACGCGGATATACCGGGCGCTCGACATCGCCCGTCGACCACACCAGCCTTCCATCCGCATCAGAAACGGCCACTGCGCCACGATGCCGCAAATCGACAATGCCGCCGCGAACGGTTTCCACCAGTACCGGATTGATCAATCTCTTGCTCCCTGCTGCTAGGCATGCGCCGCGCGGCCCGGTCGAACCGTCCCGGCTTGCGCCGACGCTCCGTCGCCCTATTTCCCTTTCCCGGCACCGCTACACCAGCCTTGCGGCAAATACGATGCGAATTTTCAAACCGATCGTCACATTCATCCTGATTGCATATCTCGCGCCCATGGCGATGGCGTGCGCATGGTGGATGTCGGTTGATCGGCCGACATCGTGGCGGGCCGCCGACTGGTCGGCAACCGGCCTCCTGCCCGCCCCCACCGCGAGCCCGGAAGCCACCGTCCATGTCCTTGCCGCGCGAATCGGCGGCTTCAAGGGCGCCTTTGCGGTCCATAGCTGGATCGTGGTCAAGGAATTTGGCGCAAGTTCCTATACACGCTACGAAAAGGTTGGCTGGGGCAACCCGATACGCATCAACCGGTACCCCGCGGATGCGACCTGGTATTCCAACCGGCCCTGGATCGTGACCAGCATTAGCGGACAAGACGCCGAGGCCGCCATTCCCAAGATTGTCGAGGCAATCGCTTCCTACCCCCATTCCGGCCGCGGCGACTACCGGATCTGGCCGGGGCCGAACTCCAACAGCTTTGTCGCGCATATCCTTCGCGAAGTGCCGGAACTGGACGCAGTACTTCCGCCAAACGCCGTCGGTCGGGACTACCTGCCGAACGGCAGATGGATCGCCATGGACCGCGACGGTTCCGACCTGCATGTCACACTGGCCGGACTGATCGGCATTTCGGCAGGGCTGCGGAGTGGATTGGAGATACACTTCCTCGGCCAAACAGCCGGCCTCGATATCCGACGACCCGCAGTCAAAATCCCCGCCATCGGACGGATCGGGCTCCCCGGCAACCTGCCTAAATAGACTGGTTGTACTCGCCGACCTCTCCGTTCTCGCGCAGGATGGCATCAACCGCGCGGAACATCTCGATCTTCCGGTCCTCGGAGACAGGGCTTTCCACCACGACCACGAGCTCCGGCTTGTTGGAGGAGGCGCGCACCAGCCCCCAGGTGCCATCATCGGCCACCACGCGCACGCCGTTCACCGTCACCAGATCGGCGATGGCATGGCCGGCGATCTTCTCACCCGCATCACGCATCGCGGCAAAGCGCGCCACGACACGGTCAACGACCTCGTATTTCACCTCGTCCGGACAATGCGGTGACATGGTCGGAGAACCGAAGGTCAACGGCAAATCACGGTAAAGATCGGCCATCGACTTGCCGGGATTGCGGTCGAGCATCCGACATACCGCGATTGCGGTTACCAGGCCATCATCGTAGCCGCGCCCGATCGGCGGATTGAAAAAGAAGTGGCCTGATTTCTCGAAACCGGCGATGGCGCCGAGCTCCGCAACGCGCCGCTTGATGTAGGAATGCCCCGTCTTCCAGTAGTCGGTCGTCGCGCCGTTGGCGACAAGCACCGGATCGGTCATGAACAGCCCGGTCGACTTCACGTCGACCACGAATTTCGCATCCCGATGCCTGTCGGAGATATCGCGCGCCAGCATGACCCCGACCTTGTCGGAGAAAATCTCCCTGCCCTCGTTGTCGACAACGCCGCAACGGTCTCCGTCCCCGTCGAAACCGAGTCCGACATCCGCGCCGGTTTCCAGCACCTTGTCCCGGATGGCATGGAGCATTTCCATGTCCTCCGGATTGGGATTGTAACGCGGGAAAGTGAAATCGAGCTCGGTGTCGAGCGGAATCACCTCGCACCCGATACGTTCCAGAACCTGCGGCGCAAATGCTCCGGCCGTACCGTTGCCGCAAGCCGCGACAACCCGGAGCTTCCGGTTCAGGGAAACGCCATCGACAAGATCATCGATATAGCGCTCCCGAAACCCTTCGATCGTTTCGTAGCTCCCGCCGCCGACGAGGTCGAAATCGCCGGAAAGCACGATATCGCGCAATTGCCCCATCTCGTCCGGTCCGAATGTCAGCGGACGTTCGCACCCCATCTTCACGCCGGTCCAGCCGTTCTCGTTGTGGGATGCCGTAACCATCGCAACGGACGGGGCGTCGAGCGCGAACTGCGCGAAATAGGCCATCGGCGAAAGCGCAAGACCAATGTCCTTCACCTCGGCGCCGGCAGCCATCAGGCCCTGGGCGAGAGCCAGCTTGATCGAAAGCGAGTAGCTGCGGAAATCATGGCCGACGACGATCCGCGGGCCGGCACCCAGCCGGCGGATCAGCGTTCCAAGCCCCATGCCGAGGGCCTGAACGCCCAGCAGGTTCAACTCCGGCGGCGTGTCCGATGCCGGGTGCCCGAACCACCATCGCGCATCGTACTCGCGAAATCCGGTTGGCTTGACCAGCGGTTCGGTCTCGAAGGCAAAGCTGTTCGGCTGCAAATCCGCTCGTGGTTTCATGAGTGTCTTCCCGGTTCTCGAAGCTGATACGGAGCCCCCCGTCCGGAGCCGCGTCATGATGGCGTTACGTGCCATTTAGCACGCCTTCGGGCAAGCGTCCGGCTGCCGGTCAAAAAACTGACAAAGAATGGGCAAGCGCACTTGCGGGAACGCGGAACCGGCGCTATAGACCGCTTCCGTTTGGTATCGGAGTGTAGCGCAGCCTGGTAGCGCACCTCGTTCGGGACGAGGGGGTCGCAGGTTCAAATCCTGCCACTCCGACCAACCAAAACAATCGGTTAGCGAGAATGCGAAACCGCTTCCCCACAGAAACCCCCACAGAAAAGCTCCCGGAAACGGATGACGGGAATACGATCAGGGAGCTGATCGCGATGCGCCATACCGTCACTGCGGTTTGCGCGCCCTGCAACCATCACGAGATCCTCGACCTCGACGGACTGATGGAGCGGTACGGACACGACATGCCCCTCAGGAGAATCGCCCTGCGGCTACGCTGCACGAAATGCGGAGCAAGGGACTGCGGCGTCATTGTCACGCCGCAGACCCGGCCGTTCTGAAACCCGAGACCTCTTCAGCCAGCACTTCGTCCAGCCGCCTGAACATGGTTTCGGGATTGCCCGGTTTGTCGTTCGCGATCGTCACGTCAACCTCGACCCCGTCCTCGCTGGCATGTCCGTCGGCCGGGCGCGGCCGCCACGGGCATTCGATGCCGATGACGATCCCTCCCAGCTCACGAACCGCCGCCGCCTCGTTTGCGAATCGGCAATCCTCGGCAACGACAAGCCCCGCACGACGCGCCGCGCCCGACCAGGCATGAACCCACAGCTCCGGCGCAATGAGGTTGCGCCCCCATTCCGTCCCTAGCGTTTGCATGGCACGGCGGGGCGTGCGCCCGAGAAGAACCGGATCGGGAGCCTCCTTCAGCCCGCCCTCGATGCGCGCCTCGATTTCCACCGGATCGAGCCCCGCCGATGCATAGAACGCCCGCATCATGGATTTCAGGGGCGCGGCGAAGCGGATCCTCTCGTATCCGTGCCGATCCGCCAGGTATTGCGCCGCCGTGGACTTGCCGGCGCCGATCGGCCCGGCCAGCGCGATCACCCTTTTCGTCATGCCGCCACGCTCACCCATTCGGTCACCTCTCCCTGCTGCACGTCCTCGAGCGTGATTTCCCACCGCGACGTGATGCCGCGCCGCGGATGAACGAAGAACAGCGGCTGCGACGGCGTCGAGGGGACGGCGCGCAGCGCCTTGCCGGCATACTCATCAAACCCCTTCAGCGCGTTCGCCACTATCACGCGCGGCCCCCAGAACATCTGGTGCCAGTGTCCGATAAGCAGGTAGTCGTAAGATCGGCCGAGACTTTGCGACTGGCCCCGCATCTTGATCTCGCCGCGCGTGATCGGTCCGAGCGCGCCGATTATGCCGTCGCCGCCGCGCACACCGAGCATGTCGCCATGGGTCGCCAGAAACCGGGTCGAGAATACGCGGAACAAAGCGTCGCCGGACATCGGGATCAGGAACTTCACGCGATCGTCGCCGCGCGCATCGAACCACCTGGCAACGAGCTGGTAGATCAGCCAGTCGAAATTTGTGTGGACATAACCCTTGTATTCCGGCCGCATGGTGTTGCGTCCGTGGTTGCCGGGCACGGCCGGGCAGAACACGCGCCCGAACTCGTCCGCCATGCGCGTCAGTGCGCCGCACAGAATGTCGATCACGGACAGCGCCGACGGGATCCTGCCCTCCTCGTCAGTGCGCAGGAGTTCCGGATGCAGCCCGCCGGAGATGAAATCCCCCATCAGGGGGATCACGATACCGGGATAGTTTCCCGGCCCGTGGTTGTGGCAGATGTCACACGTCGAGGCCAGCAGCCGATCGATGCGGCGGCGAGCGATATCCGTGTCATAGGCATTCGCGCCGTTCACGTCGTCAGGACACACCTTTTCGCCGAAATGCCAATCCGACCACATGACCACCGGAACCTCCGGCGTTACCGGGCCTTGGCGGCCGCTGGTCCGTGACTCGGTCAGCCACGCCGGCGGAACCGGATCGTGCTTTGCCATCCGGCCCACCAGGGCGAGAATGGCGTCCTGCTCGTTGCCCTCGCGGAGCGCGGCCGTAAGATCCGCCTTCAGCCGTGCCACCTCGTCGCGCAGCGCCTGTTCGCGCTGGGCCTGCGTCACCCGGCCGGCCGGATTGTCCGGCGCCCCATCCGACACCTGCGCCCGACGCTCGCTCGCGGCCTCCCGAACCGGGCCGTCCAGCCCGAGCTCGACCGCCCGGCGATACCGGTGGCGCATCGTGTTTACGGCCACACCGGCCGAGGCGGCCGCCCGGCGGATCGCCCCGACCGCATCGTTCCGCACCCGCACGCCCGGCGGCGGGTGGCCCTCGCGAACCGCGGCGGCGACGGCTTCGGCCGCCGCGACGAAAAGGGCGCGGTCGGCTTCGCTGGCAACGAATTTTCCCTTCTTCATGGTATCTCCGACAATCATTCCGGTTTGTTGTCGCGGCGGGCTCGGCGGCTCGGCGCCGCCGCCAGATCGCGCAAATAGCTGTCCAGCTTCTCCAGCCTGTCGTCGAGTTTCTCGAGCGCGGCGGCGATCCGTTCCTCGACATTGGCAACCGACTGCACGGTCGCGTAGTTGCGCGCGACCTCGAGCTTGAACTCGGACAACTCGTGCGCGGACTTCGCGCGCACCTGCTCGATGCGCTTGCCCAGCGCCTCGACTTTTTCGGCGTGGACAGCCAGGGTCTCCGAATGCGTCCGCACCCGGTTGCGGACCGTCACCCAGGCAGCGATGCCTCCGGCCGCCATGACCGCGATGGTGATGATGGCCGTCAGGTTTACGGTCAGGTCGAAGCGGACACCGCCGGACGGCGCATCGGCGGCGATGGCCAGGGGGGCATGGAGAAAAACGGCGGCAGCGGCCAGTGTCAGGAAGAGACGGACTATCCTCATCGCGCATCCCCTTCGCTGCCGGATAGCGCGGACGCGACCCATCGGACCGACAACCTCGCCACCGCCGCCATCGCCAGGATGAAAACGATCTTGGCCGTCACGACGATTCCCCATTGCTTCGCGCGGCCCGCAGCGCGTCGTACCAGGCCGCGCAGCGTATCACCCGGTCGTTCGCACGGCCGAGAGCGCCGTCGCTCTTCAGCGCGGCCGCATCGAGGCGATCGCCGACCACGACGCCCGACCGCTCGCGCCGGCGGCAATCGGCCGGCAGCGGCGGCAGGTCGTCTGCGTCCCCCGCCGCGGACACCGCGACGGATGCATCCGCCTGCGAGGCGGCGGCGGCGAGGTAGCGCGCGCTATCGGTTGCGCAGGCGGCCGGCAAGAACATTGTCGACAACGCAAGCGCCATTGACAGGCGCCGCCAGAAGCTCGGCGATCTGGTCATTCAAATTTTCCCTTTCGGTCTCGGAAGCCGCCAGGGCGGCGGAGAAACGCTCATTGGCGGCAGCGAGGGCGCGGGCCTTGTCCCGTTCGAGTTCGCGCAGCCGACGTTCGATCCGAGCCATGGCTTGCGCCGCGGCGAATTCGGCCTCGGCGACGAGCCCGGCTTTCGCCCGCCGCGCCGCGCGGTCAACGCGACCGTCCAGCAGGGCGGCGGCCACCGTGCCGAAGACCGGAATGTCGCGGGCAGGACCAAGCGGAACCCCCTCGTAGAAAAGAACCGTCGCTGCCAGAACGAAAATGCCGCCAGCGGCGGCATCGAGCATTCGGCGGATGGCGGCGACGCCAAGGATCATCTCGACAGCCCCTCGACACAAAGCTCGTACTCCCCGATGCGTTCGGCGTCGCCGGTCGTGCGTCGCAGGACGAGGCCGCGAATTCGCTTGCCGCCGGCCCGGTTGTACCAGGTCATCGCCTCGCAGCTTCCGAGCCAGTCGCTCGACCGCGCCCGACGGGCGGCCGTCGATCGGCAGAACGCGCCGGTGCCGATGTTCCAGGACAGCGAAATCGCGGAGGCCTGCCAACTGACCGGCGCGGCATCGAACGTCGCGACGCACTTCCGCAACGCCGGCACGAATTCGCGCGTGATCCGGCGATGCGTCCGCTCGTCGCACCCCGTGTCTGTCTCCACCATGCCGGGCCGGACGTTCTGCGTGTCGCCATCGCAGATGGTCAGGACGCCAACAATGTCGCGATAGGCGACATATTCGCGCCCCTCCCAGGGCTGGATCAGCGCGGTCGTCGCAACAGCGATCGCGCCGGCAAGGCCTGCTGCGCCCGCCAGCGCCTTCCTTGCACGCTTGCTCATGGTCAATCCTCCTTTTGTGCGAGAAGCCGCGCGACGAAAGCCGCGGCGGTGACGATGCCGGATGCGGCGGCGAATACACCCGGCGGAATGGCGACCGCCTTGCCGACCAGCGGCAAGGCGACCTCGGCGCCGGACAAGACTCCGGCAATGACGATCAGACGGATCGACCAGGCGCGCCGCAGGACGCGGCGCCAGTCGTTCAAAAGACGCATGAAAGCTCCCTTCCCGCCGGTCGCCCGGCGCGGTTGCTTGTGTCAGGTGATGTTGAGAGGTTGCCTTACGGCCAGTACTGATCGTCTGCGTAGTCTGCCGGAATGCCGGCCTCGAACGGCGCAGTCGCGTCTTTCATCGCCCAGGAGACGCGCATCGTGGCTTCGATCCATGCCATGCCGGCATCGACCAGTTCGACCATCTGCGCCGGCGTCAGGTTGTGCGTCACGTTGTCCCTGTCGCGGAGAAGCATGACGGGTTCTGTCACACCGTCATCGGCCAGCTTTACCGCCCTGGATCTCAATGCTTCGAGGGCGATCTGATCTCGCAGCGTCCCGGTGATCGGGATGCTACCGTATCCTGCAACCGTCAGCGTCGTTCCCGCCGCAATGCGCCGGTCGCGCTCGGAATTCACGTCTGCGGCGGTAGGCGCGGGCGGCTGGTATGGCTCGATGACGCCTCCGCCCGCCTCCCATTCCGAGATCATGCGGCGGTGGCGGTTGGCAGGGTCATCCGGGACAGATACCTGCTTGCCGTCAATGACGGCGATGATCGTGCCGGACTCGGTGTATGTCGCGCTGTCGATCATGGTCACAACTCCGCATCAGCCGTGAACGTGATTGTTCCAACGAAAACATTGCCGGATGCGCCGCCGGATATCGAGAAGATCGGTGCAAATCCGTCTGCATCTTCATTGGGGTTAAACAGCGAGTCGATCGTGCCGGAACCGCCGCCAACTCGCGTCCCGGAAACCGTCATTGTTGGCGAGACGCGCTTTGTGGCCTTGAACCCAACGCGGTTGAACCGACAATACGAAGCATTGTACTGGACATAGATGCCGTTCAGGTTGGTGCCTTCCTCGTAATACCGCTGGCACAGGAGCAATTCCTGCGCCGGATGGCGCGCATCGAAATCGGTTGGCGTATCGCCCGGCTCCAGAAGCGGCTTCGCGAACGTTCCTCCGCTAAACCGAACCGTCACATCACTGCCGCCGGTCAGCGTAACCTTGCCCCCATTGGTCACGGCATTGCCATTGACGGTTGCCGTTGCCGTGCCCTCCCACGACAGCACGTAATCGCCGGACAGGATTGCCCCGCCATCGATGACCTGTTCGACCCCGCCCGCCGGCGCGACAATTGTCGCGTAGCCGTTGTTGACGGTGAACGCCATCGACTGGCCGGACACGACGACACGCCAGCGGTCAATTGCGTATTCGTTCGCGCCGGAAGTCGCCGCTCCGCTCGCATAGCCACGCTGGTTGATCGTGCCCAGCGGATTGATCAGCAGGTTCCGGCCACCGCCACCGCCACCGCTCGCAAGGGCGGCTATTGCCTGCGCCACGTTTGCCGGCGACATGGAGCGCGGTGCCGTTTCGGTACCGGCCTCCATCTCGGTTTGCGTGGCCTGCGGGAGATTGCCGCTCGTCAGGACACGCGACCACGGTCCCCAGGTGGTATTGCCGCGGTACCGCGCCCAAACGGACACGTGCTGTTCGGTGGCGTCAGGGTCACTATTGGAGTATTTGACGGCACGCATGACAGTCCGTATCAGCGGATCGGTGCTGTGCTGGTTCTCGACGGAAATCGACCAAAATGATGCGGTCTCCGGCGGGAAGGTGCCAGAGTTACCAGCCCCATCGGGATCCACCAACCCTTTGAACCCGGCACCCGCCTGGTCGATGTCGATGCTGTTATTCACCCCGTCATACAGCAGGCCCGTATACGACAGAGCCGCCGCAAGCGCGTTGGTGAGATTCGCTTCCGGCACTTCTCCAAGCGCAGTCCACGCATCGGACTGAGTGTCAGCCTCGAAAACACCCTCTCCGACAGTACCAGCGCCTAGATCACCCGGAACAAGCGTGACGGCGCCGCTCTTGCCGTTGACGCTCGACACAGCGCCCGTCCCCGCATCGCCTGTGCGCGAGAACATGAGACCGATCGGTGTTTCGTCGGGATACGCGGTCGCGCCGCCATGATTGGAGACGGTCACCTTGACATAACCCGTCGCATCGGTGACGCCGGTCACATCAAACGTGGTCTGCGCCTCGCTGTCGGGGTCCGTGATAGTCAGGGTGCCCTTGACCGCGGACGTGCTGTCATCGAGCGCCAGGAGCCATGCCGAGACGTCGCTCCCGCCACGGTTCGTTTTCGACACGTAGAGTTCGGTCGCGGCGGAGAGGTCGCTATCGTCGGCCCGGAAGTTGCCGGCGCCCGGATCGGCGTCAGCCGTGGCCGTGTCGAAGGTCATGAATATGCCGGGATCGGCGCCGTCCACGCCCTGCGGCCCGCGGATCGACCCGGACGGGCTGCCCCACGTGCCGCCGGCCTTGACGTATGTATCGCCCGTATCGGTGTCGAGATAGGTGTCGCCGTCATTGCCGATGCTGTCGGAAGGCGTGCCCTGCCCGGTATAGTCGAAGCCGTCGCCACGCGGCCCCTGCGGCCCCTGTTGACCGGCCGGGCCGCGCCAGGCGAACGGGCCGGCCCAATCGCCATTGGTCGCTGACGCCTTGACGTAGACGACCAGATCACCGCTCGCGTCATCAGTTACCGCGAATATGAAGCCCTGCGGCTCGTCGTCGTAATCGTCGCGCTGGGCCAGCGTTCCGATCGCACCGATATCATCCAGCGCGATGCCTGCGTTGATCCGCGCCACGATATCGGCCATCTGCCGGTTGGCGATGATGGTGCGCGCAGCCTCCGCGCTGTCGAGCACTATGTCATAGGATGCGTTCGTCGCCGGATCGCCGGTCCACGGGCGGGTGAGCGTCAGCTCGGTGTCGCTCACCACCTCCTCGATGACGGCTGCATCGGTGCCGACAAACAGGATGCCGCCCGCGACAAGAGCGACCTCCCACGCCGTGCCGGAGCCGGTTACAGTCGTGCTGCCGTTCGAGACCGTGACGGTCCCGTCCGAATATCTCTGCGTCATGATTTCCCTCTAGGTGACTGGAAGGGCCAAGATGTAATAGCGGATGCCGACGACCCTCTCTTCGTACTGGACGACGAGGCCGTCACTGCTGGTCCACGTCAGGCGGCTCGGATTTCCGGGCTCCGTGATGAACGTGACCTTGGTGTCTTCGATTTTTGCGATGCAACTGTCGGATGACATTTGACCGTGATACTGGTGGCCCTGCGACATGTTCAGCGCGATCATCTTGCGAGCCATCGGGCCGATGTTGTAATATTCGTTGCTGACGCTTCGATAAACCCGCGCCATCCAGATCGGGTACGGATAGAACTTCCCGCCGGGGTTCGAGAAGTTGATGACCCTCGTCTTGTTACTCGCGTTGACCGTGACGTAGCCTTCCGCAATCACGGGGCAGTACGGGAACCGGCTATCGACCAGAACGTCCGCGAGGTTCGGCGTTGCCGCCGATCCGGGCTTCTTGATCTGGATGTATTCCTCACCGTCCGCGACGCCCTTGAACAACACCTTCGACCCGCCGCTGGTCTGCGGCCTGTCGTCGTATCCGAATGCGATGTATCGGCATATGAGGTTGTATTGCGTCGGGTTCCGAAGAAGCAGATTCCCGTTGTTGACCTTCGACTGAACACCGAGCGCCCAATTCGAATCCGATCCGCCGCCCTCGTACAGAGGCGGGTGATATGCCGGCGTCCCTGATCGCCAGACGATGTAATCCACGAACAGGTTCGAGCCGTAGTTTATGCCGCCCGGAAGCGGAATCGTCTCTGTCGAGTTTGCAGAAATCGTCACCTGCCCCGACTTGACGACCTTGAGTGGCGTCTTTGTCGAGTCGATCAGCAGTTGGTTCGCGTTTGCCGTGTCCACATCGTAGCCGGGGCGCGCGACCTTTGCTTGCGTCGGCGTGATACTGACGATTTTCTGGCCCGGCGATGGCGTACCGCTGACCGGGTTCCACGCCCGGTTATCGGCTGGTAGCGGGAGGTGGCAGTAAAGGATCGGATATTGATCGTTGTCCTCCCCATAAGAAGGGGAACCAGGGTCGGCAAAGTTAAGCGCCGTCGTCATAATCACCCCGGAATACCCAATTATAAAATTTGAAACGGTACTAAACTTTGATAAAGACCCGTATGTTGTATAGTGCCCGGTGAAGATGACGGCCCCGCCCGTGCCCGAAGCCTGTCTCACATAACGGTAGCCAATATTGCCATTCAGCCAACCGCCAGAAGTGAATTTCTTCGAGATGCAGACATTCGGATAATTATAGCCGAGCGTGTTGTTTATAAGCTCATATGCGTCGTACTGATATGACGGAAAATAACTGACTATATACTGAGCCGTGTTCTTGTTCGTGCCGGGTGGCCAGAAGCGGTAACTACCATCTCCAATCGACCCAAAATCCCGCGCTTCCTTGGTAAAGATGCTGATCGGCTCGAACTGGTTCGGGTTCAGGCTGTCGAAGTGCATCGACCCCCAATCCGAGACGGACAGTTCGTGCGGTTCTGCCGATATGCCGTCACGCAGGATACGCAGCGCGCTCTGGTTGGCGTTGCTGTCGTGATAGAGCCACATCTTCGGCATCAGGTCGTGATCTCCACACCTTCAACGCCCGGCGCCAGAATCCCGAACCGGGCCTTTCCGGATGGCGTCTCGAAGCCCTCGGCAACGGCCTCCTGGAACCTCGCAAAACGGCCGATCAGCTCCCCCGTGCCCGGATCGAACGCGAACGGGCTTGCCGTAGCCCCATCCTTGGTGATGACGGTCTGGTCAGCGTTCAGCAGCAGCTTGCTGCCATTTTCATCCACGTAGATCGAAAGCCCTGCCTGCTGGAACGAATCCGACGTCTGGACGCGCCCAAGCAGATCAATCGTCACGCTCGATTCGCTGCCATCCACAGTCGCGTTGATGCCGAAAAGCCCCTGCGCGGTGATATCACCGACATTGGCGTTGATCTGCGTAATGGCCTCTGCATTGGCGGCGGTCTGCGTCGCAGTCGCTTCCAGGGTCTGGATCGCGGCTGCGAGGCTCCTGTCCGTCCGCTTGACCACAGCCGTCTGCTCGACAAGCCGGCCGGCACCGATGGCCGTGTCAGCGGCAAGCAGTTCGACGTCACGGCGCAGTTGCTCGAAAAGAAGCGAATGGCGCTCGAGAATGCCGCGCAGATCGCCCTGCACCTGCTCCAGCCCCACGCTCACCGGATAGACGGCCGAGACCGTCGTGACCGGCTTCCATTCGGTCGGCAGCGTCGGGCGGTCCGGATCCGCGGTCAGATCGGCACGCACCTCGTAATCCGTGTCGCCGATCACGCCCTCGAACAGCAGCACAACCGATGCCGTCGCCGGCACGCTTCGTGTCATGGTGATTGCGGTGTCGCCCGCCACCCTGTACTCAATGTCCACAGTCTGCACCGTAACGTCGTCGATCGGCGTCCAGGATGCACGGATGGCCGGCACGATCACGCCGTCCGGCCCCGTGGCCTGCACGGCAACCACGTTGAAATTCGGCACGGCCGAGACATATTCGGGCGTCGGGATCGGCACCGGCAGAACGACGGGAGCGTTCGGGTCAAGCGGCTGGAACATTTCCTCGCCACGTTCCCGCAGGGTGATGGTGACCGCTCCGGGCAGGCCGGACTCCAGGTCCTGCGTTTCCACCTGCACCGCCATCATGACATGCTCGGTGCCGTCATTGCGCGTATAGGTCCCCCAGTCGCCTGGGAGGATGGTCTGGAACGCAGGCGGAAGCGTGATCGTTACCAAGGCCTCGAACTCCTGCTCGCGTAGATAGATATCCGCCAACCGGTCGACCTGCCCGGCCCAGGGCACCATCATGAAGTCGAGCGACGCGTGCTTGCGAACGCCGTGATTTGCGCGCGCGACGGCCGATTGCCGCAGGCCGTAGGCTCGCGGAGACCAGATCGCGTCCCGGTCCGGGTAGTTGCCGGACACCTCGTTCACGGCTGCCCTCAGCGGGCCGAGCCGGCGATAGATCTGCGTCGTCCCCGCCACCGCGTCCGACTGGCGGATGGTGAAGGTAAGCGGCTCGACGACGGCCATGAGCGGATATTCCCGTACCCCGTCGGATCCCATGGTGGCAGCGCACGATTGCAGTATCGCCTCGAGGTTGGCGCTGTGAGGAGTGTCGGGTCCGGCGCTCAGGATAAGGCCGCAGCGGTAGCGCGGCTGCCCGTCCACGATCTCGTCGCAGACGTTCATGCCCGCCACCCATTCGGCGAAAGGCAGTTCGTCATCCGTCATGCCCTTGCCGCAGAACATGTCGCCATTGACCGAAAAGCCCCGCTCGTAGTTCTCGGCCATCACGATCGGGTTCTCCGAATATTCGTGCGTCGTGATGTCATCCGCGCGCTGCGGTCCGGATCCTCCGGCAGTCGAATCCTTCCGGCGATCATAGAGCGGCGCGCCCTTGAACTCGAAGAACAGGCTCGGAAACTGCGCAAGCTTCTCGCGGTCGTAGCGGATGGTGACGACCACGTAAGCGCATCCCTCCCCGATATGGTCGTTCGTCCAGCGGTCGAGAGCGCTTCCCGTCGAGACGAGGCCGGCATCCGCCGTCTGCCCCGGCATGCCATCATGGAACTTCACCCAGGCATCGCCCTCGATGCCCTGGATCTTGCGCCCCTTCACGGGATCGTTCGCGCCGAGCGATTTCCACTCACCGTTCCAGGCAATCCGCTCCAGCGACGTGCACGGGTAGTCGGACAGCAGGTAGACCTTTTGGATATGGCTGTTTCCGGAGCCGTAGGTATGGGTGTAGCAGTCGTCGCCGGCAACACCACAAAGCCCGAGAGCGATCTGGCGGTCTACGAACTCGCCATACTGGACATCCAGCCTGACGCCGGCAGCAGGCTGCTGCTTCCCCTTCCCCGCCAGCGCGCGCGTGACCACGCTGCCGAGCAGGTTGAGGCCGATCTGCACCGCGATCTTGCCGACCGCGCCGAGTCCCGCAAAAAACGACCCGACCCCGCCGATGAACGAGGAGACGGCTGAGACCGCCGCCGAAATCGGATCGGCATGTGCCGGCTCCGCAGCAAGGAAGAGAATCGCAAACAGGGCAAGAAACCGCGCGGCACGCATCATGCGGTTCACCATCCGACACTCCATGCGATCGATGCGTCAGTCAAAGGCACGAATGCAGGCAGGCTCTCCGTCGGCACGAACACGTGACGGCCCGTCACGCAGCCGCATGTGACCGCATCTCCGCGAACGATAGCCGCGACATCGCCGCGCCGCGCCATGGCAACCGGGGTACGCGGCAGGCGGTCGTCGACGGCGTCGGCCGGCGTATCGTAGCCGAGCCGGCGCAAGGCCACCGCGGCGCCGCGCGCAGTGCTGTAGCGCAGCCCGGACGGGAACAGGTCGACACCGGTCACCGCCAGGACGCCGCGCGCGGCGAGCGTCAGGCAATCGCTTTTCCGCCATGTCATGGGCTCCGTTCGCGCCTCGGTGATGTGGCGTGCAAACCGGGTTTCCCAGTCGGCGAGCCGCGTCAAACGGGCAGCTGTCATGGTCGCGTTCTCCCCCACCAGATTTCCTCTCGCCCGGCATTGACGCGATGCTCGAAGAAACGGTCGCTGGCTTTGCGAAGCCTCTGGTCGGCATCGGTTCGTCGCCGGCCGTTGACCTCGGAATTGTCGAGCGTCTTCGGCTGGCACGTGGCCTTCAGCACGTAGCCGCGCTTGTCCTCGACATGATCGATCGTGCCGATCTTGTAGATGCCGCGATGGCGCACATGCAGCTCGCCGCCCGTGTCCGGGTCCAGCCACACATCCATGAAGTGCACCGGTCGGCCGCGATACTCCTCGTTCTCGATCGTCTGGAGCACCTCGGGCGTCAGCCCGTTGGCGGGAGATTCCGCCAGTTCCAGGGTGACCGGCGACGATCCGAAGCCGCGCTGCTGGCGGATGGCCGAAACCGAGATCACGGCACCGGGCATGTAGGTGAGACCTCCGTGTTCGTAGGGCACCTTGTCCCGCACGAAGCCGTAGACCCCTGAACCGAGTTCGAAGCGGATCAGGCCCCGGACATCCATCCGGCCCTCGGCGAGGAGTTCGGAAACGCGAGCTGGAAATGCAACGGGCATCAGATCGCGACCTCCACCAGATCGAGGCTCGCCGACCCGAAATAGCCGGTCGCTGGCGAATAGGATGCCGCGGCGATCCTCATCTTCAACTTCGGATCGACGAAGCGGACAGTCGCCCCGGCCGCGAATGCGGGGCCGCGCGGCGCCGGTCGGAGCGTCAGCGTACGGCTCGATGACCCGGGCGGCGACGCTTCCTGAAGGATGCCGAGCCCGCGCGCGCCGTCCTTCTCGAAACCGACGAGATCGGCTTCGGCGAGCGAGAGGTTCGGGTCCACGTCCACTATGTCCACGGTCAGGCCCTCGGTCGAGGCGACAAGACCGGTCGTATCGGCTGCGGAGGCGTTCGGCATGCCGGATGAATGGTTCCTCGGTCGGCAGAACACGCCGTATTGGCCAACGATCACGGAGCCGAGCGCGTCGCGCACGGACTGGATAAAGCGGTCGAAATCCTCCTCGGCCTGCACGGTCTCGAAATCGACGCCGAGAGACAGCGTCCAGACGGGCGTGGCGACGCGAGCGTGGCTGGTCACTCCAGAATTCGTCAACAGCATGGAGACCGTGTCGGAAAGACGGAACCGCGCCGGCCGCATGACGGCGCCGGCAATGTCCGGGAAGGCAACCGGGTAAGTCGTCGGCATCGTGTCCTCAGATCAGGCTACGCACCTGAGCCTCTACGAGGTTCTCCGCGGTCCGCTCGACCGCCCCCTCGTCGTATCGCTCGATGCGGACATCCGCGACCGCACCCGCCCGCTCTTCGATGCGGGCGTCGAGATCGTCGGACAGTTTCAGGATGACGGAGACCTGCCCGCCCCCGGTCAGCCGGCCGAACATGGAGCCGTCGCCGGGATCGATCACCTCTCCGCGCTTCAGGATGGCCGGCACCTCACCGGGTGCAAGTCCTGCAATGCCGCCCGTGTGATAGCGCGGCGCGCTTGCGAAGATCGCGGGACTCACGGACCGTCCGGCGCCGCCGGAGCCGGCAATGCCCCCGGTATGGTACTGGTAGCCGAGCATGGCGGAGATACCGCCGTCGACGAAGCCGTCTCCGCCGCCGCCGAAGGAGAAGGCGCCATTGAACAGGCCGGCGAGCGGCCCGGTTCCCAGCAACGCGCCCTGAGCGGCGGTAACAGCCAGCTGCACCGCCAGCTTGCGCAGCGCGTCCTCGGCGTTCTGCGACTTGTCGAACACGGCATCCAGCCCGTCTGCAAGCAGGCCGAAACCGTATTCGGCCGCCTCGATGCGATCCTTCTCGGCCTGCTTTGCGGCCTCGATGGCGGCGCGCTCTTCCTCCAGGGCGCGCACGCGCATGGCGATCGCCTGTCCGGCCTCGCTGTCGATATCGACGCCGACCGACTTCAGGCGATTGTAGACCTCCTGCTCGGCCGCCGTGCGCCCAAGCTGCTCGCGCTCGAAATCGAGCTCGGCAATCAGGTCTGCAATGGCCTTGCGCTGTCGCTCCGCCGCCTTCTCCGCGTCGGTTTCCTTTCCCGGCGGAGGCGGAGGGTCGCTCGGCGTGAAGGTGACCGGCGGCGTCCTGTCGATCTCGCGGCGGCGCTGCTGCTCGGCCATGATCTGCTGTTCGATGGCGCCCAGCCTGTCGAACTCGGCCTGAAGGGAATTGATCTTTCCCTGCAACATCTTGCGCTCCGCCCCCGCAAGAACGCCCGTGACATTGCGCTGCTCGTCCTTCAGCGCGAGGATCTTGTTTTCGATCTCCAGCCGCTGGCGGGCCACCTCGGTTGCCCTGGTTTCAAGCGACGATGACGAAATGTTCTCGATCTCGCGGAACCGGTCCAGCAGGCCGATCACGTCATTCGTCAGGTCGATGACGGCGCGGCGCACGAAGTTGCCGACGACGGAGGACATCGTGTTCCACTGCCGGTTGATGTCTTCGACGGTCTGCAGGTAGTCTTCGTCGAGCACGATACCAAGCTCGCGCGCGTCCTGCCGCAACCGGGAGATCGATCCCGACGCCTCGTCCATCAGCCGCTGGAACTGCTCGGCAGCCGTGCCGCCGAATATCTCGTCAAGGACGCGGATCTGCGCTGCCTTGTCGAGCGTGCGCACCCGTTCGATGATCGTCTCGAACAGATGTTCCGGACGCCGCAGCTCCTCTTCCAGTTCCTCTATCGAGAAACCGATCCTGGAGAAAGCCTCCGCGGCTGGGCCGGCCGTTGTCTTGATGAACTCGTCTGCCCGAAGCTGCATTTCCTTCAGGCCGTCCGTCAGGGCGTCGACGCCGATCAGGTTCTGCTCGGCGACATACTTCAGCTCCTGGAACCCCTCGAAGGAAACGCCGGCCGTCTCGGCCTGCCGCTGGAGTTCCGCCACGCTGTCGGCAACCTTGCGGACCAGCGAAGCCATCCCCGTGGCCGCTGCGCCGAAGGACAGCGGGAGAGCGACGCCGAGCGTGCGGGCAAATCCGATCATGGAATTGCCCGCAGCCGAGAAGTCGGCGCGCAGGTCGCCGCGCAGCTGGCGAGAACGCCTGGAAATCTGGTCCGCGCCGCGCTTGAACGCGCTGCCGTCCAGCCCGACGCTGTAGTCCAGATCGCTCATTCGTCATTCCTGCAATATTGGGACATGTAGCTGCGCAGCCTGCGCAGCCTCGTGGAACGGGCCTCACGCTGCGCCTGCGTCTCGATCCTGACGCCCCGGGACATCAGCCAGCCCTCCATCGCGAGGCGGAACTCGCGCGGCGTGGACGACCAGAACCGGTCGGGCGGCCAGCGCATCGCGCCGGCAACCCGCATCATCCATTCGAACGGGTCGGCGTTTCCCTGATCTCCCTCAGGATTTCCGCCATCGCCGACCGCACCGCGAGGACCGCCCGCGTTTCCTCGAGTGCGGCCAACCGCTCCTTTTCGGCCTGCTGCTCCTCCGGCGTCTGCCCCTTGATCATGCCGATCAGGTTGTCGGCTATGGCATCGAGGCCGGCTGCGCCGCGCGCGCCGGAAACGACTGCGGCCGGATCGCCGGACACCGTCTCGCACGCGCCGACCGCCTTGCGGATCGCGCGCACGTCGAGCGTGGCGATTGCCATGATCAGCTCGTTTGCGGACCGCACCTTCAGTGCATCCATCATCGCCGCGATACCGTCATGCGTAATGGCGATGACAGCCTCGCCGCCATCGCTCTCGATGCGGCGTTCGCCGCGCCAGACATTGACCATGGTCAGGCCGCCGGGATTGCAGTGAAGGTATAGTCCCCGTCGACCGAGATGTTCGCCGAGAACGTCATGTTGCCCTCCAGGTCTTGCCCGGTGAACTGGAAGTTGGTGACGATGAAATGGCCGGTGATGTGACAGAAGCCGGGAACCGTCACCCGAAGATAGATCCTCGATGTGTTCGCAGGATTGGCACACTGCTCGGCCAGCCAGCGTCCATCCTCCGCGCTGTTGAAGGTGCCAGAGATATCGCCGGTCAGGTCAACACCGGTCGACTTGCGCTCCGTCACCACCTTGCTGGTCCGGTCCTGGCAATCGGCAAGCCTCTTCAGTTCGCGGATGGCGTGCTGGAAATTGAAGTTCGAACTCTCCGCCCCGCAAAGGAACTGCCAGTCATCGGCGGCCGTCACGGCCGGGAACTCCGGCGGGCCGGAATAATCAGGATGCACGCGGCTGAGCGCCAGCTCCTTCGAATTCTGTGTTGACATCGGTGTCTCCTTCTAGCTAGCGGCCGGGCCGCTCTGGATGAATGCGGAAATGGTCAGAGTGACGACAGCGCCGGGCACCTCCCCGTCATCCAGGGATACCTCCGTGGATGACAGATGCGATGTCCGGCAGGTGCCACCGAAGCTCTCGTCGTTTCGCTGGACCGCCTCGACAATCTCGGCGAGGTCGTCGGCCGCGTCCTGCGGATCGGACGCGCGCACATGCCCAACGACGACAGCCTGGACCTCGCGGCTCAGCGGATTGCCGCGTCCGTCCCGTCGCGAATTTTCGGATGGCGTGTAGACGGAGATGGCCCTGTCGGCCGCCCGGTCGACGGACGCGAGCCGCGCCTCCGCGACATCGTACCCGGCGAGGTCGGGCCACCCCTTCAGGGCAGCGACAACCGCCTTGCGAAAAGCCTTTCTCGGATGTGCCATCAGGGATCCTTCCTTCGCAGCGTTGCACGCGTCATGCCGCGCCCGTCATCGGAAAGATCGTGCATGGTGTAGACCGCGCCGTCAGCGCTATCCTCGATCGTCCATCCATCGGCAGCATCCGGCGCGGCCGATGTCGCGAAAGCTGCCGTCCCGCGCCGGGACATCGCGGATGCGCCGTCGCCTGCGAAAAGATTCTCATCGTCGCGCAATCGCAGGATCGCCTCGACAGAAACCGGGTTGCCGCCTTCCGTGTTCCGAATGATCGCAGTGCGCCCAAGGGCGGAGACAAATGCCTCCGCCGCTGGCGCGAAGATTTCGGGCGCTTTCATTGCGCCACGTCAGGAATTCGGGTTCTGGCCTTGATTGGCCGGGTCGGTCAGCTGGTTGACCTCTGCCTCGAGCTCGGCAATGCGCTTGTCGCGCGCGGCGATCGCCCCGTTCGCGGCCTTCAGCTTTTCCTCCAGACCGGCAATCTCGTTACGGGCTTCGGCCAGTTCTCGCTCGCGCGCAGCCACGGCCTCCTCGCGCAGCGCACGGGCGCCGGCCGGGCTCTTGTCCCACTTGCCGTGCACGGCTTCGATCGCCTCGACCTGGTCCTCCGGCAGGCCGTTCTTTCCACCGATCGGCACCTCGGAACCGGGCGCGTACCGCTTGCCGCCCACATTCAGGGTGACGGCGAACCTGTGCGTCTTTGCCATGATGTTTCCTTTCGCAATGGTTGGCGTGAAATCGGCGCACCGCGCCGGGGGAAACCCGGCGCGGTCAACCGACGCCACGGTGAGGGGACGGGCGTCAGCGCACGGTCGCGAAGAACGAACCGGAGACTTCGGAGGGAACCGGAAGCGGCGCGGACTGCGTGATGATGCTGCGACGCGACGGGTTCTTTTCCTCGACATAGTCGGGATAGCGCGCCATCGGCACGAGAGCGTCCATGTCGAGAATGGCGCCGTAGGCCATGTTCCCGGCGAAGGATGCCGGCGCGATCAGGCCAACGCCGTATTCGGGCCACACTTCAACCTCGTTGCCGGCATCGTCCTCGAACCACTGCGAGTAGGTCCAGAAGTCGAACTGGCCGATGGAGCCGAGATAGGCCATCGGCTGCCCTTCCGCGCCGACCGCGACGGGGCCGAGCTGCATGGACCCGCCGGACTGGCGGCGATTGTCGAGCACCTCGCGGACGTCGGCATCCTCCTGGAAGATCTCCGCTGCGCCGGCGCCCATGACGACCTGCGACACGGCTCCTCCGGACGCCTTCTGCGTCAGCGTCGCCCAGGAACGGATGGTGCGCAGCGGTTTGACTCCTTCCTCGCCCCAGCGGTCCGTTCCGGCCAGCGCGACAGTCTGACCGGCGGGACGCTGGAAGTCGACGATCTGCGTCTCGTAGTCCTCGCCCTCCACGGTGACGGACCCGGTACGCAGGATCTGCGCGCACATCCACTCCTCGCGTCGGGTGATTTCGTCCTCGTGGTCGAGCAGGATCTGGTTGACGATGTCGGCCTCGCGGCTGGCCGGCGTGACACCGCCACCGAAACGCTCGCCATGCGCACGCTTTACCAGGTCGTTCGGGCGGATAGTCGACATCGGCTTCACGTATGCCGGCTTGAAAGTTTCGACCTTGCGGCCCCTGATCGCACGCTCCTTCGCCGGAACGTCGGGCGAGACGAATGGCGCCATCTTCTTGCGCTTCAGCAGCTTGTCGATGGCGATCTCCTCGTCGGGGCTTTCGACGACGTTCGGGAAGAACGTGTCGCGCAGGAACGCCGTCGGGCGATCCATGGCTGCGAGGGCGGCCAGGAGGCCGGTTGTGGTGTAAAGGCTCATTCGAGGCCTCCTATTTCACGGACTTGATGAAGATCGGCGCGTCGGCGTCCTCGAAGGCAGCCTTCACACCGTCGAGGGTGATGCCGGCACCGAGGATCAGCTTGTCCTCATTGAAGGTACCGGCGCGGTAGGCAACCGCGGCGACGTCGGACGCGGTTGCGTCGACATCGACCGCAAGTATCGCCTTCGGCGTTTCGGAGCCGTCGTTCGATGCGCCGAGCGACTGGTTGTATTTGCGCGACGCGGCGATCATGCCGATCACCGTTCCGCGCTTGAGTTCGCCCGCACCGCTGACGATGGTGATGGGCATGGTCTCGACCGGGAAATCGCTGATGATCAGGTCGCCCGGCAGAATGGTCTCGGATGCCATTTCGTTTCTCCTTGTGGCTTACTGCGTGTCGACCGCGCGGCGCCGCGCAAAACGCGACTGGGCGGATGCGAGAAGCGCGCCGTCACCGCCATCGGTCTTCGCGCGCGCCTTGCCCTCGGGACGGACGCCGCCGCGATGGGCGGCCATGCGCGACGCAAGGGAGCCTTCGTTCGCTGCGGCGGACGGCGCGTCTGCCGCAGCAGCAGCCATGGTGGCAACGGCATCCTCGGCACTCATCGCCGTCTCGAATGCCAGCCGGGCGGCGAGCGTCGGAACCCGCGACGCATGCTCGGAGCCGAGGATTGTCGCGGCGCGCATGTTTGCCGCCTCGAAACCTCGCTGATAGTCCGCGCTCGTCTCGTCGCCGTCGCTTTCATCTCCGGCGGCGGGGCCGTCCTCTTCCTCGACCGGCGGCTCGCCCTCGGCGGCCGTGTCCCCGGCTTCGGTTTCCGCGCCCGTTTCCTCTTCCTCGCCCTCGATGGGCTCGTCATCGGGATTTTCGGCGCGCGCCTTCATGCGACCGGCGACAAGGCCGATCGCCCCCGTCAGGGTCTTGCTCATGTGGTTCTCCTTTCGGCCTCTAGCCGTACTGCTCAACAAAGGCCCTGAAGGCCTTCTTCGGGTCGGCGACCGCATCGGCCAGGCCCGCGTCGACCGCGTCCTGCCCTTCATAGACACCCGCCTCGGTCGCCAGGGCGGATTCCTTGGAAATCGATCCGGCGCGATAGCGCGCGACCGTCTCCGCGAACGCGTCGCGCATGCGATCCAGACGGTCCTGCATCTCCTCGCTCCAGCCATCCCTCGGCTCTACCAGCGGATGACCGTCTGCCTTCTTCAGGCCGGAGCGAAACACGGTCACGTCGAAGCCCTGGTCCTCCGCAGCGCGGCGCGCATCGACATGCATGGTGATGACCCCGATCGAACCGACGACACCGAAACGCGGAACGACGATGGACCCGCATGCCGAGGCCAGCAGGTAGGCAGCGGACGCTGCGCATGAGGTCAGGATGGCGATGGTCGGCTTGACCTTGGATAGCTCGAAAATCTCATCGGCAAGCTCGAAACACCCGTCGACCATGCCGCCCGGAGAATCGAACTCGAAGACAACGGCCTTGATGCTGTCGTCATGCGCATCGGCCACCTGGACGGAAAGCCCTTCGTAGCTGGTCTCGCCACTGGAAGCGCCAAGGAACGCCCCCTTGTCGACAAGCGTCCCCTCCACCTCGATCACCGCTACCCCGCCGTCAGTCCTGTGCAGTGTCTCGTGGCGATCATAGTGGTCACGCAGGCGCTCGCGCAGAATACCCGCCTCGACAACAGGCTGCTCCATATCGCCAAGCACATTGACTGCGCCACCGAGCACCCGCGGCGCGAAGGCGTTGGCGATCGTTACCGCCTTGGATGGCTCGATCATCAGCGGAGTGTCGATCCATTTCGAGGCCAGGCGTGCGAAGGGATAGGTCATCCAGGTCTCCTTGCGATCAGCGGAACGCCCGAGCGGGACCGTGCCCTCCGGCGTTTCTGTTCGGCCGCCGACGGCTCCTCTTCGTCAGGTTCCTGCGGCTGGATGCGGGCTTCCGGGCGTCCGGCATCGGGATCCATGCCGAGCGAACGCAGGAACTCGCGCTCGCGCGCCCGCTGCTCGGCTACCGCCTTCCAGTCGAGCCCCTGCTCGGCCGCTTCGCGCTCCAGTGTGGAAACACCGAGAGATATCCGCATCGCGGCAGCCTCGGCTTCCTTCTGTGGATCGATGTAGCCGCGGCCGGTCCCGATCCAGTCGGCCTGCGCCCACGCCTCGGGCGCATCTCGAAACGGCGGGGCGCCGGCAGGAACCTCGACAAGCCCCTTGTCGAAAACCTCTTCCAGCCACGCCCTGTACCAAGGCTGCATGAACTGCGAGGCGACAACAGCCTTCATCGTGTGGAAGCCCTTCCAGACCTCCTGCAGCGCAGCGCGCGCGGAGGAATAATTGACCTCCGACCAGTCCTGCGTCAGCTGCTCGGCCGTGATCCCTGCGACTGCCGCGAGATTGCGAAGACCGAACTTGACGAAGGCTTCGAAACCAGAATTCGGGTGCTGCGGGCGCGTGAGAATTACATCCTCGCCCGGATTGAGAAAGTTGAGTTGCGCGCCGTCGAGGCGGATCGGGTCCTGCGAGTAGACGCTGGCCTGCGCGTCCGCCATGGCCTGCATGGTGTCCGACAACTTCTGTGCCGGGTCCGTGGCGTCCATGGCATCGGCAAGCAGCTCTGCGTCGAATGGCGTCTTGATGAACGCCGCCAGCAGGGCATTCATGCCGGCCGCCCGCAGCTCGAAGTCGTCGTACTGGTGGATCTGCCGCTGCTTGCGCAGGTTCGCCACGAAATCCGACACCGCGCGCGTCATGCCAGCCTCGCCGCGCGTGTAGCAATGGACCACGCGCGGCCTGCCCCACTCCGTCTCCCGCGGGAAATACTCCCACGTCATCGGATTGCGGCCGGCCAGAAACCGGTCGCCGGGATGGGCCTGGCGGAACCAGTATCCGCACGCCGCGCCCAGCGCGTCCAGCGCGACACCGTCGCGCAAGTCCTCCCGGTCCGGCACCATGTTTGGGTTGGAACAACGCTGCGGATGCACGACCTGCATCGCCGTCTGAAACCCGGTCGGAGATTCATCGCGCCAGACGAGAACACCGAAAGATTCCCCGTCGATAATGTAGTGACGCGCCGCGAGGCCGAGCACGGAAGACACGTTACCGGCACGTTCGGCGTCCGCCCAGAACCCCGTCTCGGTCGCGTAATCGAGCCAGAGCGCCTCGATCCGGTCCGACACGGCCTCCGCCTCATCGCGGGAGATACCCAGAACGCGCCAGTTGGGCAGCGCGTTCAGCCGCCAGCCGGAACCGACAATGTTGTTGAGCTTCTTCGTGACAGCCGACGATGTCCAGCCGTCATTGCGCACCAGGTCGTGCACGCGCGCCGCGAGGATCTCCCTCTCGCCGGCGAGAGCCCCCTGCCCGGAGACATAAGGCGCGCTCCAGTCGCGGAGGCTCGGATGATCGATGCCTGCGCCCTGATAGGCCGGATTGAACCGGCCAAGCGCATTGATCCGCGCGCGCGTCCGCGCCATCCGGCGCAGGTCCTGCGGTAGCGGATCGCCGTTGGCGCCATAGATCACGGGTTCTGTCATCGGAAGGACACCCTCCTCGAGCGCGGTCGGGAGATCGACTGCAAGCCAAGCGCGACGCGCAGCTCGCCGATCCAGTTGCGCAGCTTTCCCAAGGATGTCGGCGTGAAGGTCACGCTTTCGCCATCATAGGACAGGCTCTGGACCGCCGCCCCGGTGTTGAGCTTGTGCAGCGCGGTTTCGGCCTCGGCCAGCCGCTGCATCCACATGTCGCGGTTTTCGGTTGTCACCGTGATCGCGGGTAGCGCCATGGATCATCTGCCCCTGCGGTTGCGGCGCGCCCTCGCGATGCGTTCGGCGCGATCCTGTTCAGGCTCTCCGCGCGAGACATCGGCCGGAGCCTGCGGTTTCATGATCAGATCCTCTAGGTCCGGTTCGGACGGCGCGATCCGCGCCAGCGCGTCGCGGCGCGCATCCCATTCATCGTCTCCCCAAAGCGGTATTCCGAGACGATAGGCAGCGGCGCGCGCCTGGTTGGCGTTGTCGAGAACCTCGTTGCGCTTGCCGTGCGGTAGCACCCACCGCCATGTCAGCCGCCCGCGCGACTGAACCGGCTCGCGAACCTCGGACACGAGCTGCTGAAAGAACTCGTCGCCGAGGCCGGCCGGGAGATCGACGTAGCCGGGCTGATCCGGGTCTTCCTTCGCAAGATGCCGATAGAGCCGCATCTTGAACTCGGATGCATTGAAGTTGAAGAAGCGGGACGTGTAGGCTTTCCGCTTCTGGCGGCCCTTGGCGTTCGTTTCCGTCGACACCTGTTTGATGGCCGGCGCGAAAGGGTCGGAGCCGCCGCGCACCATGATCACCCGCGATCGCGGATGCTCGCGCGCCCATTGCCAGACATCGTCGGTCGAATAGTTACCGTCGATGGCGGCCAGGTCGATTTCGCGCCACACGCCGTTCTCGTCACGCCACTTCCGACGCAGCAGCGCCGATAGCGCTGCCCGGACTTCCGGTTCTGAAATGTGGCCCGAGTGCTCCCGCGACGAAAGTCCCTCGCGGCCCGCGCGGTCGTCTATCCGGCCGTGGTCGATGGGTGCGGAATAGGCAAACGGCCCCCAGCCCCACAGCGTCCATTCGACCCATGTCTCCTGCACGTCGATGCCGAGCGTCAGAGCCAGCGCGCGGGCCGGGACGACGCCGCGCTGGCGCGTGTTCTCCTCGGCGCGATCGCGCAGCAGCTCCCAGTCGACCGCGGCCTGGTCCAGAACCAACGGCAAGCCGAGAGAATCGTTGTAGAACGTTTGCTCGATCGAGCGCCTGTCCGCCGCGCTCGCATCCTCGGCTGCGCCGCGCTGCACCTTCGCCCACTCGCGGGCGATCGTCTCCCACCGTTCCAGCGGAGAATAGGCCATCCAGATATGGAACGACCGGTGATATCCCTTTCGTTCCGGATGCTTCGCGAACCAATGCGCACCATTGGCCGGATCGACCATCCACGCCCGGTGGCGTTCCTCGATCTTCTCGCCGCAATGCACGCAGCGGAAATGCGCCCGCTCGGGATGGTCGAGATCGATATGATCCCGCATGTTTTCCCAATCCAGCGCCTGGAAGCCGCCGCAATGAGGACACGGGACGCGGTAGGTTTCCTGACTTCCCGCATCGTAAGCGCGGGAGATCCTGCAACCGGGCGAGATCAGCGGCGTCGATATCTTGAATATCTTCGCGTTCCGATAGGTCTTCGCTCGGCTCTCTGCCTGGCTTTCCGGATCGCCGCCGGCATTGTCCTCCCATTTCGCGACGTCGTCATGCACCTGGCACTTGCAGGACATCTGAGACAAGTTTGCCGCGGAGTTCGCGCCGGCCACCTGTATCGCGCCACGGCCATCCTTCCGTTCCTTGTAGCGAACCGAGTTCGCGGCATCGCGCGACTTGTCCGGGAACAGCGAGCGCAGATGCTCAGATTCCCTGATCATCGGCGTCAGTTTCTGCTTCGACCAACGGTCGCCCATCTCGTCCGTCGGATGGACGTAGAGAAACAGGCAGGGGTCCAGATCGATCGTTCCCAATGCAAAGATGTTCGCCAGCACCGTGCCGCCGACCTGCGCCGACTTCGCGAGCGTCACGAATCGGCACGGGTCCTCCGGCGACAGCGCATGAAGGATCTCGGTGAAGAACGGGAACAGCTTCTCGTTATACTTGCCCGGGAAGTCGGACGTACCCGGGGAGAACTCGATATGTTCCTTGGCCCATGCCAGGTAGTCGACGGGAGGTGGCGGCGTCGTCACCTCGCAAAGACACTCGGCCAGCATGCGGTCGGCGTTGTAGAGCAAGGTCATTGCGATGCCTCGCCGTCGTCGACTTCCTCGCCATCCTCAACGTGTTCGGGCAAGGCTTCCGCCTGCGCCTTGAAGTCGGCTGCGGCGCGCTCGCGCACGGCCCGGAAGCTCTTGACCAGGGCGTGGGATACCTCGGCCTCGGACAGTTCGAACTGCGCCGCCAGGTCTGCAGCCATGTTGCGAATGCCGGCTTCCATCACCCTGAAGGCGGCGGAGGTCGCGCGTGCGATCTGCGCGCGAGCATCGGCCGCCAGGATGTAGCGGCCGGTCTCGAGCGCTTCCTGCCTCCGCATCTTCGCGGTCAGCAGCTTCGCCTGCTCCGCCTTCTCCTGCGCGGCCACCCGAAGCGCTGCCTCGGTCTCTGTCTCGGCCACCCCCGCCGGCCGGCGCTGGAGGTCGCCATCGCAGCCGGCGGGGGGATGTGGCGCAGGGCGGTCCGGCTGCGGCGTTTCATTCACCGCGCGGGACATCGCTCCGTTCGCGCCGAGCGCCTGGGAGGCATCGAGACGTTGGGCGAGGTGCCGATCAGCGATCTCGACAATGATACGCGCCGAGCGCCCTTCGCCCTTCAACGCGCTCGGGCCGATCTTGCCGTCCGCAATGTATTGCGAGATTCGTGCCGGCGTGACGCCGCGGCGCGCGGCGTATTCGCCCTTCGTCATGGTCGTTTCGGTCATTGCGCTCCGTCACGCCGCGACACATCGACCTTGCGGCATCTCCTTTCGAGCCGTCAGGCTGGCCACGCCGCGCGCTCCAAGCAGCGACCGGATTGCCGGTCTGCGAGCCTTGGACGCGCGCCGAATTTAGTCCGGCGGCTGCTTTTAAGGCTTCGATTTTAGGCTTCGGTTTTCCGCATCGACTGGAAACAAACCGGGGCCCGAATTACCCGCTGGTGCCGGCGGGCATGGAAGGACCCGCGCCTCAGCGGTTCGGCTTGCTCAGGATCATCCGTGCCGAGCGCCGCAACTGGTGGGGCAAATGGTTTGCCACCGTCTTGCGCGCGTAGACCTTCCACGGGAAGCGGACCTCGTATGCCGGCCAGTTCTCGGTGAAGATGAACAGCGGCTCGATCGTCCCATCCTTCCTGCGATGCCAGATACCCCGATGCAGGCTGTTTGCAGCAGTTCCCTTGGCAAGCTGCGGTATGAAGATGCGACCGACCCCGCGCGCCTTTCGCCGCCTCATCGTCGTCTCGCTGGCGTTGCCGATACCGTTGATGCCGAGCCGCAGCTGCGCAATGATTTCCGGATAGATGCGGGACGGCACATTGCCGTGCCGGTCCAGCCTGATCCCGCTCGCCGGCATGGCGTACTCGTTGCGGTGCATCACCCCGCGCGCAATCAGGAACTTCTCCCATCGCGTGTGCGGCCTGCGCGTGCCCTTGATGTTCGGCAACAGGTATCGGCCGGCATTCGTTCCCTTGCCGCCGGCCTTGTGCTCGTCCTTGAAGTAGACGCGGCCATACCCCTTGCGCTTGGTCGCCGGTTCGACACGCATCGAGTTGAGCGTCCAGCGTACCGGGTTGTCGAAGTCGCGACGCATCCAGTTCGGACTGTTCTTCTGAACGTCCTTCAGCGTCCAGGTGATCGCCCGCGCCACGGCAAACGGCAGATCCCTTCCGAGATCGCGCGCCAGCTGCGCGTCGAATGCCTGGTGATTGTCGCGGACGGTCAGCATGGCATGAAAAAACCCGCCGCCTCCGCGCCGGGTCCGTATCGCCTTTCTTATTGAGGTCGAGACTATGTCAAGTTTCCCCCGCAATCAAAAACTTTCCGGAGGTGAACCCGAAAGCTTCAGACGCCACGGCTCGGCCGGAGGCAAGTCGCCGGAGAGACGATGCGCCGTCAGCCGCCCGTCCAAAGCCCGGGCCAGATGCTCCAGAGCGCATCGCCAGACGTGATAATCCGCCCGGTCGAGGATGGCGCCGCGCGGATCGGGATTGAGCGCATACTTGCGATAGGCGCCCTTGACCGGCCTGCCCGTGCGCCGGTTCATCCCGTCCACCTCGACGGCGATTTCCTCGCCCGTCAGCCGGTCCCGGCGATACTCCCTGACGAACCAGGCCGGCCTGCCGTTGCGCATCACGGGCGACGCCTTCGGTTCGTCGCACGACCACGACGGCTCCCGGCGAAGCACCGCGGCGCCGATCACGATCGGCGCGGCCTCGCGCGGGCCGCCCTGCTCGCGCCGCCACGCCTCCACGGCATCGCGCGCCAGGGGATGCAACGCGCCTCGCCATTCCGGGAAGGGAAACCACCCCTCCGGCACGTCAAAAGCCGGCAGGCCGCGCACCGCCCCCGCAACCGCCACCGCGTCGGGATGCGGGTCGCCCTCGGCCGAGAAATCCGGCACCACCCCGAACGCGTTGACGGACACGTCCACCAGCGTCCCGAGCTCCGCGAAACGCGACCAGAAGTCCGAAACGGCGCCGGTCGTTCCACCGCCCTCGCGCTGCGCCTTCGGCAGCTCGTCGTTGAAAGCCCATTCCAGCAGCTTCCGCACAGATATCGTCTTCATCCTGCCATCAACCTCCGGGTTTTCAGAAATATTCTTTAAAATCAATGACTTGCGATAGTTTCGAAGGTATGAGAGGGTTTTTGCGAGGGTTTTTTATTAATGATTTCAACAAGTTAAGTGGGTTGAGAGGGTTTTGCCGTTCCATAGGTACATGAGAAGCTTTTTCCCCTCCCCCCTTTTCGCGTGCATATGGGGCCGAAAAACCCTCGAAACCCTCGCAAGTCATTGTTTCCGCTGAATAAAAACCCTCGCAGAAACCCTCGCAGAGCCTCGAAACCCTCGAAATTTCCGGCGTTTCGAGACGGTTTCGAGCCGCCTTCGGGCCGGAAGGGGTGCGGGGCATCCACTCCACACCGGCTGAAGATTTGGGTCCAGCAAAACCGACATCGGCCATGCGTCGCCTTGACAGCACTCGCGCGGCACGGGGATCATTGCGACAAATGGGGGGATTCGCTGCATGGGGACGTTTCTTGCGGCCGTCATCGCCATAGGCCTTGTGTTGTCCGTAGTTGGGGGATCGGGAAAGGGTCGCCGCCGCAAATCGGGCAAAAAACGCAGCGCAACGCCGCGCGAGCCATATGCCGAATTGTACCGCGACGGCAACTGGACCGAGCTCACCGCCGCCGACGTCACGGCCATGCTCAAGCCATGGCGCGAAAGGAAGAACGAGATGGCGCGCATGGCCAGGCGCGCCGCGTCGATCGAGGACGATCTTCGGGATGGCAAGATCGGCAGGCAGGCCGCCTTGGTCGCCCTCGCCCCCATGGTGAAGGCAGCCGAGGATCTCTCCGATGATGCGATGGCGCTCCAGGACGAGCTTCATTTCAACACCGACGCCGGATACGACAAGCTGCAGAGCCTCATCGACGACATCGAGGATGCGTGCATGGATGTGGAAAGCGCGTTCGACGCCGTGGAAAGCGCCACCCCCGAAGACGATGACATCCTCCCCTGAGCCGGTCATCCGGCATAGCCCTCCGGATAGCTCGCCTGCCGGTCCGCAGGGTCGCCCGACGGGCGGTACTTGATGCGGCAGCCGACATATCGCCGCGTCCGGCCGCTGTCGTCGCGCGGGAAATAGTTCGGCATCTTGCGGCCGAAGGCGGTTTCGGAGATCGGCTTGACGCCGTTTTCAGACGCCCATAGCACGTAGGTCGAGTACATGTCGCGCGCCTGGATGCTCTCGTTCTCGTCGGCGGCGATGCAGGCGGAGACGAAACCGGCCAGCGGATCCATTTCCGCCCTGTAACGCGCCGTCTCGGCAAGGCTCTCCTGCGCGATCACAAGCCCCTCGGTCAGGAATATCTTCGCCCCCTCGATCAGCCAGTTGAGAATGCCGGGATATTCCGGCTCGAACTCCGCCAGCACTTCCTCGAAGTCGCGCTGCTGGTCCGTCGGAATCGTCTTCGGCCACTTGACGACAACGAGACGCCGCCACGTGCCGTTGTCCGTCTCGTCGGTGCGCGGATAGCCGTTGCCCGACATGTGCGCCACGAAGATCGGCGTGAAGTCGAAGTATCCCTTGAACAGGTCGCGCACCGGGAAGCGTTCGCCGCCGGTCAACTTCTTGATCAGTTCTATGCGCAGCGGCTCGCCCTGCGGCAGCTCGGCCACGCGCAGCAGCCGCCGGCCGTAAAGACGGGCGAGGTCCGGCGACGGTCCGGAACCCGAGTTCTGCCGTCCGGTGATCGATTCCGCCGGCAGCGTTATCGAGAGGTCGCCGAGCACGCGGCCGATCGTCTCCATGAACACGCTCTTGCCGTTCGCGCCCTTGCCGTAGTGGAAGAACAGCCGCTGCACGGCGAGGCCGAGAAGGCCGAGGCCGCTGGAGACCTGCAGCATGCGCCGCACCTCGGGGTTCGGGGAAAACTCCTCCAGCCATGCCATGAATTTCGGGCATTTCGCCTGCGGGTCGTATTTCACCGGCACCACGGCCGTGATCCTGTCCCCGCGGTCGTGCCCGCGTTTCGCGATCACCCGCACCGTCTTGCCGTCGATCTCGAGCGGTGCGGTCGGGTCCTCCCCGCTGTCCGGGTTCGGCACCTTGCCTTCCCTCACATCGAAGCGGATCGTGTGCGTCAGGCAGGCGAAGCGCAGCGGATCGGCGTTGAAGGAATCTGCGTCCGCCAGGATGTGCGGCGCCAGGCATGTCAGCGCCGCGTTCATCCGGCCGATATTCTTCGAGGTGACGGCGTGGGCGTGGCGGCGCTGGACGCGCTTGGCGAAATTGGCCTGCGCCTTGTGCGCCCGGGAGGCCGTTTGCTTGCAGCTCGTCGGCAGGTCAGAGATGTCGCAATCGACGGGAACGCCGCGCTCCTTCGCCATCGCTTCCCATGCCCCTATCGCCGCGGCCTCGGCCTCGGTCGGCTCCATATACGCCGTCTCGAGCGCGATCGCGCCGCCTAGCTTCTGTGCAATCGCCAGCGCGCGCTGCGGGCCGGAGGGAAAATCCCAGTGCGTTCCCGTCCATGCCGCGTAGGGCGGCTTTTCCGACCCCTCCTGCGCCATCACGATCAGGTCGCGGCCGAAATGCAGTTGCAGGCGCCGCGCATTGTCCGTGTCGGAATGGTCAAGCGTGGCGCAATGCGCGACCACCTCCGGGTCCAGCCCGTCGGCAACGCCGGCAACCGGCTCGCCATCCTCGCCGTCGAGGAAGTGTCCGGCAGCCAGGGCGGCGGCCTGCCGCTCGGCATCGGCGATTATGGAAGCGACCGCCTTCGGAACCGAATTGCCCTTTCCTTTCGTCATGCCGTCTCCAGCCCTTCCCTCATCCCGTCCGACACCCATTCGGAGAAGTCGCCATGGCCCGGCGCTGGCCAGGCGACCGCGACCGTGCGGCCGGGCGCCCCGTGGCGTTTTCGCGCCCGCGCCATGGCCGATGCCGTGAATACCGGCTCGGAATCGGCATCGGCCAGCAGCACAAGCGCTTCCACGTGATCGAGGACCGGCATCGCCTCGGCGCTCCAGTCTGGTTCCGGCCCCGGCACGAAAACGGGCCGCGACCGGCCGAGCGCGTCGGTGCGCCTTTCGGTCGGGTGGCGGAACCGGGATGCCGGGTCCGCCTTTCCGGCGAGATTGCCCAGGTCGCCGGCGGCGGCATAGAAGGTATCCCCGCGAAAGCCCTCGCACAGCGCCACGGCCAGAGTATTCTCAACCCCCTCGCCGACCACCCAGCGCCGCGCGCGTCCGCCATGCCCGGCAAGCGGCAGGATGCCGCCCTTCTTGCGGCCGCGCATCTTCTTGGACGGACGGGGGCAGCCGGCCTCGTCCACGCCAAAGTCCCTGCGGAATTTCGGCGGATTGGAAAGGTCGATCCATGTGCAGTGGCAGCCGATCAACGCCCCGTCGGCCGCCATGAAAGGGATCACCATGGCCGGGAACGCGCCGATGCAGGTTTCCCTGTCGGCCCAGTACGGAAGATCGGCATGGAACTTGATGCGCGTCGGCACGCCCTGCCACAGATCCGCGCCGCGCGCCCTGAGATAGGCTTTCACGGGGTCACCTTCACGTAACGCGGACGCCGCGAACACGATGCGTTGCGCGCGTGCGATCTCGCGCTCGCGGAACGCGTTCTGCTCGCGCTCGCGCGCCGCCGCAGCCCTTTCGGCCTTCTCCCTCGCTTCGGCGACCGCCCGCTCGCGCGCGGCCCGCGCCTCCGGGGTTTCGGGGCTTCCGTCCGGGGGATCGCGCATCAGCACGGCTGCGCAGGCCGACAGGAAACCGTCCCGCGTCCTCACGTCATGACCGAGCATGTGCGCGACAAGCCCGATCCCGTCCTTTCCGCCAACGCCGCATTTGCGACAGTTCCAGGCGTTCTTGCCCGGATGGATGGCGAAGCCGTCGCGCCCGCCGGCCACCGGACACGGTCCGATCCACTCGGCGCCCGCCCTGCGCAGCCCGCCGCGCTGACCGCCCGCGCGATCGAACGCCTCCAGCACCCCGACGGCTCGCGCCTCCTCGATGAATGCATCCGTTGCCGCGCTCATTCGGCGGCCTCCGCCGCATCGCCGTGCGCCACTTGGTACTCGTCAGGATCGAATGTACTCCAAAATTCGATACCCGAGAGTATCTCGCTAGGAAGCTCGCAGTCGCCCTCACCAGTCAGGGGGGCATAGGACCAATACAGTTTTGTTCCGGGAAGCGGTGTGCAGTAGTATTTCAGACGAGGATGGCTGCTATCCTCATGAATGAGGCCCGGCGGCGCATAGACAGTTTCGTCGCCATCTGCCGGAACGAATTCATCGGCGCGAAAACCGTGCTCTGCGACAAGCACCTTGGCAGCCCGCTCGCACATCAATCGCAAATCAAACAGCGTATATTTCTCCAGCCTGTCGGCCTTACTCATTCCGCAGCCTCCGCCCGTCTGTTCCTCGCTGCGTGCTCCAGCTTTGCGACAGCCATGATCGCCGGCTTGAGCTCGTCTGGCGCATTGTCGTAGTCGCGCCCGCACTTGCCGTTCAGCCGCGGCAGAAGCCCTGTCGGCACGCATTCCCAGTTCGACGGATCGGTGTTGGATTTGTCCCCGTCCAGGCACTTGAGAACATGCCCTTCCGGCACGGGGCCGTTCTCGCGTTCCCACAGCCACTTGTGCTTCTGGACCCGGCGCGTCGGTGCGCCGGTGTAGGGGTTCGTCTCGTCGACGATCATCCACACATAGCCGTGCTCGTCGATCGATTCGTGACCCGCACCCCTGTAGTTGTGAGGACGGTGCCCCTTGCGGAACCTGGTGCGCGCAGAGTTTTCGTTCCACGGCATCTTCCGGCCCTTGTTGGCGGGGACATGCCCTTTTCCGAACCGCCCGGTCCGGCCGGTTTTCCAACCCTTGCGCTTGCGCAGGGCATGCAGGGCCTGCCGTGTAATGTCGGTTCGCCCGAAACGCTCTACGAAAGCACGGTGATAATCGCCGATCGGCATCGTCCGGTTCTCGGAGAGCCATGCAAGCTCGACCTCGGAGAACTTCCGCGACCGTCCCGCAAGCCGGCCGGGTGCGCGCCCGACTTTCCACCCCATTCGCTTGCGCAGCCCGTGAAGATTGTCGGCTGTCACGTCCCGCCGCCCGAAACGCTCCACGAAGGCACGGTGATAGTCGGAGATCACCATCATCCGGTTATCTTCCAGCCAGCGCATCTCCTCGCTGCTGTACTCGATGCGCCGCCGTCTCATTGCCGCTTTCCCTCGATCTGCGGGAGATACGGCGTCGGATCCGATCCGTATTCGGAGGCCAGCCTGGCGGCATCGATCTGCAACCGCGCGTTGCGGATGATCTGGTCCGCGACAGCCACGATCGCCTCGCCCCTTCGAGCCTCCCGATCGATGTCCTCGGCCTTCAAGTCCTCGTCGGAAAGCCTTTCGATCTGCGCGAAAAGGTGATTGTTGAGGTCGGATAGCTTGTTCTTCATCTCGGTTCTCCCCTCCCCGCCTCGACCATGCTGCGCACCACCTGCGGCGGCACGGACAGGGCGGCAGCTATGTCGGTTTCGGAAAAGCGACCAGTCTCGGTCAGCGCGAGCGCGGCGATCATCTTTATCGCCGGCCAGTCGGCCTCGTCGCGCCGCAGCGCGATCACCTTGCCGTCAGGCGCGGAGCGGATATCCATGGGCGATCTCCCTTGCCTTGCATTCCTCGATGTCCTCCGGTCCGGCGAAGAACAGCCGCCCGCTGGCGAGCCGGGCGCGCACGATCGCCAGGAGGTCGGCAGACGACCCGGGCATAAAGCCGCGCGCCGTCCACCACTCGTCGGGCGCGATCACGCAGGGGCACCGCCCCCAGCCGCGCAGGTCGCTCGCCTTCGTGATCGCGCGCCAGCCACCCGCGCGCCTGTCCACCCCGTGCATCTCGATCAGTCTGTCGGCCGACACGATGTCCGGCGCGATGAACAGGACGACGGGATCCGGCCTGCCGAAGGATCTCATTGCGCCGCGCTCCGTGCGGCGGCGCGTCCGCCCGCCAGGGCTTCGCCGAGCGCGGACAGCGAAATCCCCGAATATCCGGAATGGCCTTCCGACCCGCGCTTCGGTCGGGCGCCGGATGCAACCAGGGCGTGGCGGAAAATGGCCGCGGGCGGTTGCGGCCAGCGCTTCATTGCGCACCACCCGGCAAGCGCGTCCTGCAGCGCGGCGTAGGAAACCCACCCCTCGCCGGGCGCCAGGCACTCGCGGGCGAATACACGCACCGCCTCGTCGTCCTCGGGTACGATGGCGACGTCGCTCTTGTAGAAGGCGGCAACCTCGGACAGGACCAGGCCACGATAGCCATTCATGTGGCCGCGCCGCTCGCGCGCGACCCGATCGCCGATCATCATGCCGAGAATGCGGCTTTCGGCCGGTTCGTGGCCGTTCGCACGGCACCATGCGCAGTGAAGCGCATGGATGTCGGCACAGGATATCCAGCCCGTGGACTCTGCCGGACGGAAACGCAGGCAGTCGGCGATGAAGGCGCGCAGCAGGCCCGCGCCAGCGCTTTCTCCATTGTCTGCGCGGCGACGATTGTCGGCCGCCCCGGCCGGTCGCCACGGCAGCACCGCCGTCCGCGCGGGCAGGCTGCCCTTCGGCGCGTCGAGCCCGGCCTCTGCAGCCAGCAGCGCAGCCTCCCTGCGCATCGCCCGCGGCATGGCTGCAAGGGTTTCGGGATCCGGGAAGGATCGCCCGTAGGCCTCCACCGCGTCCGGCCCGACCTGCTCCGGCAGGACGCGACCGGCCGGCATGGAGTTGATGCTGTAGAGATCGATCGTCATCGGGATACCTCGCTGGGTTGGGCTTGCGCGGACGCGGAAACGGCCTTCGCCCCGGAAGGCAGGCGGTCCGCGCCGAAAGCGGAGATGTCGGCAACGGCCGGATGTGGCGGCAGTCCGCGCTCCGCTCGCCAGCGCGCGAAACCGGAGAGCCGCTCGGGAGACAGGCCGAATCTCGGATGATGGCGGGTCCAGAAGTCGCGCCAGGCTACCGCCACGGCGCACTCCCGCCCGCGCGGCGCGTGAAAGATGCCGAACGCCTCGTCGCGCGGGCCTATGCTGTCGAAATCCGTCGCGCTCGACACGATGCGCGCAAAGGCGGGAACCGTTCCGCCGAAGACCTCGCGGCGGACGCGCTCGGCGTCGTCCGTCACGATCACGATCCGCGAGCGCGCCGTCATTCGGCAGCCTCCGGCATGCGCTCTTCGACGCCATCGCCATCCGCCGCGTCGAGATAGTCGAACAGCGACGGAACGGACATCTTCTCCTCCATCGCCCGGCAATAGGCCGCACCGTCGAGGAAGTATCCGGGGTTGAGCTCGACGCCGAGCCCCCTCCGCCCCAGCCTTATGGCGCAATAGGGCACCGTCATCAGGCCCCCGAACGGGTCGAACACCGTGTCTCCGGGGTTGGACAGCTGGGTTATGGCGCGCTCGACGATGTCGAACTGCAGGGGACAGAGATGCATCTCCCTGCCCTTCGCGTTCTGCTCGCCGTTGAGGGTGCGCATCCGCGCCACATCGCTCCAGACATCGTCATGCCAGGAATGCGGCGGCAGCAGCATGAAGGTCGGCGGAAGCGCACCGCGCATCTCGAGCGCCTCGCCGATGGCGACGTGGTGCTCGAAATCGTAGATCGCGGACAGGTTGAATTCCTTCCAGATCTTGTAGACCTGGTCAGCCGGCAGCCCGGCGATCTCCTCGGCCTTGAGGTGCCGGTCGCCGGAAGACCGCGCATAGGCGTGGGCATCGATCTGCCAGCGCGCGCGGCTGTATCCGCCCGGGTTTTTCCAGGCTCCTGCCTCGCGGTCCCACTCCTTCTTCGCCTTGACGACGGGAACGTCCGCATAGGACTTGGACCTGTCGGTCTGCGGCTTGCGGAACAGGAGCAGATATTCGGGGACGCCGCACCCCATCTTGGTTGCGTCCTTGCATTGCTCCGTCCATCCGAGGCGGTAGGTCTGGTTGTTTTCCCGCACGACATCCGTCGTGATCGTCTTCATGCCCATGAAGGCGAAGCCGTGCCTGCGGAAGTGATGGATGCAATCGGCATGGAAGGTCGAGAGCGTCTGGAAGCCGAGGCCGTTGATGCCGCCGGGCACGATCCTGTCCTTGACATGGACGCAGGCCCACCGGCCGGGCTGCAGCACGCGCAGGAGCTGCGGCGTCAGGAAGTCCATCTGCCGCCAGAAGTGATCGTCGTCGTCGGTATGACCGAAGTCGTTGTAGGATGGCGTGTATTCGTATTGCGTCGAGAAGGGGATCGAGGTCACGATCAGCCCCACCGAGTTCTCCGCCATGCGGCTCGTCTCGATGACGGTATCGTTATTCACGATCCGGTATTTCTCCCCCTTCACCTCGATCCGTTCCACGCCGATCGACCGCTCAAGGGCCTCGGCCATGGCCTGCTCGTTGAGGCGGTACTTGCGGATGATCTCGCCCATCTTTTCCCTCAGGCGCTTGTCCTGCTCCCACTTGGCGAGGAGATTGCGCAGCACCTCGCGCTCGTTTTCCGAATGGATGATGTCGATCACGACCTCGCGCGGCTGCAGGAACCGCTGGATCCGGTGGATCGCCTGGATGAAGTCGTTGAACTTGAAGCCGATGCCGGTGAACACGGCGCGATGGCAGTGTCGCTGGAAATTGCAGCCGGAACCGAGCATGGAGGGCTTGCCGCCGAGATCGCTGATCCGTCCGTCGGAGAAGCCGGCGATCACGCGCTCGCGCTCTTCCAGGTCCTGCGAGCCGTAGACGGTCGCGATGCCGGGAATGGCCCTTTCGAGCGCAACCCTCTCGGCCTCGAGGTCGTGCCAGAAGATAAAGTGGTCGTCCGGGCTGGCGGCCTTGATCTCGGCTGCCTTGGCTATCCGGGCCGGCAGGCTTGCCCGCTTCTCGCGCGCCGCGTCGACCACACCGACGGCCGCATCCGCGATAAGCTGCATCTGCCCGCTGCGCGTTTCGCGTCCGGAGAGGAGATCGGACCTGACCTCGTGATAGCGTACCGTCAGCGGCGGCAACTCGTAGCCCTCGTCGGAAAATCCGAGGTCGGAGGGCTTCTGGAGGAACACGGCCCAGGATGATACCCAAAGCCAGAACTCCTCCTCCTTGTGCGGGTGCAGCGTCAGCTGGTCCGCCTTCTCGGAGTTGCGGCGGAAGAATCTCGTCTTCGCCTCCCCGACATCCATGATGCCGAGATAGGCCGCATAGGCCAGCAGCTCGATATAGTCGTTCGGGCTTGGCGTCGCGGTCGCCACGAAACGGTATTTCACGCCATCGTTCTTCGTTCCGGCGTGCCTGTCGTCGCCGGCGAACAGCTTCATGAACTCCCGGAAGGTCTTCGTGCCGCCGAACCCCCGCAGGCAGGATGCCTCGTCCAGGGACGTGATGTCGAACAGCCTCGGGTCGAGCTTGCCGTCGCGGACCGTCTCGTAATTCGTGATGTAGAGCCCGGTCTCGTCGGCTTCCTCGATCCTGCGGATGAAGCGGAGGGACGGAACCCGCTCAGGCCGACCGTCCTGCCACGCATGCAATTGCGCGCGCTGCGCGTCCGTGATGTCGGGATGCTCGCCTGTCGCCAGGGTGAGAACGTCGCGCATGAACTCCTGGCGGACGCCGAGCGGCGCAACGATCAGGCCCCGGCCGCCATGCAGGCGGCGCAGGCACTCGACGGCCTCGATCTGCATGAAGGTCTTGCCGAGACCGAACGCCGCGAAGATGGCCCGGCGGCCTCCGCGCACCGCCCATTCGACGATGGCGCGCTGGTGATCCTTGAGCAGCGGGTTGATGTCCGCCGCCGTCACGGCCTCGCCGGCCGGGCGCGCCGAAGCCGCCTTGGCGCGCAGGAATGCATCATATGCGGCAAGGTCCGTCATGCAGTACCCCGCCCCGACGCGCCGCCGCAAAGGGCGTCGACAAGCACCTCGCGCAACTCGTCGGCGGTCGAGCAGGTTGGTTGCCCCGCCCTCCGCCTCGCGGCTACAGCCCGCCTCGCGCACTCATATAGTTCTCCCATGTCTATGGTGTTCAGGACTGCACGAAGACGATCCTCGTCCTCGATGTCGCTCACATAGACAGCGCCGACCCACGCCGAGAGAGGGGTATTCGTCCAGTTTGCGGCGGCGTTGCCAGACGAAGAACTCAGGAGCGAAGACAGGGCAGCAACGAAAGCCCGCCGACGAGCCTCCCCAGCTGTCGCCCACTCCCTCACGAAGTTGACCGCGTATACCTCGCCCGGCTTCTTCTGGTGGCTCGGCTTGTTGTATTCCATCAATCGGCACCCGGCCGAGGCGACCAGGTCACGAGACGCAATCGCCCACTGTTCGCCCGCGACCAGCGCCGCCTTGTAGATCTGCCAGACCGTGACGTTCATCACGTCGCCATTGATCGCCGCGAAGGCCCGCGCCTGAACGACGCGGTCGGCAATAATGACGCGGCAAGGCACCTTCTCGATGCCGCACAATGCGGCCGCATGGGTGCGATGCTGTCCGTCAATGATCGCGTATTTCCCGTCTCCTGCCGGCGCAATGTCGACGGCCGTAAAGAGCGACCAGTGAAACTTCTCCGCGATCGACCTGATCTTGCGCCACGACTTGTCGGTCAGGCTGCGCTGGTAGGAGTCATCGACCACAAGATCCTCGATCCTAACCCACCCGAGCCGCGGCATTTCCCCGCGATCCCGGGAGACGTCCACGGCGTCAGTATCAATGTCCCGCACGACAATGGGCCGAAGCTGCTGCACCATCACGCGGCCTCCCCCTTGCTGCGCGCGACGCCGAGAACGGTGAGCAGGCGGGAAAGCTGGCTTTGCAGCTCGTATGCCTCGGCCTCGATCGCCCGGATCTCCGTCTCGGTCAGAATGCCGTCGGAAGCGGCGGCGACGAGCGCGGCGATCAGCCCGGCATGGTCCTTCGTCAATCCGGCCAGCGCGCCGAGCGGCGAGAACTCGCCATCGCCGTCGCCTTCGGCCGCGACCGGCTCCACCCGCCGCAGGTCGTAGCCCTGTTCGCGCGCCAGGGCGGAGAGGATCACCGGCTCCCCGGCGTCGAGGTCCAGGTCCAGCGCCACGTCGACGGGAACGTGGTTGTCCGGCCAGTCGCCGGAGCCGTATTTCGAGAGCGCGGCCGCGTTGACGCGCGTCGCATCCTGCGCGGTCGCACCACCACCACAACGTCGGATCGCGTGGCGGACCGCAGCCTTCAGCGCGGCGCGCTGATGCTCGTTCGTTGCCCTCACCATGTGCCCCTCCCCGCGGAAAATCCCGCCGGCGCAATTTCCGTGACGGCGGCCGCCGGTTCGGCTTCCATGACATCATCGAAACGGAGGGTCCGACATGGCGAGCAACCGGAAGCCGAACGGAACGATGCCTCGATCTCGGCAAGAGACCGCCGCAGCGAGGCCCGGGCGGCGGCGACAACGTCACCGGCCGGGACGCCGAGGTGCATGCCCGATGCGCAGACGACATGGGGGAAAGGCGTCATGGGGTGATCTCCTCGTGTACGGGAAGGGACGCGCCGCGCTCGCGGAGCCGCGCAAGCAACGCCGCATCGGGCAGGCTTCGCGGTGCGGTATCGGCAATGTGGTCCATGCGCGCGCGGTGAAAGTCGGCGGCCGCAACCGCTCCGCCGGTCAACGCCTCGACCCGGGCGATCAACCCGGCATCGGCGCCATGACGACCGAGCGCGATGCGGCGAAGCGTCGACCCCGCATGCGCGCCGTCCAGCTCGAGAAGTTCGGCGAGGCGCGCCCAGGTCAGACGGCGGCTTGTTTTCCAATCGGCAAGCTTCATATTCCCAAAATAGGCAGATATTGCCATTTTGGTCAAGTGGCGAAAAGGCGAAAAACACCCTTCCATCGCTCTCCAATGTGGAGATGATCATGCCATGGCAAGGAACTTCATCCAGAAACTGAGAAAAGGGCTGGGGATGACCCAGGCCGAGCTGGCCGAGCGCATCAATGCGGACCCGGAGTCCGACATCACGAACGCCGACGCCTCCCTGATCAGCAAGATCGAGCTCGGCAAGGTTCGCCTGTCCGACAAGTATATCGGGCCAATCGCAAGAGCGCTCGACGCCAGTTTCGCGGAGCTTCTCGGCGAAGATCCAAGCGCAAAAGCCGTCCCGAACCGTCCGGTTGTCAGGTCATCGGTTCGCCCCGTGCCCGAGAAGCCATCAACATCGCCCGCCCCGGTGCCCGTCTACGGCACAGCAGCCGGGTCGGCCGCGGGCACGCTGACCCTGACCACGGAAGTCATCGAATGGGCCAAGCGGCCCGAGGCGCTGGCAGGCAAGAAGGATATCTACGCGCTATATGTCGTCGGAACCTCAATGGAGCCGCGCTACTATGCCGGCGACATCGTGTTCGTCGACCCGCACCGTCCGCCGCGCGCCGGCGACGACGTGATTGTACAGACGCGAGACAACGGAACGGACGGCACCCAGGCCGCACTGAAGCGCTATGAGCGCAGCACCGCGACGACCGTCGTCACGACACAGTTCAACCCGCCGGACACGATCGAGTTCCCGCTCGAAAACGTGAAGGCCGTTCACCGGGTTCTCACCCGCAACGAGATCGCGGGCGTCTGATCGCTACCAGCCGCAGGCCTCGCGCAGCGGAGCGATCTGCTCCTCGAGGCCGGAGATATCGAATGTCGCCATGAACGGAGATTCCCCGTAGGGCGTCATGCGGACGACAAGTTCCGATTTCCCGAACATACCCTTGATGAACGGTATGGACCTCGCTCCGCTCCACAGCCCGAGCGACGAGCTGTCCGTCGATTCAGCGGCAGAGACGACTCCCGCAGGATCCCTGTCCAACCGGTACTCGATGTCGCCGTAGTCGTTGTATCGGCTCGAAGTCATGTGGCAATGCGTCGCAAAGAAGAGAGCCGTCGTGTTTTCCATACACCGTATGTGCAGCTGTATTGGTTCACGGGTGAACCGTCCGCAATCGACCGCCTCGCGCGAAAACGTCGTCAGAAACACATTGCGGTCATCCGTCAGCTTCGAGATCCTCTCTTCCACCTGCCAGTTTCCCCGCCGCGAGACGCTCGTCTTCGGCGTCCTCCCGGAAAGCCGGTCATAGCAGGCCAACCGGTCGAGATCGCTATTCTCCCCCGCACAGGCCTCGAGCTGCGCACGAAGCGGCTCCGCCGCCGTCGCCGGCGAGCCCGCAGCAAGCAGAAGCGCGGCAATCGTTACTGATACCCTCATCGCCATACCTCTCCGTTCACATCACAAAATAACCGGATTCTCCGCGGGGGACGCAAGGCCAAAGGCGACCATTCACAACCGGGTTGACATAATTGGCGATTTCTGCCTTTCCTAGAAAAAGGCGATATTTGCCAATGGAGGTCAACATGCATTCCGGCACCCCCCGAACACCCGCCCCGGGAACACCCCGCCGGGTAACCCCGCAGGCCCGCGCGGCCTTCTCCGCGCTTCATGCCCGCGCCGCGCTGCACCCCGCCGAGGAGAGGATCGTCCGCACGGACATGGCGGAGCTGATCCGCGAATGCCGACGCGAGACGGGCATTGCCGACATCGCCGCGCTGACGCAGGCCGGATACGGCGACGGGATCGCCATCGACATCGGCTGCGACATCGCGGTCGCCGCCGGGCGCCGCGACGCGTCGGCCATCCGCGCGGAAAGGAGGGCGGCATGACCTACCCCCGCACGGAAAAGGAAATCCTGTCCGACATGCGCGAACTGGCGCGCATCAGCCTGCGGCCGCAGCCTCTCGGGCGCACCGAACGCGCACTTCTGGCCGGGGCGGCTGCCGTCTGGTTCGCCGCATGCGCGGCCGTCGCGCTGCCCCGGCTGTTCGAGATCGAGGCCGCGCTGAAGGCGGCGGCGGGGGTATGACCATGAATACCGCTACGGAAAGACGCGCAGCCATGGCCGCCCCTTCGTGGACGCGCAACGGCGGCCTTGTCGATCTCGCCAATCCGAGACCCGAGGATGTCGATTTCGCCGCGATCGCAGGATCGCTTTCGAAGCTGGCTCGCTGGGCAGGTCGCCACGACGGCCCTGCCTTCTCCGTCGCGCAGCACTGCGTTATGGGCGCCGATGCCATTGCGGCCGAGACGGGCGATCGCTTCGCCGCGGGGGCCTTCCTGCTGCACGATGCCCACGAGGGCAACGGTATCGGAGACATCGTCACGCCTGCTGTCAGGGCGCTGGAGGCGACTGCTGCGGAGCTTCTCGGCCCGGAACAGGGCCACAGCGCAGTCATCGGCACGGCAATCAGTCTTCTCAAGGCGCGCCACGACATTGCCATCTGGCGCGCCGCCGGGATCGACTGGCGAGCCATGCCGCGTGATACGGCGGCAGCCGTCAAGGCGATGGACAAGCGCATGGGCGAGGCCGAGGCGCATTTCCTCTTCGGTCCGGCCGCATGCCCGCGGCCGGACCCCTACCCCAAATTCACCGGTTCGCTGAAGCCGTGGGGCCCCGCCAGGGCGGAGGAGGCATGGCTTCAGCGGCTGGACCTGTACCTGGGAGTGAGACCGTGAGCGACCTGGAAAAACTGACCGACGCCCAGCTGACTGATCGTCGCAATGGATGGGAGAGGATTCTCGAAAGAGTGTCCGCCGGCGAACGTATCGCGATCTCGATCGGCAAGGGGGCGAGCCGCGCGGAAATCGAGCTCGCCCGCGACGAGGAAATCAGTCAGCGGGCGCGCCTGGCCTCCGCCCTCGAATTCGAGATCGGATGCATCGACGCCGAACTGGCCGCACGGCGTGCGGCCGAGACGGCGCAGGTCTCCGCTCGCGCGCCCATCACCACAGAGGCCGCGGCGGCGGCCGAACAGAAGGAGCACGTCTGATGGCCGGATCCGTGAACAAGGTCATCCTCGTCGGCAATCTCGGCGCGGACCCCGATGTCCGCCGCCTGAATTCCGGCGAGCCCGTCGTCAACATATCCGTCGCGACCTCGGAGAGCTGGCGCGACAAGCAGACAGGCGAGCGCCGCGAGCGCACCGAGTGGCATCGCGTCGTCATCTTCAACGAGCATCTCGCCAAGGTCGCCGAGGAATATCTGCGCAAGGGATCGCGGGTCTACATCGAGGGGCAGTTGCAATCCCGCAAGTGGCAGGACCAGTCCGGGCAGGACCGGTACACGACCGAGGTCGTGCTGCAGCGCTTCCGCGGCGAACTGCAACTGCTCGATTCCTCCGGCGGCGCGCAGAGCCGTGCCGAGAGCCAGGCGTCGGCCTATGGCCGCGGCGGCGCGTCCGGGGAGGACGAGTTGCGTCGCCAGGCGGAGGAGAGAACCCGGCAGGCGCAACAGGGCCGCGGCCTTGCCGACGAAATGGATGACGAGATCCCGTTCTAGGAGGCCGACATGACCATCATCACATGCCCCGATTGCGACGAGGCGTTCAGCATGGACGAGCTGGTCACATATCCGGACACGGCGGACCTTGTCCGGCTGCACGAGGCCATCGTGGCCGGCGACCGTCGAGAGGCATCGGACACGCTCCGGCGGATGTTTCCCGGGGAACTGATGGATTTCGAGGCGACGGAACGCCTGCTCGCGGCAAGGAAGGCTGAGGCGAAGCCAGACACATCAACGGAAAGGACGGCGCCATGAGAATTACCATTCCCGACAGATACATGCGCCGCCGTATCATCCGCGCATGGCGCGTCGCCAGAGCGATCCTTTTCGGGCAGTACCATGCAAACGTGTGGGACGGCGAGGCCGACTGCATCGAGTATCTCTACCAAGGCAAGGTGTGGCGCGTTCCCGACACATTCAGCGGAATGGGCAGATGCCCCGGTAGCGTGCGCGGGTCGGCGGAGCGTCTGCGGCTCCAGACGACACAAGCCACGGATGCGGCATTCGTATCGATACAAAGACCCCTTGTCGAAAGGGTTCGAGACATCAAGGCCGACATCGCGGAATTCGATGGCGATCGGCGCGGGATGTACGCCGCGCTCGAGGATGCGGAGCGCGAACTGATCAGCGCGGCCCTCAACAGCATCGAGCAGGACGAAAGGAGGCGACAATGACAGCACAGGACACCGTCGCGCGCGACCGGTTGCGCGCCTTTATCGAGCGGATCGAGCGTCTCGAGGAGGAGAAGGCGTCGATCGCCGACGACATCAAGGAGGTCTACGGGGAGGCGCGCGCCAACGGCTTCGACGTCAAGGCCATGCGCAAGATCGTCGCCCTTCGCAAGGTCGATCCCGTCGAGCGCATGGAGATGGAGGCCGTTCTCGACCTCTACATGAACGAGCTCGGCATGAAACCCGGCAGCGAGGAACGCCAGTGACGACGGCCGGGGAATGGGAGCGCGTCTGCCGGGCGGAACATGCCCGCTGGAGGCGCCAGCGCGCGGCGCGCGCCGTTCTCGCGGCGCTTGCCTGGACGATCGCATCGATCGGCATCGCCATGCTGGCGGCCGCTGCGACAGGCGAACGCGCCGCCGCGCCCGTCCAATGGATCGCCGAAACACCGGGGAACACCAATGACTGAATTCACCATCCACCGATCGCAATTTCTCCCGGCCATCGCCGCCGTCCGCGCCGCGATCGAGAGGCGCAATACCATACCCATACTTTCGAACGCGCTGATTGCGCAGGCCGATGACGGCCGGATTGCCGTGACGGCAACCGATCTCGACATCCGCGTGACCGCGACGGCCGAGACCGTTTCGGGAGAAGCTTCCCGGGAGGGCATAACCCTGCCGCTTGCGCGCCTCTACGACATCGTCAACCGCTTGCCCGAGGCCGCCGAGATCGCCGTCAGGGCGCAGGATGCCGATGCGACGATCACCGCAGGGCGCTCGCGCTTCAGGCTGCACAGCCTGCCCGCTTCGGATTTCCCGGAAACCTCGCCGCCGCAATACGACATCGAGTGGAAAATGCCGGGCCGCCTGCTCGCCCGCGCGGTGGACGCCTGCCTGTTCTCCATCGGGGATGAGGAAACGCGATACTACCTCAACGGCATCCATTTCCACCACGGCGGCGAGGACAGCGAGCCATCGCTGGTCGCGGTCGCAACCAACGGCAAGACGCTCGCACGCATCGTCATCCCTGCGGAAAGCTTCGAGGACTACGGCCCCTTCCCCGCCGCCATCGTTCCGTCCAAGGCATGCCGCCTGCTGCGCCAGCTTGCCGACAAGGCCGGCGACGACCCCGTGTCCGTCGCCGCCAGCGCGGACGGCTGGCGGCTTTCGGCCGATGGCACCGTCATCGAAACGAAACTGATCGCGGCCCAGTATCCGGACTATCGCCGCGTGATCCCGACCGGGAACGACAAGCGTCTCGGCGTCGACAGCCGCCAGCTCGTCGAGGCATGCAAGCGGATATCCGCCGTCTCCGACAAGCGGGAGAAGGCGATCAGGATCGATATCGCCGACGGCGCCATGACGCTCAACCTGCGCGACATGGACAATGGCGAGGCGGCGGAGGACGTCCAGGCCGACCTCGACGGCGAACCGATCTCGCTCGGTGTCAATGTCGACTACCTGGCCGGCACGGTGGACGCGCTGGATTGCGACAAGACGTCGATATCGCTGCGGGATGCATTGTCGCCGGTCCTGTTCGAGCCGGAACGCCAGCCGGACGGCTTCAGCCTTCTCTCCGTCGTCATGCCGATGAGGATCCCGTCATGATCCTCCCGCCCGGTATCGACATGGATACGCCGCTACGGCTGAAGCGCGCGGCCGAGATCGCCTTCCCGGACGGCGGGATGACGGTCTCCGGCCTGCGCCGGGAGCGCGACGCCGGGCGGCTCGAGACGGCATTGATTGCCGGCAAGGAATATTGCACCTTGCGCGCGATCCAGGAGATGCTCGCAAGATGCCAAGGCCTCAGAAAGGCGCCCGCCTGTACTTCCGGCCCGAAAGCCGCAAGGCCGACGGAACGCTCAGGTCCGCGGCCGGATGGTTCGTCCGCGACGGCAACCGCCTCCTGTCGACTGGATGCGGCCCTGATGACCGCGCGGGCGCTGAAAGATGGCTTGCCGATTACCTGACGCGCAAGCACGACCCGCTGGCGGACGCGGGGCCGAAGGAAGAGATACTCGTCGCCGACATCATCAACGCATGGCTGCGCGCCACGGCGGCCGGCCAGTCCCGGCCGAGGGAAACGGCGGCCAGGGCGATTCGGCTGCTCACGCATTTCGGACAGATGAAACCGGGAGAGATCGCCGGGAAGGCTTGCCGGGACTACGCCGCATCCCGGCCCGCGGTCGCCGGACGCCGGGAGCTTGAGGATCTGCGCGCGGCCATGAACTGGGGCAGGCGCGAGGGGATGGTCGATGCCGTCCCGGCGATACAGCTGCCGCAGAAGCCGCCGCGACGCGAGCGATGGCTGACGCGCGCCGAGGCCGCGGCGCTGTTGCGCGCCGCCTGGAACAGCCGGCAGAAATGGATGGGAGAGGAAACGCGGCGCCGAGACGGAAAGCATTTGGCGCGCTTCATCCTGGTCGCACTCTATACCGGTTCGCGCGCCGGCAATGTCTGCTCCGCGGCATGGGAGCGCCGCGACGACGCCGGATGGATCGATCTCGAGGCCGGCCTGTATTACCGCAAGCCGCCGGCGAAGCGCGAAACCCGCAAGCGCGCGCCACCCGTCCCCCTGCCCGCCCGGTTGCTGGCCCACATGCGGCGCTGGCGCAGGATCGATCCGGAGGCGACATGGGTCGTCGAATGGCGCGGACGGCCGGTCTGCCGCGTGTCGAAGTCCTTTCGCTCGGCACGCGCCGAGGCAGGCCTCGGGCCGGACGTGACACCGCACGTCCTGCGGCACACGGCGGCGACATGGCTGATGCAGGCCGGCGTCGACATGTGGGAGGCCGCCGGCTATCTTGGCATGACCGTCGAGACGCTGGAGCGCAACTACGGCCATCACCACCCCGACTATCTCCGCCGCGCAGCGGACGCGATCGGCCGCAATCCGGCCAATCGGACAGAAGGCGCGGCATAGCCCGTGTTCCGGCGCATCCACATGCGAAGCTAGTCCCGACCTTGCCGTCCAGGCGCGGTGAGAAATTTTATGTTTCGCGGGGGCTGGCGAAAGCCGGCGACTCATAATAGATGCGCCGCCGTTGGCATCCCCCTACGCCAACGCGTGGCGGCCGGCATTCGGACCAGATGCGGGCCGTCACGCTCGGGGATCGCGACGAAAGCCTCAACCAGTGCAAAGACTGCCAGATTCAAACCGGCCAGCCACGCTCGATCGCCCCCCCGAGAAGCTTGCGCGCGCGAACTTGGAGACATACCTTCGAACACGCAGGAACACGGAATGATCCCGTTTTCTTGACGTTAAGGATTTTGATGTTACACATCTGTTGACTTCCACACCTCTGTAACAGGCGCTATCTATGAATTCAGCCGAACTCAAGCGGCTTTTGAAAAAGCATGGATGCAAGTTCGAAAACCATCGCGGAGGCAGCGGACATCAGACTGTCAGGCGCGGCAAAAGAAAAACAATTATGCCGAACCATGGCAGCAACAAAGAGCTTCCGAAGGGGCTCGTAGCAAAAATCCTGAAAGATCTGGAGATCAAGTGATGGCCTACTGGTATGAAGTAACCCTCTCAATGGATGAGTTGGAGGACGGCACTTGTACCTGGCTTGTCACCGCCCCGGATTTCCCGGAAGTGACGACTTACGGCGACACCCAAGAAGAGGCATGCCGAAACGGCCTGAAGGCGATCGAAGAGGCTATTGCCGCCCGCATGGCGGACGGAGAAGACGTTCCGCCACCGCTCACGGAAACAAACGGAAAAGGCCGTTACGTCGGGCTGTCGGCACTGATCTTTCTCAAGGCATGCCTCTACATGCTTTGCCGCGAACAGGGCATAACACGCGCGGAATTGGCCCGACGGCTGGGGCGGCATCGCAACTCTGTCGACCGGCTGTTCATTTTGGACCACAAGTCTCAACTGGATCAGCTGGAAGAGGCGTTTGCAGCTATCGGGCATCCACTATCCTTCGATATAGGCTACCCCGCAGCGGCGTAGGACAGGCATCAGGGGGCCATTTTCCCGACGTCAGGATTATGGTCCTCAGCGTTCAAACCGCATTTCCATCCTCGACGACTTCGCCATCGATCGTTGCCGGCGGGGGTTCGACGGCCGCTTTCAGCATGGCATGCGCCATCTCGAGAATCCGGATGGGATCCGGAAGGGAAGGTCTGCCTCCCTTCGGGCCCGCGATCTCCCGGCTGAATTCGATTGCAAGCCTCTCCATCTCCGGATAACGGGTGCAATCGAATTCATATGCGTCACGCGGGATAGTTATCGTTTCGACCATGACCTCCCCACAGATACCCCACAGTAAGAGCTCGGCTTTCCGTGAACAGATACGGAACAAACCAGCAGAATACGGCAAATCGCGCCCGCATTCCCGGCAGCGTCGGTTGTTCGGGACGAGGGGGTCGCAGGTTCAAATCCTGCCACTCCGACCAATTTCCCGCGAATGCATGAAGACGTCGAAAGCCGACGGCGGATATCCGCCGCCCGCAGGTTGTTCACAGCTTAAGTCCGAACCACGGTTTCGCATTCGCAGCAGCATCACCCGCAATGTGCAACGACACTCCGGCTGCGGAAGTCGTGCTGTATTCATGCCGTAATAAACCGACGCTCACCTTTTCCGAAAATCAAACACCAATGCGCGCGGGCAAATACGTCGCGGAATGCATTCCGGAGCGAATGCTAGCCTTGAATTTGACACATTATACTCTTAGCCGCCCCATTAGCCGTTATGCTGTATTTCCTACAACTTCGCGTTTCATTTCCGCGCGTGAGCGTACCGTTACCGGCAAGGCCGGTGTGCAGTTACGCCCAAAGCGCGGGGCAACCTTTTGCAATTCAACTCAGCACGGTTTCGTAATCAAATTGCCACAGCGCGAAACAAAGTCGGAAAATCAACCTATGGCGCAAAATGCAGCCCCCGCCCGCGAGCTTCCCCTATCGAATTTCGCGGATCGCATCTCCGAGTGCAAAACCAACTACGACATACTTCGTCTGGTGCGGGAGTTGGTCCAAGCCCATCGTTTCGGGCACTTCCTGATCGCACGCCTTCCGGAACCGGGTGAAAGCAAGATCACCGCGATCTCCATCGTGAGCAACTGGCCGTCCGAGATGGTAGCGGCCTTTGACGAAAACGGACTTCTTGCGAAATGCCCGGTGATCCACGCGTCGCGGAAGAGCACCCGGCCGTACATATGGAGAGCAGGCGAAAGCGACCCGCAATCGCCAGTTCTTTCCGACAACGACTACGTGGATCTGTTCGGTCGCTTCGGGATCAAAATGAGCGTCACGATCCCGGTCCAGCAGGCATCGGGCCAGCGCGGTATCGTGAGCCTGTCCGGCAATCGCGAAACGCCGTCGGAAGCCGAACTGATGGAGATCAGCTACTATGCCAACCTGGTGTACGCGCAGATCGCCGAAATCGGGGACACGGGATCGGGGCTGGAAAACCTGTTGAGCGCGCGCGAACGCGAATGCCTGCAATGGACATCCAGCGGCAAGACCAGCCAGGAAATCGCCGCGATCCTCAAGCTCTCCGAACACACGGTCAATCACTACCTGAGCGCCGCGTGCCACAAGCTCGGCGCGACGAACCGCGCCCATGCGGTTGCCAAGGCGATCCGGGCGGGTCTGCTGGACTGAACCGCGCCCCGCCGATCCCCGCAACGGCGGCCCGAACCACGCCGTTGTGGTAAACGAATCGAATCTCGTGTTAACCGTTTTGCGCCAGACTTCCGCCCGCAGGGATGGTCCGGGCCACCGAAATCGCCGAAAGCGGCCGTGCGCGCCAGCTTCTTGACGAATTTCGCCGGGAAGAATGTTTTGTTCGGGTACAGCGGGTAGCAGGCAGCGTTTTGGCGGTTTCGAGAGTTTTGAACTATTTGATGGGAGCCTGCTCCCGGTTGCGCAGCGCAATCCCGCGCGCGCGCCTCGCGGCTGCCATTGCCGCCGGATGCGCCCTCGCTCCGATGCCATCCGCCGCGTTCGAACTCCTGGGCATATGCCTCTTCGGCACATGCCGGCAAGACGACGACCAGGGCCTGATCGCCCCGAAACCCTACACTGCCACGCTGGAAGTGCTGACGGACGGCAGTCCCGACCCCGAACTGGAAAAGGCCGTGCGCAACGCCTCCCTCGTCTGGCAGGAACGCGACAAGCCGGCCGCTGGATCGGCCGGGCTGCTGACACGCGCCAAGGCCGATTACCGGCGCATCCTGGCCGCCCTCTACATCGAGGCGCGCTACGACGCCGAGATCTCGATCTCGTGGAACGGCCGCGAGATCGCCGACCTTCCCGCCGGAACCGAATTGCCGGATTCCGCGCAGCTGACGATCACGGTACGGGCCGGCCCGCCCTTCCGCTTCGGGCGTACCGAGATCGTCAACCGCGCACCCGTGGCGACGACACGCCGCGACCGCGTCGCCGACCCTGCCGGGGAAGGCTTTCTCACCGGCGCGCCAGCCCGTGCGACGGCGGTGAACAAGGCCGGGCGGCTCGCCACCGACGCATGGCGCCAGCAGGGCTATGCGAAAGCTCGCGTCGCGAGCCGGAAGGTTACCGCCGACCACAATGCCGGCGAACTCAACGTGACGCTCGAAATCGAACCCGGCGAGCGCGCCAGCTACGGCCCGGTCACGGTCAAAGGCACGGAGCGCATGCGTCCGAGCTTCGTCGCGCGCCAGACCGGACTCGCCGCGGGAGCGGAATACGATCCGGACGATCTGAAGCGGGCCGAACAGCGGCTGCAGCGCCTCGGCGTGTTCAGCTCGGTTTCCCTGAAGGAGGCCGACAGGATCGGCCCGGACGGCGCGCTGCCCTTCACGCTCACGGTGCGGGAGTCCAAGCTGCGCCGCATCGGCATGGGCGCGACCGTGTCCACCGTCGACGGTGCCGGGCTGGAAGGGTTCTGGCTGCACCGCAACCTGTTCGGGCGCGCCGAGCGGCTGCGTTTCGACGGCCGGATATCGGGCATCGGATCGACGGCGAGCTTTGACGAGTTCGACTATTTTCTCGGCAGCGAGCTCACCCTTCCCGGCCGCTTCACGCCCGATACCGACATTGTCATCGGCGGTTTCTTCGAACGCGAGGTGCTCGACCTCTACAGCAAGAACCGCGGTTCGACTTCCGTCTACGCCAACCATTTCTTCTCCGACGAACTGACCGGACGGATCGGCACCTTCGTCACCTATGGCGAGTATGACGACGTGTTCGGTGTGCGCCGCTTCGGTGTCGCCGGTCTCGAGGCAGGCATCGAATACGACACACGCGACAGCAAGCTCGACCCGACCAGCGGGTTCCATGCGCGCTTCACAGGAAAGCCGTTCTACGAATGGGAATTCGGCAACGCGGTCGGCAAGCTGGAAGCCGAACTGCGAGCCTACCACGCACTCGGCGCGGAAGAGCGGACCGTGCTCGCGGCACGGCTCAAGGCCGGGACCATATTCGGGGCCTCCCTTTCCCAGATACCGCAGGACGAACTGTTCCTGGCCGGTGGCGGCACTTCGGTGCGCGGCTATGCCTATCGCGGCATCGGGGTCGATGTATCCGGCGGCACCTCCGGCGGACGATCGCTGCTCGAAGCCTCGGCGGAGATCCGCCAGGACATAACCGACACGATCGGCATCGTCGGCTTCGCCGATATCGGCCATGTCAACAACGGCTCGATTCCCGACTTCTCCGGTGACATACGCATCGGCGCGGGAATCGGATTGCGATACAATACCGGCCTCGGACCGTTGCGACTGGACGCGGCCGTACCGCTCAACCGACAGAGCGGAGATCCGGCTTTCGGCATCTATGCGGGGATCGGACAGGCCTTCTGATGACCATCGCGCGCAGACTCCTCCTCATCTTACTGCCGCTGGCACTGCTAGCCTGGGCAGCGGCGCCCGCACGCCCGCAAGATTCCGACGAGGCGGAGAAATCCCGGCTCATCCTCTACGTGGAAGAGCAACTGTCCGCCCCGAACCGGCAGATCCGGCTGAACGGGATACGGGGGACGCTCTCTTCGGATGTCCGCTTCGAAAGCATCACGATTGCAGACGAAGACGGGGTCTGGCTGACCATCGTCAATCCGCGCCTGCAGTGGACGCGCAGCGCCCTGCTCCGGGGACGACTGAACATCGAGAGCCTGACCGCGGAACGCATTGACTGGCCGCGCATGCCGCGGCCGGACGATAGCGCGCCCGCACCGGAATCGGCCGGCCTCCAGTTCCCGGAACTTCCCGTTTCCGTGACGATCGGGGAACTGACGGTGCCGGAAGCGCGCTTCGGCGAACCGGTTTTCGGCCTTGCCTCCGTCCTGTCGCTGGCCGGGCGTTTGTCGCTGGAAGGCGGATCGCTCGACACGATTCTGGATATCGAGCGTCTCGACGGCCCCGGCGGACGGCTGTCACTGGAGGCCGCGTACGAGGCGGGTTCGACGCAACTCGACATCGCGCTTTCGCTGGAAGAACCGGCGGATGGCGTCGTCGCCAACCTTCTCAACATCCCGGATCGCCCGGACGTGGCGCTGACCGTCGAAGGCTCGGGAGAACTGGAGCGTTTCAATGCCGCGCTGACATTCGACGTGGGCGGAGAACGGACCGCCGACGGCGAACTGGTCGTGACCGGCGCCAACGGCTCTTCGGAGCGGCTCTTGAGGTTCGACCTCTCGGGACCGATTTCGCGCATTCTTCCGGAAGAACACCGGGCCTTCTTCGGCCCCGAAACCGCGCTGACCGCCGATGTGGTGATGCACGCGGAGAACGGCTTCGAGATCCGACGGCTCGCACTCGACAGCGGTGCGCTGGACATCAATGCTTCAGGCTCCATTCTCGCCGGCGGCTTTCCCCGCGAACTGTCCGCCGACATCACGCTTCGCAGCGCGGACGCCGCGCCGGTCAGGCTACCGCTGTCCGGCGATCCGGTCACCGTAGGGAACGGTGCGATCACGCTGCGCTACGGGACGGACAGCCCCAACAGCTGGAAACTCGACGGCGCTGTGAGCGACATCGCATTCCCCGGAGGGACCATCGAAGAGGTCCTCATCGCGGGTGACGGGGACATTGCCGGACTGGACGCGCCAGCCGACAGGGCGCTCACTTTCGGGATTGACGCCGAAGCACGCGGCTTCCGCGCGGACGATCCGGCGGTCGCGGGCGCCGTCGGCAATCAGCTCGACGTTTCCGCCGAAGGAAACTGGTCGACCGACAATCCCCTGCGCATCGAGAATGCTGCCATCACCGGCGACACAATGCGGTTGACAGCGCGCGGACTGATCGAGAACCTCGTCTTCAAGGGCACGTCACAGGTCGAGGCACAGGACCTGAACGCCTTCTCGCTGATTGCCGGGCGCACGCTTGCGGGCCAAGCTGCCCTCGCCGCAAATGGCAGTATCGCAATTGCCGGCGGCGCGTTCGACCTGACCTTCGACGGCACGCTGAGCGGCGCCCGCATCGGCCAGGATTCGGCTGACCGCCTGCTTGCCGGAGACACGAAACTTACCGGCGGCGCCTCCCGCTCCGCCGACGGGTTGCGCTTCAGCGACCTGAACCTTGCAAACGACCAGATGAACCTGCGCGTAGACGGAACCTACGCGACCCGGAGCGCCGCCTTGCGCGTGTACGGGGAAATTCCCGAACTCGCGGCCGTGATCGACGATGCCGCCGGCCGACTGACATTCGACGCCTCGCTCGACAAGCCGGACGGTTCCCGGCGTGCGACGCCATATGACCTGGTCTCGCAACTGACGCTCACGGACGCGCGACTTTCCGGCCGCGCCGTGCCGAGCGCGGAACTCTCCTTCGATGGCCAGATCGAGGAGGAAACGCTTGCCGGAACCCTTGCCGGCGATGGGCTGGTCGGCGGCGATGCCATAGACATTTCGGCGATTCTCGCACGTAGCACGGACACCCTGTCCCTGAAGGACCTTTCCGCCCGGGTCGGATCGGCGACTCTCACGGGCGAACTCTCGATCGCGGAGGGAAAGACGAACGGCCAATTCAGCATTGCCGCTCCGGACATCTCGACGGTGGCCGCGCTGGCACTTTCCGACGCATCGGGAGCGCTCAACGGCACCGCCACGATCACGGGACCGTCGGACAGTCCCAATGTTTCATTCGATGTTCGGGGATCGGAGCTGACGGCCGCCGCGCTGCGCGCCAATGCGATCGCTCCCGTCTCTGTCTCGGCAACCGGGAGCTACCAGGGCAATACCGTTCGCCTGTCGCAGTTCTCCGCACGGAACGCGCAGAACCTCGACTTCAGCGGTTCCGGGACCATTCCGCTCTCCGGTCCCGGACTGTCGCTTCGCATTGCCGGCAGCGCACCGCTCGGCCTCGCCGAACGGTTCCTCGCCGAACGCGGCACCCAACTCACCGGCACCATTCGCGCCGATGCCACCCTCGGCGGATCACTTGCCTCGCCAAGCGCAGACGGCCTGTTTTCGCTCTCGGGCGCAAGCGCAACCGATCCGCAGGCAAACCTCAAGATTACGGACATCACCGGACTGGCGGGACTGCGCGGCAATACAATCTCCATCACCCGCCTGACGGGCCGGGTCGGCGGCGGGAGCCTATCGGTCAGCGGGACGATCGGTCTTGCCGGTACGCTGCCCGCCGATCTCGATATTGCACTTTCGAACGCCACCTATTCGGACGGTGAGACCATCCGCACGACGCTGTCCGGGAAGCTGGCGCTTTCCGGACCGCTGACGGCAGGACCACTTCTCTCCGGCCAGATCGATCTTCTCGGTACGGAAATCACCGTACCCGAAACGATCGGCAGCGAGGTCGACCTTCTTCCCGTTCGTCATGTCGCGCCGGATTCCGGCACCCTGCGGACCCTCGACCGCATCGCCGCCGTGCTGCCGAAGACCGGCGACACCACCGTCCAGGCACCGGTACGCCTGAACATCGTCGTGAACTCGCCCAACCGGATATTCGTTCGCGGGCGCGGAATCGATGCCGAGCTTGGAGGGCGCGTGCGCGTGTCCGGACCACTCGACAATCCACAGCCGGTCGGCGCCTTCAACCTCATCCGCGGGCGTCTTTCGATATTGAGCAAGAGACTTCAGCTCACCGAGGGCAGCATAACCCTGACCGGCTCGCTCGACCCCATGCTCAACCTGGAAGCGCAGACGAGCGGCGATGGTATCCTGGCCTATGTCGGCCTGTCCGGAAGGGCATCGGACCTGTCGCTGGACCTCTCCTCGTCCCCCGAACTGCCGGAAGACGAGATTCTCGCCCGTGTCCTGTTCGGAAAGAGCATTTCCAGCCTGTCGCCCCTGCAGATCGCCAACCTCGCCACCGCGGCCGCGTCTCTTGCCAGCGGCGGAAGCGGCGCCGGACTGTCCGAGAGGATCCGGCAGGGTATCGGAGTCGACGATCTCGACATCACCCAGGACAAGGATGGCAATATCGGGGTACGCGCCGGCAAGTATGTCCAGGACAATGTCTATCTCGATGTCGAGGCGGGCCAAAGCGGCGGCGAGGCGTCGATCAATCTCGACATCACGGACAGCCTGACGGCAAGGGGTACCGTCGACACGGAGGGCGACTCCAAGCTCGGCATATTCTTCGAGAAGGACTACTAGCCCGGCGGAACCGGTCAGGCGCGCAGATCGACCGGCTTTGCCGCGTCCAGGCCAAGCGCCAACAAGGCCGCTCGCACGATGCCCGCCCTGTCGAGACCGGCGAGCTCGTACATGCGTTCCGGCTTCGCCTGATCCACGAAGGCATCGGGCATGACCAGCGGGCGAACCTTCAGGCCGCCGTCGAGCAAGCCGTTCTCCGCAAGGTACTGCAGGACATGACTGCCGAAACCGCCGACGGACCCCTCCTCGACAGTAATCAGCACCTCGTGCTCACGGGCCAGGCGCGAGACCAGTTCCCGGTCGAGCGGCTTGGCGAAACGCGCATCGGCCACGGTCGCGGGCAGGCCATAGCTTTCCAGCTCCTCCGCCGCCAGCAGGGCTTCCTTCAGCCGCGTGCCCAGCGAAAGGATCGCGATCTTGCTTCCCTCCCGCAATACGCGTCCCTTGCCGATTTCAAGCACCTCTCCCCGCTCCGGCAGTTCCACGCCGACACCCTCGCCGCGAGGATAGCGAAACGCTATCGGGCCCTCGTCGTAAGCCGCCGAGGTCCGCACCATGTGTTTCAGTTCCGCCTCGTCGGCCGCCGCCATGACGACAAAGCCGGGAAGACAGGCGAGAAACGCAACATCGAACGAACCCGCATGGGTCGCGCCGTCCGCTCCCACGAAACCGGCACGGTCGATCGGAAAGCGCACGGGCAGCTTCTGGATCGCCACGTCGTGGACCACCTGGTCGTAGGCGCGCTGCAGGAAGGTCGAATAGATCGCCGCATACGGCTTCATGCCGTCCGCCGCCATCCCGGCGGCAAACGTCACGGCATGCTGCTCGGCTATGCCGACGTCATAGGTGCGGTCGGGGAACTCCTTCTCGAAGATGTCGACGCCGGTACCCGACGGCATGGCCGCCGTGATCGCGACGATCCGATCGTCCTCGCGGCCTTCCTGCACGAGCGACTCTCCGAACACCTTGGTGTAGCTCGGAGCGTTGGGCTTCGGCTTTGCCTGGGCGCCGGTGATGACATCGAAGCGGCTGACGCCGTGGTACTTGTCCGCGGCCTGCTCGGCCGGCGCATAGCCCTTGCCCTTCTGCGTGACACAGTGGATCAGCACCGGACCGGACATGTTGTCGCGCACGTTGCGCAGGACCGCCAGCAATGTCGGCAGGTCATGGCCGTCGATCGGGCCGATATGGTAGAAACCGAGTTCCTCGAACAAGGTGCCGCCGGTGACATAGCCGCGGGCGTGCTCGACTGCACGGGTGATCGCGCGGTCCATGCGGCGCCCGAGATAGGCGGTCAGCCGCTTTCCAAGATCGCGGATTCCCATATAGGTGGAGCCCGAAGCGAGCCGCGCCAGATAGGCGCTCATTGCGCCGGTGGGCGGCGCGATGGACATGTCGTTGTCGTTCAGGATGACGATCTGGCGCGCATTCAGCGAGCCGGCATTGTTCATGGCCTCGTAGGCCATGCCCGCCGACATGGCGCCGTCCCCGATGACGGAAATCACGTGGCGCGGAATGTCCTGCAGGCGCGCGGCCTCGACCATTCCGAGACCGGCGGAAATGGATGTCGACGAATGGGCCGCGCCGAAGGGATCGAACTCGCTTTCCGTGCGCTTGGTGAACCCCGAAAGCCCCCCTTCCTGGCGCAAGGTGCGAATACGGTCGCGGCGCCCGGTCAGTATCTTGTGGGGATAGCACTGGTGGCCAACATCCCAGATCAGGCGATCATGCGGCGTCTGGAACACGTAATGGATCGCGATGGTCAGCTCGACGACGCCGAGGCCGGCACCGAGATGGCCGCCCGTGCGCGACACGGCATCGATCATCTCCGAACGCACCTCTTGCGCAAGGTCCGGCAGCAGCCTCTCTTCGAGATCGCGCAGGCGCGCGACATCGGTGATGCCGTCGAGAATGGGCGTATGCAGCGGAGAAGTACTCAATTCATCAGTCCGTGTTGACGCTCAGCCTTAGCCGATATGGTGCCCCGACGACAAGCGAGCCAGGCAACTTGCAGTGAAACTTGGCGGCAGAAAGGCCCATTTCAACTCGTGATTGCCCATCAGGCGAACAAGGCATCCTGGCGCGCGCGCAATTCGGCAATCAGGGATCCCTCTTTCGGCTTCGCATTTTCCCAGGTGAGCAATTCGCCCTTGGCTATCGGTTTCAGCGCGGTGCCGTTCTCTAGAAGCCCGCAGGGAATGGCACCGCTGCGCTTCGCATCCTCTGCGGTGAGCGTCCAGGAGCGATAGCAGTACTGACCGACCGCGTCGAGCGTCTCGCCCGCGGCAATATCGCGCTTGGCGACCGCGCAAACCTCGGCCACGCGGCGCGGCAGGGGCACCATGTCTCGCCTGCCGTGCAGGACGACCCGCGCCGCCGTCAGCGGCACTTCGAGCGAGGTCAGGTGGTAGGGACGGTGAAAGGTGAAGTAGGGTCCCTCGCCCATCTTGAGATCGGCCATGCGTTCGTGGATCCGCGGATGCTCCGCCTTCACGATGACGAACACGCCGGGAGAGACGCCCTTGCCGATGGAGTAGTCCACGCAGCCGGGCTTCGAAAGAACGCCGCCATCCTCCCGCGGAATCAGTACCGAGGAAAGCTGGTCAACGGTCGCGCGCGGTCCGTGCATGCCCGGCACGTCCGGAACCAGCCCCGTGGCGTTTGCGATCGCCGCCATCTCGACCATCGTCTTGGAACCGTCGACGAACTCGACCAGCATCCGGACATTCATGTTCCGCCGGTCGGCTTCCTCCTGATAGTCGTCGGGGACCGCGTCGAAGTTCAGGGGGTTGTTCTTACCCTTGCCGGCACAGACCACCGAATGGCCCATGGCGGTGACGAACTCGATAAGTTCCATGCATGACGACGGCTCGTCCCCGGCGCCGAGCGTGTAGATCACGCCGGCCTTGTCGGCCTCGTGCTTCAAGTACGGGCCGATGCAGACATCGCATTCGACATTCATCATGATGAGATGCTTGCCGTGGCGGATCGTCCGCATGCCGATATCCGCCCCCGCCTCGGGCACGCCCGTGGCGTCGATGACAACGTCAATCATGCCGTGCGAGAGCGCGAGATCCATGTCCTGCGTAACGGCGATCTTGCCGGCTTCCATCGCGGCGGACATCTGGTCGTGGGTGGATACTTCGCAGGTATGGCCCTTTTCGCCATAGGCCAGTTCCGCGCCCAGAGCCGCCCTGCCGGGCGTGCGTTCCACAACGGCGCCAACGCAGATGCCCTTCATCTGCGCCACCTGCGTGAAGATGTCGGTGCCCATCTCGCCCGTGCCGACAAGTCCGATACGGATCGGCTTGTCCGACAAGGCGCGCTCTTGCAGTTCCGCGGCAAGGCCGGTCAGGGCAACATTGGGGGGCGGTATCGGCATCGAATTCCAGAGTTCAGGCGCGGGACAATTCCGCCCGCGATTCCGCCCCCTTCTTCACCAAAGACGCCGGGAAAGCAACCGCGGATGCATGCGAGGCGCATCCGCGTCGCCCTTCCCGGCAATGCCTGTGGTCTTCCACATCAATGCGTCAGGCACATGATCCTGAGGCGGCGATTCTAGCGCATCCTCACAGATCGAGCGACTTGATCAGATCCGCGAGCTCGTCGCGCACATCCTCGTGTTTCAGAGCCAACATGATGTTGGCCTCCAGGAATCCGAACTTGGAACCGCAGTCATAGGTGCGTCCGTCGAACGCAATTCCGTAGAAGGGCTCCGACTTCATCATGGCCAGCATCGCATCGGTCAACTGGATCTCGCCGCCGGCGCCGGTAGCCTGGTTGGCCAGACGGTCCATGATGCCCGGCTGCAGGATGTAGCGACCGTTGATGTAGAGGTTGGACGGTGCCGTGCCGGGGGCCGGCTTCTCCACCATGTCGGTGATCTCGAAGGCCCTTCCCTTCTCCGGGCCGGTAGCAACGATGCCGTATTTGTGCGCAAGCTCCGGCGTCGTCTCCTGGACCGAGATGATGTTGCCGCCGACCTCGTCATAGGCGTCCATCATCTGCTTCAGGCAGCCCGGCTTGCCGTCCATCACCATATCCGGGAGCAGGACCGCGAACGGCTCGTCGCCGACAATGTCGCGAGCGCACCAGACAGCGTGACCGAGGCCAAGCGGTTTCTGTTGCCTGGTGAAGCTGACCTGCCCGGCGCCGGGCGTTTCCCTGTCAAGCCGCTCTGCTGCAGCGTCCTTGCCTCTTTGCCGCAGGGTTGCGTCCAGTTCGTACTGATAGTCGAAATGGTCCTCGATCAGGACCTTCCCCCGCCCCGTCACGAAGATGACATGCTCGATACCGGCCTCGAATGCTTCGTCGACACAATATTGCACAACGGGCCGGTCCACGACGGGCAGCATCTCCTTGGGAAGCGCCTTCGTTGCCGGTAGGAACCGTGTTCCCAGTCCAGCGACGGGTATTACGGCTTTGCGAACGGGTTTGGCCATGTCGGTCGGATGCCTCCTGTGGTTGTGAGCGGGATTACCTTACGGCATGGAGTTTTCGCGCCGCAACATACAAACAAATGACGAAAGACGTAAGCTCCACGGAAAAGCCCGCCCGGGCCGGTCCCTTTTACTGGTGGACACGTTACGAAACAGGCAACCATCGGGTTGTTCGCGTGGCGCCGATGCCTAAATAGTCGCCGGCATCCATCATTCTCCCTTCCGCGGGTGCCCCAATGACCGATTTCCCCATCCAGGATCTCATGCAGATAACGCGCCAGGCCGGCGACACGGCCATGGCGATCTATTCGCGCAAACATGACGTCGCGATCAAGGAAGACAACAGCCCGGTGACGGAAGCGGACCTCGCGGTGGACAACCTGCTCTTTCCCGCCCTGACCGAACGATATCCGGAAATACCCGTCGTCACCGAAGAACGCGCGGCTACCCAGAGCATCGAACCGGGCCGCGGACGCTTCTTCCTCGTGGATCCGATCGACGGCACGAAGGAATTCATCAACAAGACCGGCGAATTCACGATCAACATTGCGCTGATCGAGGACGGCCATCCCGTCGCCGGCATCGTTCATGCCCCGGCAGCGGGCAGGATGTTCGTCGGCACGTCGAGCGGCGGCGCCTACGAGATCGACGAGGATGGCACATCACGCGAGATCCGGGTCCGCGCTTGCGAGGCGAATCTGACTGCGGTCGCGAGCCGTTCGCACATGACGGAAGACACGGAACTGTTCATTTCGGAAAATAAAATCGGCAATTGCGTCAATGCGGGATCGTCACTGAAATTTTGTCTTGTAGCCGCCGGAGAAGCGGACATTTATCCCCGTTTCGGACCGACGATGGAATGGGATACTGCCGCCGGACACGCCGTTCTGTCAGCTGCCGGCGGCCGGGTTTTGACATGCGACGGCTCGCCGCTTAGCTACGGCAAACCGAAGTTCAGAAACCCCTATTTCATAGCCGCATCGCCCACAGCACGATACACCATCCCGGTCACCATAAAGAGCATCTGAGTGTGTCCCGCCGCAGATGCGGTGCGGTATCGATCTCACGGAGCAACTCCCGCATGACAACCCTCACCCATCTTCAAAGGCTGGAAGCGGAGAGCATCCACATCATGCGCGAGGTTGTCGCCGAGGCCGACAATCCCGTGATGCTCTACTCCATCGGCAAGGATTCGGCCGTCATGCTGCACCTGGCGCTGAAGGCCTTCTATCCGTCAAAACCACCATTCCCGCTGATGCATGTCGACACGACCTGGAAGTTCCGTGACATGATCGCGTTCAGGGACCGGATCGCGGCGAAGCACGGCCTCGAACTGATCGTGCATGTCAACGAGGACGGCGTACGGCAGGGTATCGGTCCGTTCACTCACGGTTCTGCCGTGCATACCGACGTCATGAAGACGCAGGCGCTCAAGCAGGCGCTCGACAAGCACAAGTTCGACGTCGCGTTCGGGGGAGCCCGGCGAGACGAGGAAAAGTCGCGCGCCAAGGAGCGCATATTCTCCTTCCGCACCGCGGAGCACAGGTGGGACCCGAAGAACCAGCGCCCGGAGCTGTGGCGTCTCTTCAACGCGCGGAAGAACAAGGGCGAATCGATCCGGGTGTTCCCGCTGTCGAACTGGACCGAACTCGACATCTGGCAGTACATCCACCTGGAAGGGATCGACATCGTGCCGCTCTATTTCGCCGCCAAGAGGCCGGTCGTCGAGCGAGACGGCGTGCTCATCATGGTTGACGACGATCGCATGGAGCTGCTGCCCGGCGAAACCGTGCAGGAAAAGATGGTCCGGTTCCGCACGCTCGGCTGCTACCCGCTGACCGGCGGCATCGAGAGCGATGCCTCGACACTACCCGAAATCATACAGGAGATGCTCCTGACCACGACCTCGGAACGGCAGGGACGCGTCATAGACCACGACCAGGCCGCCTCGATGGAGAAGAAGAAGCAGGAAGGCTATTTCTGATGGCGCACAAATCCGACCTCATCGCCTCAGACATCGAAGCATACCTGAAGTCACAGGAAGAAAAGTCCCTGCTGCGCTTCATCACCTGCGGCAGCGTCGACGACGGCAAGTCGACGTTGATCGGCCGCCTGCTCTATGAATCGAAGCTGATCTTCGAGGACCAGTTGTCCGCGCTCGAAGCCGACTCGAAGAAGATGGGCACACAGGGCGACCGTATCGATTTCGCCCTCCTCGTGGACGGCCTCGCATCGGAGCGCGAACAGGGCATCACGATCGACGTCGCCTACCGCTTCTTCTCGACGGAGAAACGCAAGTTCATCGTGGCGGACACGCCCGGACACGAGCAGTACACGCGCAACATGGCAACCGGCGCGTCGACCGCCGACCTGGCCATCATCCTGATCGATGCGCGAAAGGGCATCCTCACGCAAACGAGGCGTCACTCGTTCATCGTGTCACGGCTCGGCATCGAGAATGTCGTGCTCGCGGTCAACAAGATGGATCTCGTCGGCTACTCGCAGCAGGTCTTTTCCGACATCGAGATCGCTTATCGCGCATTCGCGCGCGAGCTCGGCGGGATAGAGCACATCACCGCGATACCCATTTCCGCGCTCGAAGGCGACAATGTCGTCGAGCACGGCGAGGCCATGGGCTGGTACACGGGACCAACCCTGCTCGAGCACCTTGAAACCGTCGGCGTGCGCGACGCCGCGCAAAGCAAGCCGTTCCGCATGCCCGTGCAGTGGGTCAACCGGCCCAATCTCGATTTCCGCGGATTCTCCGGCTTCGTCACGTCCGGCGTCATCCGCCCGGGCGACCGCATCAAGGTGCTGCCCTCCGCGAAGGAAAGCACGATCAAGCGCATCGTCACCATGGACGGGGATCTCGACGAGGCCGTCGCAGGCCAGTCCGTGACATTGACGCTGGAAGACGAGATCGACATCTCGCGCGGAGACATGATCTGCGCGGCCGGCGACCCGACCGAGGTCGCGACCCAGTTCGAGACGACCATTCTGTGGATGGCCGACGAGCCGATGTTCCCGGGCCGCCCCTATATCCTGAAGATCGGCACGACCACGGTGAACGCCACGATCACCAGGCCCAAGTACCGGATCGACGTCAACACGCTGGCCCATGAAGCCGCGCACGAGCTCGATCTGAACGAGGTCGGCGTCTGCAACATTTCGGTGGACCGCGCGATTCCGTTCGATGCCTACAACGACAACCGGGATACCGGCGGGTTCATTCTCATCGACAAGATCACGAACTCCACCGTCGGCATGGGAATGATCCATTTCGCACTGCGCCGATCGTCCAACGTGCACTGGCAGGCGCTTGACGTGGACCGGACCACCCGGGCCGCAATAAAGGGACAGAAGCCGATCGTGCTCTGGTTCACCGGCCTGTCCGGCTCCGGCAAGTCGACGATCGCCAACATCGTCGACCGCAAGCTGATCGCGCGCGGCGCGCACACGACGATCCTGGACGGTGACAACGTGCGCCACGGGCTGAACAAGGATCTCGGCTTCACCGACGCGGACCGGGTGGAAAACATCCGCAGGGTGGCGGAAGTCGCGAAGCTGATGACCGACGCCGGCCTCATCACCCTCGTGTCCTTCATCTCGCCGTTCCGGGCGGAGCGCCGTATGGCGCGCGAACTGATGGGCGAGAACGAGTTCAAGGTGGTCCATGTCGACACGCCGCTGGAAGTGGCGGAACAGAGAGACGTCAAGGGTCTCTACAAGAAGGCGCGCGACGGGAAGATCAAGAACTTCACCGGAATCGATTCGCCTTACGAGCGGCCCGAGAATGCGGCCATCACGATCGACACGACAAAGACCTCTCCCGAGGAGGCGGCAGACGTGATCATCAGTCACCTGGAGGATTGGGGCGTCATCGCCCGGGAATAGCCGACAGGCGCCGGACGCGAGGCCGCCCCTGTCAGGCCAGCTTCCCGGGGGTGGCCGAGGACGCTATCACGACCAGAAGCGTCACGAACGCAGCATCCATGAGGTCATGTTCGAACATGATCCCGGCCGTTCCGCTCACGGCATAGCAGATCGTGACGATCATCCCCGCGGCAAGGCGCGGCGACCAAGAAGCGTCGCGGGGCGCCATGAGGGATAGCCATACGGGTGCGGTCAGCATGACGAGCAGGACGACAAGGCCCGCGACACCCGCGTCCACGACAGCGGCGAGATACGCATTGTGGGGATGGGTAAAGCGGACGAGATGGCGGTACTGCTCGGGGACGTGAGCGCGCACGGCTTCCATGCGGTCCGCGACGCCATAGCCGGCGAGCGGCGCGTGCCGTATCGCCTCCCACGCACCGCGATACAACAGAATGCGCAGGCCCAGGGATGAATCGTAGTTCCGGGCCTCCTCCATCTGCGCAATGTCTTCGCCAACCGCGCGCACGCGGTCCAGCACCATGTCGGCCCCCGCAAAGAGGCCGATCGACATGACCACCATCGCGGCCGCAGCCCCGGACAGGACGACGCGGCGGGGCAATGCGTGGGCCGCCGCCCACATGACGACCATCGAGAGAAACGGCAAGGCCAGCCACATGGTGCGCCGGCCGGAGACAACGACGCAGAATACCATCGCGAAAAATGCGAGCACGCCCAGCCAACGTCGCCGTTTCGAGGATGCCATCACGTTCAGGGTTCCGATGGAACCGAACAGCGCCGCCATGGCGGCAAAGACGTTCGCATTGCCGCAGAACAATTCCGGACGGCCATTGACGAGCAGCATCTCGACGGCCGAGGCCGGCGCCGCGACGACGACGGAAAATCCGGCCCCGAGAACGAACATGTCGAAAAGCGCCCGGCCGTCGGAAATCCGCGCTCGCAAGAGGTAGAAGACGGGGGCAAAGAAGATCAGCAGTCCCGGCCAGTGGCGCGCGCCTTCCAGCCCCGAATGGTAGACGGTGAAGCCGAGCTTCACGCCGCCATAGGCCGCACTCGCCGCCACGCAGCCAATGGCGACGCGGCCCAGCCGGAACGGGTATCTTCCGGCGGCCGTCGAGATGACGTTCCAGACGAAGGCGGCCCAGAGCAGGACAGAGAGTGCGCTGCCGAAGATCGGCGCGACGAACCCGGCAAGAACCCCCCAGATCCGGTCATTGCGCTTGATGCCGTTCATTCCGCGCAGCGATCCGAAGATCCTGCGCGGATCAAATTCCAGCGGCGCGCTCAACATCGGCGCATTTCCGGAGGCGAGTTTCTCTCGAGTGTCATTGCGTAGTTTGCCCCACCAACAGTCTTCCGGCGCCCCAGGCCGACCGGATTGCGCCAATGGCCGACGCCCCTTCTAGCGACCGGACAATTTCGCCGCCGACGCGAGCGGTATGACCCGCGAGTCCCGCCCGTCGAGATGCGCTCGGTTCAACCGCGCCGTTTCCTCGAGCAGGAAGCTCCGCAATTCGGTCTCATCCTTCTCCTCCAGCCCCTTGCGGAGACCGGAGAGGATGTCGTCTATCCCGAGATGGGCGTTCGTCAGCCGCTTGGCCATCATGATCTTCGGATGGCGCGTCGGGATCGTCGAGCCGGTATCGTACCATAGCTCCTCATGCAGCTTCTCGCCCGGACGGAGCCCGATGATCTCGATCTCTATGTCGCCGTCCGGATTGGCCTCATCCCTGACCCGCCGTCCGGACAGCGCGATCATGTCGCGCGCCAGCTCGTAGATCGAGATCGGCTCGCCCATGTCGAGAAGGAAGGTCTCGCCTCCCCTGGACAGCGCCGCCGACTGGACGATCAGTTCGACCGCCTCCGAAATCGCCATGAAATACCGCGTCACGTGGCGATCGGTAACCGTGACCGGTCCGCCCGCCTCGATCTGCCGGGTAAAGAGAGGGATCACCGAGCCGCTGGAACCGATGACGTTGCCGAAGCGAACGGCGAGAAAATCCTGGCCGGTTCCCTTTTCCTCGGCCTCGTCGGCATAGCGGCGGACGATCAGCTCGCCCATGCGCTTGGTCGCGCCCATGACGCTGGTCGGGTTCACGGCCTTGTCGGTCGAGATGAAAACGAACTTGTCGACACCGCTTTCGAACGCGACCCTGGCCACGACCTCGGTTCCGAAAATGTTGTTGCGAATGCCTTCGCGAACATTCTGCTCGACCAAGTGAACATGCTTGTACGCGGCCGCATGAAAGACAACGTCTATCCTGTTCTGCTCCATCAGACGACGGACGAAGCGCTCGTTGACGACGGATCCCAACTGCCGATGCACGGGATAGCACTGACCGGCATTGGTCAGGGTCCGCGACACCTCGAACAGGGCATACTCGCTGCTGTCCACAAGGATGACCTCGCGCGGGCCGTTCGCATCCACCAGACGGGCGAGCTGCGAACCGATCGAGCCGCCCGCGCCCGTTATCAGGATACGCCGGCCACGGATGACGCTCTCGATCAGTGACTGGTCCGGCGGTATCATCGAGCGGCCGATGAGTTCGCTGATATCGAGCTTTTCCAGCGACGAGGCATCAAACCGTCCGGTATTCGTGCCGGACGACCTGTAGGGAAGCGCGCGAACCGTTACCGGCAACCGCGAAAGCTGGGCGGCGATCTTGAGTTTCGTCGAACTCGATGCGGCCGGGATGCTCAGGATGATTTCCTCGATCCCGAGATTGGTGACAACGCCTTCAAGCTGTTTCGGCGAGTAGACACGAATGCCACCGATGTCGCGTCCGTGCATCTCGCGATCGTCGTCGACAAAACCCAGCACGTTGGCTTCCTCGGCGTCCGCGAGCGCGCGGGCTAGCTGCGTTCCGGTCTTTCCGGCACCATAGATCAAGGTGCGCCGCAGATTTCTTTTTGCAGGCGCGTGCAGCAAGAGCCACTTCGCCGTGAAACGGCTGAGCGAAACGGTCACGAATGCCAGCATGCCGTAAAGGAACGGAATCGTGCGCGGCACACCGTCACCGCCATAGCTGCCGGTAAAGAACGCGACCGCGGTCCAGACCAGCGTCGCCAGCACGACGGCCCGAAAAATGGTCAGCAGAGCCCTTTCGGGGAGATAACGCAGCACCGCCCGATACAGGCCCAGGCGGACAAATACCGGTATGGCAATGACCGGCGCAACGACGATCATCGTGATCTGGTTCAGGTTGAACTGGTGACCGAATCCGAGCCGAAGAAGATACGCACAGGCGGCAGCTCCCATCAGTATCACCACGTCGAGAAGCACCTGGAGGAGCTGCTTCTCGCGGCGGGACATGCGGTTGGCCGTCCGTTCCAGCCTTTTCAGGAAGTCAATGCTCGTCATCCTCGCAACACACTTTCCGGAACAATGCCACAGATCCGCGATGCCCAGGACTCGCGCGGACACCACACAGTATTCATTATCAACCCGGAGCGCGCATCACATATTTTCTGTCAGTCGGTATCCGAGTTTGCACAGCATTCAAGCATCCAGACAGCTACATGACGCCACGGAATGCAGCAATGCCAAGAAATGCCGAAGCGCCTGCTCCGCACGGCGCAGCAATCAGCCTGCAAATCCTTGCATGGAAATGTGAAGTGGCTGGGGCGGCTGGATTCGAACCAGCGAATGGCGGTACCAAAAACCGCTGCCTTACCGCTTGGCTACGCCCCAACGAGATGTCCCCGGCCATCTAGCAAAGCAGTCGGCAGGGGGCAACGGCAAATTTGCCGCGGGAAGCGACGGACGCCGATCCGTCCACACGCTACTTCTTCCAGGCGACCCGGGGGAAAATCCGTTTCTCGTCGATGTTGTTCTTGTACTTGAGAACGAGTTCGATCATCCCGGCGATCACATCGTCGGTCAAATAGTGGGGCTTCAGGCCCAGATCGAGCAGACCGGTGTGGGCCGGATTGTAGTAGTGCTCTTCCATCTCCTTGCGCGGATTGTCGATCGACTTGACCGCGACGGAGAGGCCCATGCCGTCACCAACAGCCTTGATCCGCTCGGCAAGCTGATTGACCGAAAAGGTCTCGACGAACTGGTTGAAGATGTTGAGCTTGCCCGGCTCCGGCGGATTGGCCGCCGCCAACTGGATGCATTGCAGCGTATCGCGGATATCCAGGTACCCGCGAACCTGTCCGCCTTTCCCGTAAACGGTCAGCGGCACGCCCGCCACCGCCTGGACCATGAACCGGTTCACGACCGTGCCGAAGATGTCGTCATAATTGAAGAACGAATAGAGCTGGTGGTTGCCCGACGTTTCGCTGGTCTCCAATCCGTAGACGGGTCCCTGCATCAGGTCGGTGGCGCGCAACCCGAAGGTGCGGACGTAGAACCAGATCAGGTCGGTGTCGAGCACCTTTGTCGTGTGGTAGAGGCTACCCGCCTGACGGGGAAACAGGAACCGATCCTTCCGCCCCTTGTGTTCGATGTCGATCCAGCCCTCCTCGATATCGATGTTCGGCGTACCGTATTCGCCCATCGTACCGAGCTTGATGATGTGGCAATCCGGCTTGTGCTTCAGCACGGCCTGGATCAGGTTGAAGGTGACGTTCAGATTGTTGTTCAGCGTCAGGCGCGCCTCGTCGAAGCCACGCATGGAATAGGGTGCCGAAGGCTGTTCGGCGTAATGGACAACCGCATCAGGAAGAAACTCTTCGAAGAGCGCGGAGAACGCTTCGAAATCGTTGAGATCGACTTCGCGCGCGTCAATGTCGTATCCGGTCTCCGCCTTGAACAGCTTCGCCCGCTCAAGAAGATCGGGCACTTCGAACAAGGGCAGCGAATCCGTCTCGCGCGAGCATTCCCGCCTCAGATAGTTGTCCACCGCCAGGACCTCGTGGCCTTCCGCGGCGAACCGCATAGACGTAGGCCAGCCGAGATAGCCGTCACCGCCCATAATCAAAATGCGCATGGGAAAATTCCAATATCTGTCTGGGTTGAACTATCCGCCAGGAAACGCGCCCGGCCGACGGATGTCGGCCGCGCGGCGCCATTGCGTCCTAGCCGGCAACCGCACGCGTCGCCGGGTATTCCAGGATTGCCGCCTCGTCGGATGCGGTGGCGGAAGCCTTCAATCGGCGGGCCTCATCCAGAACGCCCAAGTCATGCAGGAAAGCGCGCAATTCATCCTTGGTCAGGCACGGCTCCTTGTGGGAATTGTAGACCTTGGTCATGCGGCGCCCCTCGGACTCATAGGAACTGTAGTCGATGTAACCGTAGATGTTCCGGAAGGCCGGAAGAACAACGATCATGTCGTTCCAAAGCCAGGAACGGGCGATTTCCTCTTCGTTGGTCAACTCCTCGTAGAGCTTTTCTCCCGGCCTGGCGCCGATGATCTTGACCGCGTCCCCTGGAGCCTTCTCGCCCAGTGGCGAGAGCTCCTCGACCAGTACCTCTGCAAGGTCACCGATCCGCACCGACGGCATCAGGGTTACGAAAACCTCGCCGCCGCGCATGTGAAGCATCGATTCGATGACCAGTTTCACCGACTCCTCGATCGACATCATGAAACGCGTCATGTCCGGGTCGGTCACGGTGAGCGGCCGGTTGTTCGCGATCTGGTCGAGGAAGCGAGGAATGACGGAACCGTTCGACATCGCGACGTTGCCGAACCGGGTCGAAGCGAAACGCGTGGACTGCGTCTGCGACACCATGTTGTTGGCTGCGGTAATCATCCGCTCGCCGACGAATTTCGTCGCCCCCATGAGGTTCGTCGAATTGACCGCCTTGTCGGAACTCGTGAACAGCACGCGCTCGACATTGCAGCGCAACGCGGCATTGATGACCGCTTCCACTCCGCGAACATTGGTCTCTATCGCGGCGCTCGGATGACGCTCGCAAAACGGCACGTGCTTGAGCGCCGCGGCATGGAAAACATAATCGACGTCCTGGAAGTGCCGGATCAAATGATCCTCGTTGCACACATCGACCAGATAGAAACCGACCTGCGGCGTCTCGATCTCGTTTTCAAGCTGCCAGAGGGCCGATTCCGAATTGTCCAGCGCCCTGACCTCGCGAACTCCCAGCGCAAGCAATTGCCGCGTGATCTCGGATCCGACCGTACCGCCGGCCCCGGTAACCACGCAGCATTTGCCTGCGAAAAAATCTGACTTGGAATTCATGTTCGTTCCCTGCCCTCCGGATTGCTACGGAATGGCATCCAATTTGAGCCGTACTATAGTCCATATCCGCGATACGATTCCCGGATCACGGCCGTTGCCTGATGTCGTATCGCGTTTCAAAGTACAAGTCAGGCCCTAAAATGCTGGACTTGAAGTCACACCTTTTTGCACGCAGACACATATTTTCTGCCATTTTCGAAGCGAATCAAACGCCTTTGCGTTATTGCGTCACCGAAACCGGAAGCATTCTGCGCGCGAGATGTCGGACCGGATCCCGAATTCCGGACCCGGTTCACAGTCATGGCGCCAATATCCTCCATTCACGATTCACCGGATGGACAAGCCGGGAAGGAACGACGGGCCGGGACGAGACCAGCCCACACTCCATGCGGGGGAAAATTCGCTTGACTTCATCGGAAGCCGCGCAGAGGAGTCTGCCGTGATCAAAGACATCCAATTTCTTGTTGCCCTTTTCGCGGACGCGCGAAGACAAGCTCCGCGACTGGTGCTGCGGACCCAGTTCTTTCAATTGGCCAGCGCGTTCTGGACCTCCGTCATCAGCATCATCGCGTTCACCACATTCTACGTGCTCGAGAAGGGAACCCTCTCCGTCCTCGGCCACACCTACGAGATCGAGGCCACCAACTTCGTGCTCGTCACAATGTTCATCGCACTCGGCATATGCCTGTGCGCACAATCGGTATTTTTCTATCTGGAAAATTCGTCGTTGAACCGGCTTTGCCGCGTCTACGAGGAAAAGAACGTCGCGAGGGCAATAAGGCGGATCCGATCGATCGGCGTCAGCGACCTGGCCGAAATGCCGGGCCGGCTCGATCGCCCCTCGGCGTTGCGCGCCATGCAGACAGACGCCCGCTTCGCGGCGAACACGCAACGTGTCCTCCAACGGGCGCCAGTGCCGATAGTAATGATGCTGTTCGGCGTCGCGGTTCTCGCCCGCATCAACCCGACCGCCCTGATCGCGGTGCTCCTGTTTACGCTCGCAGCCGCTGTTCCGTTTGTCATACTCAGCAGAAGGGCTTCCGTAATATCGCACAATTTCGAGCGATCGGCCGCCCGCCTGACGCAAACGAAACGCTCGTGGCTCGACAAAATCATACTCGAGAGCGGGCATTCCGCCGACCAAGAGGATGAAGACGACGACGCACATTTCCGCGAACTCGCCTCGCACACCTCGATGCGCGAATTCATGTCGCTGTTCGAGGAACGCGTGAACATCCTGAGCCAGTCCACCGCGATCGGCGGCCTCATATCGAGCGTTGCGGTCGCCATCGTGACAGGTATCTTCGCCTGGGAGGCGCTAAACGGGATGATGCCGTGGAGCTTCGTCATCCTGCATTTCGCGTCGCTCCAGTTCATTTTCCGGGCCGTGAGCCGAACGACCGGTCTTGCCGTTTCGGCCAACAGGTTCCGTACCCAGATCCAGCGCTATTTCGACTTCACGCTGGGCGGGATGCCTCCCATGTTCGGAAAACCCGCCCCGAAAACAGCATCCAAGCCGAGTGTCCCGGCGAAGCTGCCCGTCAAAATCCACCTGCCGGATGCCAAGAGCAAGAGGAAAACGTTCACGATAGCCCCCGGTCGGCGAAGCTTTGTCATCGCCAACTCATTGATGGACCGCTTCGAAGTCTACCGGTTCGTTCTTTCGTTGGGCTACAACGACAATCCGACGCTTCACTTTCTCAATCGCCCTCATTTCGTGACGATCGAACATATCGACGATGCGGTTCCGTCTGAGGACGACCTATCCGAACCGGACCGATCGACCGCGGATCCCGACATCAAGGAGATAATCGGGGAAGATGGCCAGCCGGACAGCAGGACGGCACGCTTCATCCACCTGGTACTGACCGAGGCGGCAGCCAGTACCGGGGTGATCTTCATCGACCAGAGGGCCATGGTGCTGCTGGATGCGGCACAGGTCGATCGGCTTCTCAAACGCCTCGAGAAGCTTCACGTTTTCTTCTATGCGACAAGAACCGTCCAGCGGACCAAGTCTTGGGGCGTGCAGGAAGCCCTGCTTTTCGACGGCACCAGCATCAGGGCACTCGGTTCGGTATCCTACATCCTCAAGAACAGAATCGAGTTCCTGAAATCGGAGGAAACGGAGACGGACCCGAAAGCGGCAGCGATGGGAACCGGCGACGATGACCTGGTCGACTTGTAGGACACCCGCCAGGGAATCCGCCCTCACGCAAAGCCAGCATCACCGAAAAGGCGCGACGGCCTACCGGACATGCCGGAAACGCAGAAACATGCCGATTGTCGCACGAACAACTTGAAAACGACACGAATCGCTGGCACAGGGCGTTAGCGCTTCCGGGCTCCGCACCCCCCTCCTCGCCAACGGCATTCCGCAAACAAAGAAGAGCCATGATTCCCTTTATCGATCTCGCAAGCCAATACCAGCGCATCAAGGAAACCTGCAACGCGAACATCCAGGCAGTGCTCGACGGCGGCCAGTACATTCTCGGTCCGAGCGTCGAGAAGCTGGAGCGAGAGCTTGCCGATTATTGCGGGGCGAAACACGTCATATCCGTGTCAAGCGGAACCGACGCCATCTTCATGCCGCTCCTGGCGATGGATCTGGGGCCCGAAGACGCGGTCTTCCTTCCGAGCTTCACCTACACGTCCACGGCGGAAGCCGTGCTGCTGGCACGCGCGACGCCGGTCTTCGTGGACGTGGACCCGGCGACGTTCAACATCGATTGCGACCACCTGCGCCAGACGATCGCAGACGTGCGGCGCGAGGGACGGCTGAAGCCACGTGCCATCATCACGGTCGATCTCTTTGGCCAGCCCGCCGACTACGAGACCATCAACACGATTGCCGAGGAAGAAAACCTGTTCGTCATCGCCGACGCAGCGCAGGCATTCGGCGGCGCCAGCGGAGACCGCAAAATCGGTTCCCTGACCCATTGCACCGCCACGAGTTTCTATCCATCCAAACCCCTCGGGTGCTATGGCGACGGCGGCGCGATATTTACCGATGACGACGGGCTTAACGACATCCTGCGTTCCGTGCGCAGCCACGGCAAGGGCACCCACAAATACGACGTCGTACGCGTTGGCGTAAACGGGCGGCTGGATGCCATACAAGCGGCCGTTCTGTCGGCAAAGCTGGAAGTATTCGACGACGAGCTCGATGCCCGCGAGCGCGTTGCGCGTATCTATGACGACCGGCTCAAGGATGTCGTGGCGGTTCCGGCGCGGGTGCCGAATTCGAGGTCGGCATGGGCGCAATACACGATAAAGACAGATGACCGCGACAACCTCCAGGCAAGCGCCAAGGCAGCCGGCGTCCCGACGATGATCTTCTATCCGCGACCGATGCACCTGCAGCCGGCCTACGAGAAGTACGGCAACGGCGAGGGTTCGCTGCCGGTCAGCGAGATGCTCGGCGGACAGGTTCTCAGCCTGCCGATGAACCCCTACCTGTCCGACGAGACGGTGCACGCGATCTGCGACGCGATCTGCGGCCACTTCTCCGGCGGGCGGGCGGCCTAGCCCCCGCAAGACAGGGAAGAACGCGAAGAAGGGCGGCATCGGCGCCGCGCAGCAAGCGGAACGTGATGAAGCGCAAGTCGGCACTGATCGTGACCCTCAGCCATGTTCCCGCGGACGGCAGGGCCCTGCGCTTCGCGGAAACCTTCGGCGCGGCGGGCTACGACGTTCACACCGCCGGTCTCGCCAGCTACGCCATCGCGCCGCCAAGCAACGACCGCATCGCCGCGACCATGGTGGAGGTGCCCTCGATGCAGAAGCCGCGCCAGCTGCGCCGCCTGTGGCTCGCCGGCGCGCTGGCCACCTCCCGCCTCGTCCCGCCGCTGCGCCGCGCCGCCTACTGGGCGATGCCGGAAAGGGCCATCCTGCTCGGCAGGATCCGCGCGCACGCGCAGCGCAGGGGCCTGCGCTTCGACGTGGTCGTGGCAAAGCACTGGAGCGCGGGGCCCATCGCCATGGCGATGGCGCGCGAGCATGGCGCGAAACTCATCTACGATGCGAACGAGCTCGGTTTCGCGGAACACGAGGACAACAAGCACTGGCAGCTGCTGGCGGCGAAACATGTGCGCGCCGTCGAGGAGACGGTCGTGCGGCGGGCCGACGCCATGACGACGATCGGCCAGATGATCGCGGAGGAATATGCGCGCGAATACGGGCTGGAGCGCGTTCCGGTCGTGGTGCGCAACATCATCGACACGCCGCCGCAGCCCTACCGGGCGCCGGGCACCCCCCTCGCCTTCGTCTATGTCGGACTCGCCGTGCCGCAGCGCAACCTGGAAGCCGTCATCGACAGCACCGCCGACTGGGAACCCGGCCGCAAGCTGTTCCTGCACCTCACCGGCGAGCCGGGCTACATCGCCACGCTGCGCGCCCGCGCCGCGCGGCCGGAAACGGCCGGCAGGGTCGAGTTCCGCGACCCTGTGCCGGCCGTCGAGCTGCCGGAAACGCTGGCGCAATACGATGTCGGGCTGATACCCTTCACCGCCACGTCGCGCCAGAAGCGCTTCGCCGAGCCGAACAAGCTCTACCAGTACGTGTCGGCGGGCCTCGCGGTCGCCTCGACGCCGCTCGAGCAGATCGCCCGGCACATCGACGAGCACGGCTTCGGCGCCTGCGCCCCGGGGGAAGAGCCGGCCGAGATCGCGGCGCTCGTCAACGGCCTGTCGGCAGACGCCATAGCGACCATGAAGCGCAACAGCGCGGAAGCGGCAAAGACATTCACCTGGAAGCGGGAATCGGACAAGTTGCGGTCCGTGATCGCGGAACTCGAACACTGAATGCAGGGGGCCCGGATCTCCGGGCGCAGGAACTTGGCAGAGCACGGAAAGATCGCCGTCATCGGCTGCGGCAAGCAGGCGCCGAAACACATCAGCGGGCTGACCGCCGCCGGGGTGCGGGAAATCGTCGTGGCGGACGTGGACCCGGCCCGGGCCACCGCGCTGGCCGCGAACCACCCGGACGGCACGGTCGTCGCCGCGCAGGGCGTCGACGCCGTGTTCGACGACCCGGACGTGGCCGCGGTGTCGATCTGCACGCCCACGCCCAGCCACGCGCCGCTGATCCGCAAGGCCGTGGCGGCGGGCAAGCATTACCTGTGCGAGAAGCCGCTCTGCGAGACCGCGGCCGAGGCCGAGGAACTGGCCGCGCTGACGAAAAGGGCCGGTCTCGTCGGCATGGTGGGATACATCTACCGCTACGCGCCCGCCTTCGAGGCGGCCAAGGCGATACTCGGCGACGCGGACGAGACCGGCGTCAGCCCGGTCCTCGGGCGCATCACCAATGCGTGGTTCCGCATCGGCGGGCGCGGATCGCACATGGCATGGAAGCATCGCAAGGAAACCGGCGGCGGCGCGATCAACGAGATGCTGGTGCACATGATCGACCTGGCGGGCTGGTTCTTCGGACCGGCCGACGCGTTCCGGCTGGACGCGGTGCGCCACTACCTCAAGACCCGCGAGATCGCCGGCGAGACCGTCGAAACCGACGCGGAGGACTGGGTGCTCGCCTCGATGCGCTCGCGCGCCGGCGTCGACATCCTGCTGCAGGCCGACTTCATCACCCCCGCCTTCACCCAGTACGTGGAAATCCAGGGCGAGAACGGCTCCTTCATGGGGTCGATCCAGAGCGACTTTCCCTGCTTCGTGTTCTGCGTGAAGGAGGCCGGCGGCTACAAGGCCGGCAAGACCGCGCTGGACATCAAGCCCACCAACATGTTCGAGGCCCAGATGGGCGAATTCGTGAAGGCCGTCGCCGGCAAGGCCGAGAGCCGCAGCCCGGTGGAAAACTCGGGACAGATCCTGCGGTTGCTGAATAGCAACTGACTAACAAGTTATCCGCGTTTGCTCATTGAGTTTTGTCCTGCTTCCAGCATTTTGGAGCGAGATGCATTTCCTGACAGCAAGCAGGACCGTTTCGGCCGGTTCCGCTCATGGGCAAGACATGACTGATAATAGTGAGTATATCTTTATCGGCGGCGCAGCGCGCACGGGCACCACGTTGCTGCAAAGCCTCATATGCGCGTTGCCGGATACAGGGGCGTTTCTTCCCGAGAGCGTGCCGGTGAAATTGCTCATCGACAGCTTCGACAAAATTGCCGCGCATGACGAACGCTTCAACAAAGTGTTCTTTGGAGAGGCCGGGGCAGAAGCCGCGCTAAAACATGCGCTGGATGGCCTTCTCTCGAACATACAAGCTGAAGGATCCACTCGCTACAAGGTTCTGAAGCACCCCGCCGCAACGCCGCTCTTTTCGGATATTGGAAACTTGCTTGGAACTCGCGCACATTTCATTTGCACCCTGCGCGATCCGCGCGACGCGATAGCATCCATGGTCGAGTGGGGACGCCGTGCCAGCGAGCAAGGCCGTTTCCATTGGTTTGCCCGCCGCGATACTGAAAAATTGTGTCGCTATTTCCTTAGCTTCTACGGCCCTGTCTTCGCCCAGAAGAACAGCGCGCCCATTACAACGGTGAAGTACGAAGACCTTGTCGCGGCCCCCGAGGCCACCTTATCCGGGTTTGTCTCCAAGCTTGGATACGAACCAGACGTACTATCACGGGAAAACAGAACCGAGTGGGGCACCGTTGACTTGAGCGCCACGGGACCTGTCGGCGACGCCACCTCCCCGCTTTATGGCAAAGATGTATCAGCTTCGCGTGTTGGCGCTCATGCCGACATACTGACTGAAACAGAAATCGCGGAAATCGAAGCCTGCTGCGAAGAATTCATGGAGCGGTTTGGATACGAACGGAGCGCGACTCTGAAAACAAGCAAAGGAAACCTGCCCCTTGACCGATTTATTGGGTTGCGAGGGCCTCTCACACAGACAGTACGCACCGAAGAACAGAAAAGTCTGGACCGGGCATCACAAGAAATATCACTACTGACAGAGCAAATCGCACAGAAAGAAGACGAAAACGCGAAGCTGAGAATGGCAATCAAGAGCAGCAAGAGCCCTCTTGCCCTCGCAATATTCATCTACACCTTCATTAGACGCAAACTTCAAAAACGCTGAAGTTTCCGTGCATCAACGATCGACAAACTCTTTCGCGATCATCGCAATTTTTTTCGCCGCCTGACCGTCGCCGAAAATGTCCGGCCAGCTCGCAATATCCGCACCCAGGGCGGCCAATGCCGCTTCGCGAATTTCCTGCGCGCTTTCCGGGTTTGCCAACCGGTTCGCACCGGTCTCGAGAGTTTCCGTCCATTCCGTGTTTTTTCTCATCGTGACCGTGGGCCGGCGATGAATATAGGCTTCCTGCTGGACCCCGCCCGAATCCGTCATCACGATACGGGCGGATTTCAGCAGCTTGATGAAGTCCAGATACCGGATAGCTTCACGCATCACGATTCCGCTGTCAGGGCCGACAAGATCGGCAAGGCCGAATTGCTCGATGCGCTTGACGGTCCGCGGATGCGCCAGGAACAACGCCTTCAAGTCGGCCGAACGGGCAGCTTCGCCGATACCGCGAAGGATCGCCTCCAGGTTGCCGGGCACGTCGACATTTTCCTCGCGATGCGACGTCGCGAGGATGTAGCTGCCCGGCTCCAGCCCAATCCGGTTCAATGCATCGGAATGCCGATCGGCCAGATTCGCGTGGTTGAGCGACGCATCGACAATCGTGTTTCCGGTCACATGAATCTCTCCGGGAACCGACTCCTTGCGAAGTTGTGCCGCCGCCTTCTCCCCACTGGCGAACAGCAACTCGGAAATATGATCCATGATCCGGCGGTTGTGCTCCTCCGGCATACGCCAATCGAAACTGCGTTCGCCCGCCTCGATATGCCCGACGCCGACATGCAGCTTTCGCGCAGCGAGCGCGCCGGCGAGATTGGTATTCGCGTCCCCGTTGACCAGAACGAGCCTCGGACGCCTCTCCATCAATGCCGCTTCGCAGCCTTCCAGCATGACAGCGGTCTGCCCCGCGTGCGTCTTTTTTCCGGCAACGTCTTCGATATGGAACGCGGGCTTCGGCAAACGAAGGTCCTCGAAAAGCTCCGAGTCCATCGCGGGAGAATAGTGCTGACCGGTATGGATAACGAAATTCGGCACGCCGAGTTCAGTCAGTGCGTGGATCACGGGCGCCATCATGATGATGCCGGGACGCGTGCCAACGACGACGGCGACCTCTTTCGCCATGTCGGAACGATCGATGAATTTGATATCGGACATCAATGATATTCAGCTTTCCCAAAATTTTCAGCCTGTCCGGCGCATCTCGGCATCGAAACTGGTGTACACGTTTGCTGTGACGCCCATTTTCCGCAGCGATGCGGCCATACGCATCGTGCGATTGTTCTTGTTGAGATCCGTGTATCCGACAAACGTGACTGACTTCGGCCTACCGAGAGCCTCGAACAATTGGTCTTCCAGGCTCTCCCAAACATATTTCCTCGATGCGGCAAGGGCGTTGCGCTTCATTTCCGCGGAATATTCAAGCGCCTGCAATATGCCCTTCCGCCAGCCACCGGCCCCGATTCCTTCGATGACCACGCCGGCATTCTCCTCCCGCACAATGCGGGCGATATCCGGTATATCCGGCGTGACAATCGGAAGCGCGGAAAACAGGTAGTCGAAAATACGGTTCGGCAGGGAGACAAAATTATTCGGAATCACGGGATCGCGAACGATCAAGCCGACATCCGCTGCGGATGCCGTCGATGTCAATTCGTCATACGGCACCGGATCGAAGAAATGGACACGCCCCTCCAGACCCAGTTCCTGCACAAGCATCTCGCATTTCTCGCGATATGCCGCTGGCTTCAAGTGCCCCATCACGGCGAGATGCACTGGCTGGGAAATCCCGGATATCCCCTCAAGCACGGCCTCCAAGCCGCTTGTTATGTTGCTGATCGCCAGGACCAGCGGCGTATCCGGACCTATGCCGCATTTCTCCCGCAACCTGTTCGAGGGCTGAAGCTCCTCGGCATATCTGTAGTTCGGAATGACATGAACAGGCCGACCATAGGTTTCCAGTTCCTTACCCAGCTCCCAGCCGACAGTGATCAAGCTGTCGCAATGGCGGAGATACCCTTCAACTGTTCGGTCGATGAAACGAGTATTGATCCGGCTCCAATTTGATGGGAGCACCCGCTGCGCGAAAGACGGTATCTCAATACAATCGCAGATAACCCTGCCACCACAGGCGATTGCCATTGCGTCGGCAGCGGGTATGGCTTGCACTCCGTGGGCAACATAAACATCAGCCGCGAAGTCCTGCGCATCCAGTTCAGCATTCTGGGCAAATGGAATATAGAGATGAAACGGAGCCAAGTTCGGCTTGGGCCGACTTTTCTGCACTGCAGGCTTTCGAGCCGGCTGCACGACAGGCTTTCGAGCCGGCTGCACGACAGGCTTTCGAGCCCGAATCGGGGCAGCTTGGACCTGATCGACCCTAACAAATTTGCTGCTCGCCGCCCGTGCCAGATCCAACCATCCCTTGGGACCTTGCACAATTTTCCGAATTAACCTGGCCAAAAGAGAATCGGCATCTCTCATCGTCAACGTGCCAGAAGAGGTGTCCGAAGTGGTGCTGTTGTTATTTTTCATCTACACAAGTTCAACATTCGACGCTCTCGACATGCCCGACTGGCAAACCTGCCGCATTTGAACGTGGCCAAACCTGACGATATCAACTCCGGCATTTTTGCCGTAAGATACCCCTAACCGCCTGTAATCGAACCGATAAAAAAAATAAACAGCACCTACCGAAAAATTCGTGCATTCACATCGCAGGATTCCCATGCGCCGAAAACCGAAGATCGTGCTTGCCCCGATGAACTTCGCCAACATGCCGATTCAGATCGTGCGCGAACTCAAACGCCGCGGCTTCGAAGCCGAACATCTTCAATACACGGCGGGCGAGGGCCACAAGTTCGGATATGAACTGGACAGGGAAATAAACATAAGGGAACTCGACGGCAGGATAAATTCCAACATATCCGCCCTGACGGAGTACATAGAAAGAGACTTCGATATCTTTCACTTCTGGAACAAGTCTTTCTTCTTCGAAACATACTATCAGGAATACACCGGCTTCGACATCCCCCTGATCAAGGCCAGGAACAAACGCATTGCCTACAGGTTCACGGGCTTCGATGCCCGCCTCCCCTCCCGCGACCTCGACGTCAATCCCTACAGCCCGTTCCGTTACGGATACGAACACCCCTATGACGAGGACCTTCAGAAGCGCTATCTCGCGTTCCTGGAGGAATATGTCGACCAGTTCCTCGTACAGGACCCGGAAATGGCGCAGTTCAGCCCCGGCAATCCGAAGATCATTCCCCGTGCGCTTAACCTTTCCGAATGGCCCTTCGTCGGCATCGGGAAGACCGACCGGCCGCTTGTCGTGCACGCGCCATCCAACGGCCCCGTCAAGGGCACCAAGTTCGTCCAGGCAGCCGTCGACACGCTGCAATCGGAGGGCCTGGCCTTCGACTACAAGTCCATAGAGGGCATGGCGCACAAGGACGCCATCGAATGGTACAAGCGTGCCGACATCATCGTCGACCAGTTGCTGATCGGCGCCACCGGGGTGCTTACCCTCGAGGCCTGGGCGCTCGGCAAGCCGTGCGTGGTCCATTTGCGCGAGGACCTTTTCAAGCCGTTCTACAAGACCGGCGAACTCCCGGTCGCCAATGCCAATCCGGACACGATCACCAATGTCCTGCGGGACCTCATCAAGGACCACGACTGGCGCGCGCATCTTTCGCGCGAGGGACGCAAGACCGTCGAAGAATTCCACGACATCGCCAAGGTGATCGACGACTACATCGAAACCTATGACGCCATGATCTCCGCGGAGCCGGTCCGGCCCACGGGAACCGGCGATATCGAGTATCTGCGATGCCAGGCGGAGCTTGCCCGCGATCTCATTATCTTCAACGCCGATGATTCGATACAACATTCCGGCAACCCGTTGCGGCGCCTGGACGGCGACGAAAAACTCGCGGTCTTGCAGAAGGTTCTTCCCGCATTCCTGGTATGGCCGATCCGCAAGCTGGTGAACCTGCGCCGCGCCTGTTTCCGCATCCGCGACAGGACCAGGCGGCGGGTACAGGGTTTTCTCGCCCGACGCGGCGCGCACGGCCCTAGAACGCCGTGACATTGCTCGGATAACGCCAGTCATCGTTCGGGTTGGCGCCGGCGGGCACGCCATTGGCGACATGGCCCGCGGCGGACGGGCCGATCACCAGGTTGGTGTGCTGGCTCGGCACGAAGGACGCGCCGTTCGCGAACAGGCAGCAGGCGCCCGTTCCGGTGCGCGTCAACGTCATGGTGTGCGTGCGCAAATAGCCGATCGAACTGTAGAAATCGAACAGGGCGTACGGCCTGCCCGTCGCCAGTTCCACGTTCACGCGGTAGGTATAGACCGAGGCAAAGGCCTGGAACATGAAGCCGCCCGGGTGATTGGCGTTATTGGCCGCATCCACCACCGTGATCTTGCGGCTCTGCCAGTCCGAATCATCGGCTGTCCGCCCGAAGATGCTCAACGCCGGCACGACATAGCCGATGACCAGCAGATGATCGAAGACGAAGTCGCTCAGCAGGCGAAGCTCCAGCCTGCGCCCGACCACGAAACGCGCGGCCAGGCCGGCAGCCGTTTTCAGCGCGGTGGCCGGGGTCAGCCCGTCATTGGCATCGTCGCCATTGACCGCGTCGAGAAAGATGCGGTCGAAGCCCGCGGGATCGTCCGGCACGCCGTGAAGCTGCGGATTGGCGACGCCCGAGGGAAAGCGCACCGCGCCGGTCTCGCGATCGATGCGCATGGCCTCGCGCCAGTTCTCGGCGGAATCGGCAACCTTGACGGCGAGATCGTCGCTGCCCGCAAGGCCGATTTCCGCCCGGCCTTCAAATCCCGCCTGGAAGAGGATGCTTGCCGTATCGCCCGCCGCCGCCTTGTTGACGATCATGCGGTGGTCCGATCCCTCGTGGCTGAACAGGGAGGCCGGAGAGGCGAGCGCCAGCCGGTTGGTCTCGTCCGGCGTGGCGTTGATGCCGAGTTGCGCGACCGCACCCGGCGCGGAGGCCGCCGCCGGCCGCCAGCCGGTGCCGTCGAAGACCAGGAGCTCGCCATTCTCCGCGACCCAGGCAAGCCAGCCCGCCCGCGGCGCGTGGAAGGCCCAGGCGCCGTCCTGCCATGCCGCCACCTGCCCCTCCCTGCCCTGCCAGGCGCCGGATGCCCCCTCGCCGACGATATGGCGCTCGCCGTCAAGGGGCGATGCGGGCGGCGCGGAGGCAACCGAAACGACACCCAGCTGGACGATCGCGTCGAGCGCGCGCAGCGCCTCGTTGTGGGTGACATGCTTCTGTGCCTGCGAGGGCATGATGTAGGGCATTTTCAGGTTCGGGGTGGTGTCCATCTTGGTTTCTCCCTTCCAGTGCTCCGGAAATTCTAACGCGGCCCTCGCAGCGTTGGACAAATCAGGCCGGGGCGGATAAACGACGCCAACGGGCCAGCCACCAGCGCATCACTCCACGCGACGGAGAATGGAATGGAAAAACATATGGATACCGCCATCCTGGGCGAGAATGTCCGGATCGAGGACGGCGCGGTGGTCGGCCATGCCTACCGCAAGGACCATCGACCGGCCGAGATCGGCGCCGACAGCGTCGTCAGGCGCGGGACCATCATCTATACCGACGTGACCACGGGCGTGAATTTCCAGACCGGGCACAACGTGCTGGTGCGCGGCAACACGCGGATCGGCGATCACGTGGTCATCGGCACCAATGCCGTCATCGACGGCCAGGTGACGATCGGCTCCTTCGTCAAGATCGAGACCAACAGCTACGTGCCAACCCACGTGACCATCGGCTCGCGCGTCTTCATCGGCCCCGGCGTGACGATCACCAACGACCGCTACCCGCTGAAGATGCGCGACCAGTATGTCGCCGACGGACCGGCCGGGCCGACGATCGAGGATTTCGTCACCATCGGCGGCGGCGTGACGATCTGCCCCGGCGTCACCATCGGCCGCGGCAGCTTCGTGGCCGCCGGCGCCGTCGTCACCAGGGACGTGCCGGAATACAGCCTCGTCAAGGGCGTGCCCGGCCGCATCTCGCCCCTGCCGGAGGAGTTGCGCGAGCCGAACGTGGCGCTCTCGTGGCGCGGCCTGGTGGACCAGTGAGACGGGCCGGGGGCCCTGCCCGGCACGCGAATTCCGGGCGACAGGTGCCATGCTGCTGACGATCGTCATTCCCACCCACAACCGGCCGGAGAGGACCGCGGCCGCCATCGCGAGCGTCGTCTCGCAGGCGGTGTCGCAGCCCTGCGAGATCGTCGTGGTCGACGATGCCTCGGACGAGCCATTCGCCTGGCAGGGCAGGAATGACGGCGGCTTCGAGGTCTCGGTGCTGCGCCACGACCGGAACGGCGGCCCGGCCGTCGCCCGCAATACCGGCGTGCAGGCCGCGCGGGGCAGGCTTGTCGGCTTTCTCGATTCCGACGACTGCCTGCTGCCGGACACGCTGCAGGCGCGCATCGACCGCGCGCTGGCGCTGGACATGGACAGGCCGGAGGGCGAACACCGCATCCTCGCCTGCGGATGGGAGGAACAGCCCGTTTCCGGCCCGACGCGCAGGCGCGTACCCCGGCCCGGAACGCCGGACGACTTCCTGCGCGGCTGCTGGTTCTCGCCCGGCAGCTGCATCCTGGCCAATGCCGGGTTCCTGCGGCGGATCGACGGGCCGTTCGACACGCGGATGCGGCGGCTGGAGGACTACGACCTGTTCGCCCGGCTCGGCCTGCTGGGGGCGGAACTCGTCGTCGAGCCGGTGATCGGCGCGCGCATCCACACCGGCACGGTACGCTCCTCCTCGGCGATCACCGAGGCGGCGCGGATGATCCGCGAGCGGTTCGAGGCCATGCTCAGGGAGGGCCGTATCGACTGGAAGCAAATGCGCGCGGTCGACGCCTATCTCGCCTACGAGGCCGCGCATATGAGGATCCATGGCGGGCGGCCGGTCTCCGGCGCGTTCGCGCTGGCCGCGTCGTTCTTCCATGCGCCGCGGCTGAAGCTCTATCCCGGCCCGGGATGGGACTGACGCGGCGGCGCGTCACACCCTGCCGAGGGCGAGATCGTAGGCATCGCGAAAGGCCGCGCTCACGTCGTCCTCGCTGACCGGAAGCTCCCGCATCAGCTCCGCTCCCCTAACCCCCTTGCGACGCGTCCCGGCGATATCGGCCAGCGCCTCGCCCAGCGCGGTTGTCAGGGCCGACTGGTTCCCGGTCTCGAACAGCCGCCCCGTCTCGCCGTCGCGGACCACCTGGCGCACGGAAACCTGGTTCGAGGCAACGACGAAACAGCCGCAGGCCGCCGCCTCGATGATCGATCGCGGAAGCCCCTCCCGAAGCATCGACGCCATGCAGAACACATCCGCGGAGCGCAACAGGCCGGGCATGTCCGCGAGGCCGACATTGCCGACATACTCGATCGCGCCACGCGCCACGGCGGCGTCGATCTCCTCGCGCGGTATCCGGTCCGGATTGTCCTCGTCCAGCGGGCCGGCGACGACGAACCGCGCCTCGGGGAAACGGGATCCCAGTTCCTCGGCCGCGCGGATGAACAGCCGGACCCCCTTCCCCGCGATCAGGCGCGCGGCGAACAGGACGACAGGCGCGCCGTCACGGCCGGCCGGGGTGAACGCCCCGGTGTCGATGCCGGCACCCATCACGACCACCGCCCGCTCGCCGCGCGCAATGCCGTGCGTGGCCAGGAACCGCGCGTCGAAAGGATTCTCGGTCGTGACAACCGGATCGTTGAAGCGGCGTGCCAGCCGGTAAACCGCCGTGACAACGCTGCGGCGAAGGCGGTGCGCGATCCCGTCGCCCGGCTCGTATATCTTGCCCAGCCCGGGAAAGGTCATGACGAGCGCGGGAACAGGTCTTCCCGCCAGCCTCGCAAACACCAGCGCCAGCGAACCGAACAGGTTCGGCTTGGCCGTGAAGGTGTGAACCATGTCCGGCCTCTCCCGGCGGATCAGCCCGAACAGCTGCCGAACAAGCGCGGCATCCCCGCCGGGCCGGAACCGGTGCATGTCCAGACCGAGCGGCAGAATGCGCAAGCCGGGTTCACGCCCGGAATTGTGCTCGGTGACTCCGCCGGCGGCGACCAGCACCTCGTCGCCCCGCGCAAGAAGGTCCCGCGCCAGCGCGACGCGATGCGCCAGAAAATAGTCCAGGTCGTTGCAGACGAAGAGAACCTTCACGGCTTGCCCGCATCGTCCAGCGTCCGCATCCCGCGCCGCAGTTCCTCGCAAATCAGCGAGATCACGTAGACGGTGGTCGGAACCATGTCGGCGAAATGGCGCCCGACTTCCGCGACCGGAACGACAAAGAGGCTGCCCTCGGTGACGACGAAACCCGACGGATCAATGTTGCGCGCAAGATAGAACGTTCCCTCGCGACAAATCCCGTTGCCGTATTCGACGCGCGTGCTCACGACGAGATCGAGAAGGTCCGGCGACAGCATCAGCCCGGTTTCCTCCGCGACCTCGCGAAGGGCGCATTCCACGTCGGTCTCGTTTCCCTCCTTGTGCCCGCCGAACATGCCGATCATTCCCGGATTGGAAATGTCGGGCCTCTCGTCCCGCTTCTGCAGCAGGAAATTGTTGTGCCGGTCCACCATCACGATGCCGGCAACGGCGGTATTCGGGGGCTTGGAGAAATCCATGATCCTTCTTCTTTCTGCGCCGTGCTCACTACATTGGGGGCCGATTGCCGGTCAACGTGCGAAGAACCAGACGAAGATCGAGCAGGATCGTCCGCGTGGCGCAGTAGCGCGCATCGAGGCGCGCAAGCCGTTCTGGCTCCCTCATGTCCACGCCGTCGACCTGCGCAAGCCCGGTAATGCCCGGAAGGCAACGTAACACGCCAAGCCGGCGACGCCATTCGACGAGCTCTTCCTGGTTCGGCAGGCAGGGGCGCGGGCCGACAAGGCTCATCTCGCCGCGCAGGAGATTCACGATCTGCGGCAATTCGTCGATTTTCGTCCCGCGCAGGAAACGTCCGACCGGCGTGATGTGCTCCGCGGGTACCTCGTGCGTTCCCGCCTGCGGCGCACCGACCGCCATGGTCCGGAACTTGTAGCAGGTGAATATGCGCCCGTTTCGGCCGATCCTCGGTTGCGCGAAGAGCGCCGGCCCGCGGGAGGTGAACCGCACGGCAAGCCAGACGGCGGCAAGGAGCCACCACAGGAACACGATCACGGTCGCGGCGAACGCCAGGTCGAGGATGCGCTTGGCGACGCGGTAGACCGGGTTGTCATCCTGATCGTCGGCAACGATGATCTCGCCGTCGCCGGGATTTTCCAGCACCTGCAGCACGGCATCGGCGACCCGGCCGGCGCTTGCGACCGGGCGCAGGGCGGCTGCCGTCTTCAGCGCCGGAGACCTCAGAAAGCCGGGCACGGCATTCAGCACGGAAAGCCGACCGGCGAAGCGCTCGCCATGGACGGCCGCCAGGCGCAGGTTCACGACTGCCAGGCCGTCGATGGCGGCCAACACCGCCTCCCCTTCCCGTTTCGTCACCGAATAGGGATCGCGCGCATTCGGGTCGAGTGCATGGATCGTGGTGGCGTTGATGAAAAGCTTGACGCCCGCATCCCGCGCGGCCTCGGCTACCCGGCGCAGGAACTTCACGTTGACTGCGCGAAACTCCTCCAGCGGTGCCGCACGATCATTGTTGGCAACGGCAAGATGGAGCACGGCGTCACAGCCTCGCAGACGCGAAGCCAGATCATCACAGGAAACGGCCTCGAAGCGCGGGAAAAGCTTGCGCAGGCCAAGCGGATCGCGGCCGACAAGAATCAAATCGACGCCCGCCTCCGCGAGGCGCGGGACAATCATCCGGCCTACGAAACCCGAAGCGCCGGTAATCGCGAGCACGGTTCCCATCCAGCAGCAAACTCCCCAGGCCAGGCAAGAGCCTTGTTGTCCCTACCGTCCCACAGCCCGAAATACATACACATGGCCGGCGGTATCGAATACGAGAATCACGAACCCGGAACCTAGAGTTGCCCGCGCGAAGCTCCAAGGCGATATCGCCACGCGCGCGCCCGATCCTCAACTTTCGCCACACCGCGAACCGCTATTCCCCAGAGCGTCCGAACCAACCGTCCGCGATCAGGTCGACCACGCGCCGCGACCCCTCGGCGTTCAAATGGTTGCTGTCCCGGTAGAGATAGACATCGCCGAGCGTGACCCGGCAATCATCCGCTCCGCACAGCATGGCGTGCGGAAGGACAAGCCGGGCTCCGGTCTCATCCACAACACGTTGCAGCATGGCATGGGCAGGCTCCAGCCGATCCCGGACGGCCTCGTTGGACGGACCGCAGGCTGCGGGATCCCCACCCTTTTCAAAAGCCTGCCTCGCACAATCGACCTGGCTCAGCCCGTATTCCGGAACCTGACCCAGCAACACGACGCGGTGTCCCGCCGCCTGCAAGCGCCCGATCGTTCCAACCAGTGCCGTCTCGATTGCCGCACGGCTCGTCGCGATATCGAGAGCTTCATCGGGCGAATGCCTTGCAAACCATCGCTTTGCCTGCGGACGCAGGAACTGCCGGGTATCATAGTAGACCGACCAGCGGGCGGCGAGTACGACCAACGCCGGTCGGGACCCGAACATGTCCGGCAACGCCCGGCGCCATGTTTCGGCAACCGGATACGGCTTGCCATCAAACACCTGCTCGAGACCGACCATCGGCAGGGTGGAGTTGGCCGAGTACAGAACGCCGGACATGCCGGCACGCGCCGCAAACGCCGCGAAACCGGGCTCCCAGTGATCGGCGTGACTGTCCCCCAGCAACCAAACATCCGGCGGGCCGGGCTTTTTCGCGCCAAACCCGCATGCATCGAAGCCCGGATAGGAATCCCTGGCCGTCGCCATGCAACCAGGCGGCAGAGTGCTGCGCTTGCCGACAAATGCGAGGGCCCGTTCCGCCTGCGCGGCATCTTGCGCCAGCATTCCCGTAGCCGCGAAGACACCGATGAACATCGTGATGCCCCAGCAAGCGATTGCCAGCCCGACCAGGCGAGCCGGTCTCCAGTCACGCCTGCGAACAGGCTCCTCAACGTAACGCCAGTTAGCCCAGGCAAGCCCCGCGGCCAGCGACAGAAACAGCGGGAGTTCCATGCCTGCGACCTGCCGGCCCTGCCACAGATTCCACATGACAAGCAGTGGCCAGTGCACGAGGTAGAGGGAAAAGGAGATCGCGCCCAGCCACTGGAGCGGCGGCAGGGCGAGCAGCCTTGCAACCGGGCCATTCCCCTTCCCGCCGGCCGCCAACAGGACGGATGCGCCCAGCACCACGGGAAGAAGCCACAGGGGACCGGTCGCGCGCCGGCCAAATGCCTCGGCAAGGAGGAAAGCGACTATCGCCGCGCCACCGGCAATCGCCAGGCCGGAACGGCGAGACCTGCTCGCAGCCGCCAGCCGCCGGGCAGCGAGAAACGCAAGTGCGCCCGAACCAAGCTCCCAGGCCCGCCCGGGCAAAAGGTAGAAACCACGTGTCGGATCGACGTGCCAGAACCACACACCGGCCAGGAATGCCAAAGCGACCGCTACCGAGAGGAGCAGGGCAACCCGGTGCGGAAACCGCACGGCAGCCGATGACAGCAGCAATGGCCACAGGAAATAGAACTGCTCCTCGACTGCTAGCGACCAGTAATGCAGGAACACGAACTCCTCGGCCCGCGGCGCAAAGTAATCGGATTGCGCCGCGTAAAGGAAATTCGCCAGCCCCGGCGCCGACCAGAGGATTTCGCGTCCCACCTGCTCGCTCCTGCCGGGAAACAGGCCGACCGCGACCGCGCCGAACAGGGCGAGGCAGACCAGCGCGGCGGGCAGAATGCGTCGGACCCGCCGCAGATAGAAATCCGCCAGCGAAAACCGGCCGGCCTCGACCGACTGCAGAATCATTCCCGAAATCAGAAAGCCGGAAATGACAAAGAAGATGTCCACCCCGACATAGCCGCCGGCAAAGCCCGGCGAGCCGCAATGAAACAGAACGACGAGAAGTACGGAGATGCCGCGCATCCCCTGTATGTCGGCCCGGAAATTCACGCCGGCGGGATCCGGGACGAGAAACTGGCTGCGGTCACGAGAAGGTTGCCCAGCGGTTTGCGGTTTGTTCGAAAGGTCAGCAGCTATTCACGCCGTCCGGATGCGGAACCGGCGATACTCAACTGCCGCGATAGGTGGAGTAGCTCCAGGGCGTGACCAGGAGAGGCACGTGGTAGCCCGCCTGCGGATCGGCGATCGTGAACCGGATCGGGACGACATCCAGGAAGGGCGGCGCATCTTTCGGCGCCATGCCGTTTTCCGCGAAATAGGCGGCGACCTCGAAATGCAGTTCGTAGGTGCCCTCGGCCATCTCGTCGGCGCCGAGAAGCAATTCGTCGGTCCGGCCGTCGGCATTGGTGATCGCCTGCCTGACGAGTTCCAGCTGGCCGCCGCCGGGGGCGGCACGATAGAGCGTCAGCCGCATGCCCCGGGCGGGCCTGCCACTGGCGGTATCCAGCACGTGGGTCGAAAGCTTGCCTGCCATGGTCACTCCCCTACGAGGTCGTTGAGCCGGAATTCGCCGATGCGGGCGATCTGCGCAAGGGCTTCCGCCCTCTCTTCCTCCGGCGAGTGTTTCAGGCGGCGTTCGAACGCGCCCAGGATCGAATGCTTGTCGTGGCCTCTCACGGCAAGAATGAACGGGAAACCGAAACGTTCCTTGTAGCGGTCGTTGAGAGCATGGAATCGCTCGTATTCCCCGGGCGTGAGCCTGTCCAGCCCCGCCCCCTTCTGCTCCGCCGACGACTCGGCGGTCAGCTCGCCGGCCAGCGCCGCCTTGCCCGCGAGATCCGGATGGGCGCGGATCAGCTTCAGCTGCGCCTCCGTCCCGGCCGCCTCGATTGCGGCGACCATGGCGGCGTGCAACGCTGCGACCGAGGCGAAGGGGCGTTTGCCGACCACGGCCTCGGCCACCCACGGGGAATGCTCGAAGATGCCTCCGAGCGCGGAAACGAATTCCGAGTCGGAACAGGCATTCAGCCTTTCAAGCGAAACCGTCACGTCAAACTCCCGCTTCTTGCGCGAATGTCCTCTATCGCCTCGAGAACGTGTTCCGGCGTGGCCGGTGCCTTCAATTGCGGCGACAGGCCCGGCGCGCCGCAGGATGCGACGGCGTCGCGGATCGCCAGCCAGACCGACACGGCCAGCATCAGGGGCGGCTCGCCGACCGCCTTGGAGCGGTAGACCGTCTCCTCGGTATTGGGCGCGTTCTCCAGCAGCGACACGTTGAACTCGCGCGGCACGTCGCGCGAGCCGGGGATCTTGTAGGTGGACGGGCCGACGGTGCGCAGCCGCCCCCTGTCATCCCACCAGAGTTCCTCGCAGGTCAGCCATCCCATGCCCTGGACGAAGGCGCCCTCGATCTGGCCAAGGTCGATCGCCGGGTTGAGGGAAGCGCCGCAATCCTGCAGCAGGTCGGCGCGCAGGCAGCGGCTCTCGCCGGTCAGCGTGTCGACGGCGACCTCGGCCACCGCGGCGCCATAGGTGAAGTAGAAGAACGGCCTGCCCTTCAGCGTCTTCCCGTCCCAGTGGATCTTCGGCGTGGCGTAGTAGCCGGCCTCGGAAAGCTGGACCCGCGCGGCCCATGTCATCTTCGCCAGCTCGCCGAAGGAAACGGAACGGTTTCCGGCATGGACGCGCCCCTCGCGGAAGACGATCTCCTCCACCGGAACCTCGAAATGCTCCGCCGCGACCTTCGCCATGCGGCCCCTGATCGCGGTTGCCGCGTTGTAGGCTGCCATCCCGTTCAGGTCCGACCCGGTGGAGGCCGCCGTGGCGGAGGTGTTCGGCACCTTGCCCGTCGCCGTGGCCGTGATCTTTATCCGGTCGATGTCGACCTGGAACACCTCGGCAACGACCTGGGCGACCTTCATGAAAAGGCCCTGCCCCATCTCGGTACCGCCGTGGTTCAGGTGAACCGATCCGTCCTGGTAGACGTGGACCAGCGCACCGGCCTGGTTGAGCGATGTCAGGTTGAAGGAAATGCCGAACTTGACGGGCATCATCGCGAGACCGCGCCGCAGGACGGGATTCTTCGCATTGTGCTCGTCGATCTCGGCGCGCCTGCGCGCCCACTCGGCGGAGGCGAGCACGGCCTCGGTTACCTCGACCAGCCGGTTCTGCCCGACCGCCTGTCCGTAGGGCGTGACCTCGCCTGTCTCCGGCCCGTAATAGTTCAGGGCGCGAACGACATTCGGGTCGAGACGCAGTTCGCGGGCGACCTGGTCGATGATCGCCTCGATGGTGATGATGCCCTGCGGACCGCCGAACCCGCGGAAGGCGGTGTTGGAAACGGTGTTGGTCTTGCAGGCATGGCCGGCAAAGCGAACCGCCGGGATGAAATAGGAATTGTCGGAATGGGTGAGCGTGCGAGTGATCACCGGGCCGGTCAGGTCCGGCGTGTTGCCGGCACGAGCGAGATACTCGATGTCGAGACCGCGGATGCGGCCATTGCCGTCGACTCCGACCTTCCATTTCGCCACCATGTCGTGGCGCTTGCCGGTCGCGGTCATGTCGACGGAGCGCTTCAGGCGCAGCTTGACCGGGCGGCCGGTCCTGCGGGCCAGCAGCGCGGCAGCCGCGGCAATGATCGTCGCCTGGCTTTCCTTGCCGCCGAAGCCGCCGCCCATGCGGCGGGTGAACACGTCGACCGCGTTGGCGAGACCGCCCAGCACGTGGGCAACGTGGTGCTGAACCTCCGTCGGATGCTGCGTCGAGGAATGGATGGTCAGGTCGCCGTCCTCGCCGGGGATCGCGTAGGCGATGTGGGTCTCCAGGTAGAAATGGTCCTGTCCGCCGATCTCCAGCCGTCCCTCCAGGACACGCTCCGCCCCGGCCAGGGCGGCGTCCACGTCTCCCTCCACCAGGATCTGCGGATCGATCACGTGCGAACCGGCAGCGTGTGCCGCCTCGATGTCGAGCACGGGCTCCAGTTCCTCGATGTCGAGCGCGACGGCGCGCGACGCCCTCAGCGCCTGCTCGTAGGTCTCGGCCGCGATCGCGCCGACAGGCATGCCGGCATATTCGACGACCTCCTCCGCGAAGAGCGGCTCGCCGGACATGATCGGGCCGATGTCGTTCGCGCCGGGAATGTCGCCGGCGGCGACGAAAGCCGCGACGCCGGGCATGGCGAGCGCCTTCGAGGCGTCGATGCCCTTCAGGCGCCCGTGCGCGACCGGGGAGACGACCAGCGCCGCGTGGAGCGTGCCGGGCAGTTCGGCCATGTCGTCGATGTAGCTCGCCTCGCCCGAAACGTGCTTTGCCGCGCTGTCATGGGCGAGGCCGCGGCCGACGACCGACCGCTGGACGGATCTTATATCGACGTTCACAGCGCCATCACCTCCACGGTTTCGCCGGCCAGATCGTGCGACAGGCGCCGCAGCAGCGCGCCGGCGGTCTTCATCCGGTAGTCCGCGCTGCCGCGCCAATCGGAAAGCGGCGTGAAATCATCGGCCAGGCGTGCGATCGCCTCCTCCACGGAATCCGATTCAAGCGGACGGCCCAAGATGCTGTTTTCAGAGGCTTTCGCACGTTTCGGGATCGCCGCCATGCCGCCATAGGCGAACCTGCAGGCGGCAACCTTTCCGTCCTCCATCGCGAGCCAGAACGCGCCGCAGACGGTGGAGATGTCCTGGTCGTAGCGCTTGGACAGCTTGTAGACGCGGAATTCCTCGCCGGGCTTCGGACGCGGCACCGTGACCGAGGCGATGACCTCGTCGGAACGCAGCTCGGTCTTCCGGTAGTCGAGGAAGAAATCCTCCAGCTTGATGGTCCGCGAGCCCGCCGCCGAGGCGAGCGTGATATCGGCTCCCAGCGCGATCAGCGCCGGCGGGCCGTCACCGATGGGACTCGCCGTGCCGATATTGCCGCCCACCGTGCCCATGGCCCGGATCTGGGTTGAGCCGAAACGCCGGATGAGCGTGGCGAGGCTGGGCCAGTCGTCGCGCACCGCCTGCAGGACCTCCTCCCAGGTGACCGCGGCGCCGAAGGTCCAGCCGTCGTCCGTCTCCGTGACGGCGCGCAGCTCGGCAACCTGCGCGGTGGAGATGATGCGGTGCCAGTCGGAATGATAGTCCGCGCGGGCGACGCCGAGATCGGTGCCGCCGGCAAGGATGACGGCATCGGGATAGCGCGCGCGAAGCGCGGCAAGATCGGCAAGCGTGCGCGGCTGGTGAAGCACCGAGCCGCCTATCGCGACCTCCTCCTGCCTCGGGGGCAACGAAGCAGCGGACGGCGCGGGCAGACCGGCCTTCGCCGCGGATTTCGCCGCCTCCACGATCGGCCGGTAGCCGGTGCAGCGGCACAGGTTGCCAGCAAGCGCATCGTGGATCGCCTCCTCCGCCGGGTCGGGATCGTTCTCGACCAGGCCGGTCAGCGCCATCACGATGCCCGGCGTGCAGAAACCGCACTGCGACGAGCCGTTGGAGGCCATCGCCTCCTGCAGCGGCGTCAAAGCGCCGTCATGCTTCAGGCCCTCGACGGTCGTCAGTTCCGTGCCGTCGAGCTGGGCCGCAGTCATGATGCATGCATTGGCGGCCCGGCGCGGGCCGTCGCCGCGGCGCAAGAGCACCGTGCAGGCGCCGCAGTCGCCTTCCGCGCAGCCTTCCTTGGTGCCCTTCAGCCCGGCATGGTTGCGGATCAGGTCGAGAGCGGTCGTGTCCGGACGAACCGCGAATTCCACGGGTTCGCCGTTGAGGACGAAGCGAATGCAGCCTTCGGTTCGGGTTGTCGGGGTCATTGTCACTGATCCTGCCTGTCAGGGAGCCACGGCGTCAATGCGATAACGGACATCCGGGTATTCCCGCTCCTCCAGATTGTTTCCCGGTCCCTCGCGGTCGATCACCAGGAAATCGCTCACCGCCTCCAGCGATAGAAGCGGATGATGCCACGTATTGCGAGCGTAGTTCACCCCGGTGCCCGGTGGACAAAGAAATGCGAGCGGCTCGCCGGGCCGGCCCGCCTCGTCCGGCGCGACCACGACCAGGAACGGCCTGCCGGAGAGCGGGTAGAAAAGCTGGCTGCCGAGCGGATGCCGCTCCATCATCGCGACCACGACGGGCGGGGCGAATGGCTGGCCGCGAAACAGGCTGACGATGGCCCGTCCGCCGCCCTCGCTCACGTCGATCCCGGCGAGATCGTGGAAACGCTCCGTCGAGCCATTGTTGATGAGCCGCCGCTCCGCGCCCTCGACGGAGACGACGTCGCCGAAGGGCGCGAAGGCCTGCTCGGTCAGCGGCCGGACCGTGATCGGGATCGTCCGCATCGCTCACATGTCCTTCGGCGGGTGGGTGTCCCACCAGTGGCGGGCGATGTCGATGCGGCGCGTCACCCAGACATCGTCGTGGGACTTCACGTAATCGAGGAACCGGGCAAGCGCGGCGGCGCGCCCCGGCCTTCCGACGAGCCGGCAGTGGAGACCCACGGAAAGCATCTTCGGAGCGCCCGCCCTGCCCTCGGCGAGCAGCATGTCGAAGCTGTCCTTCAGATAGGCGAAGAACTGGTCGCCCGAATTGAAGCCCTGCGGCGTGGCGAAGCGCATGTCGTTGACGTCCAGCGTGTAGGGCACGACCAGGTGCGGCCCCTTCGGGCCCCGGACATAGAAGGGCAGCTCGTCGGCATAGGAATCGGCCGAGTAGACGAAACCGCCCTCCTCCATGACGATCCTCAGCGTGTTGACCGACGGCTTGCCCTGGTAGATGCCGAGCGGACGCTCGCCGGTTACCTCGGTGTGCAGGCGAACGGCCTCGAGGATGTGGGCGCGCTCGGTCTCCTCGTCGAAATCCTTGTATTCCAGCCAGCGCAGGCCGTGGCTGGCAATTTCCCAGCCGGCCTCCTTCATGGCGGCGACGGCCTCGGGGTTGCGCGCCAGAGCGACGGTCACGCCGTAGACGGTGACCGGCAGCTCACGCTCGGTGAACAGGCGCCAGAGCCGCCAGAAGCCGACGCGGGAGCCGTATTCGTAGAGCGATTCCATGTTGAGGTTGCGCTGCCCGGGCCACGCATCCGCGCCGACGATCTCCGACAGCAGCTTCTCGGAAGCCGGATCGCCGTCGAGGATGCAGCTCTCGCCGCCCTCCTCGTAGTTGACGACGAACTGGACGGCGAGCCTCGCGCCGCCCGGCCATTCGGGGTCGGGCGGCGTGCGTCCGTATCCGACCAGATCGCGGGGGTAGTCATTTTTTGAATACATGGTCCAAATTCAACCTGCTTTGACGCAGTTCGCAAGCCCAAAAAAAAGCCGCGGACAATGCCGCGGCCTTTTTCGTTCGATTGGCGAACCGTCACTTGCGGCCGAACAGGCTCCACAGTGCCGGCACCAGCGCCGCGGCAAGCGCGGCCTTGATGATGTCGGTGACGATGAACGGGCCGATGCCCCAGGCAATCGCCTTGTCGGTGCCGAACATGACGGCGATCCAGGCCGCGCCGAGCGCGAGGGTCGCCAGCGTGCCGGCGAGGTTCGCAGCGAAAAGCTTGAGCGGCTTGTTGGTCAGGCCGTTGTCGGCCGCCCAGCCGGTGATGCCGGCGGCAACCACGAAGCCGGCAAGGTAGCCCGTCGTCGGGCCGGCGAAATAGGCAAGGCCGCCGCCATTGGTGAAGACCGGGAGACCGGCCGCGCCCTCGGCGAGATAGGCCAGCAGCGTCGCGACGGCGAGCTTGCGGCCGAAGGCGGCGGCGATGGTGAAAATGGCGAGGGTCTGCAAGGTGGTCGGCACCGGCCACATCGGCACTTTCACCTGGCCGGCGATCGCGATCAGTACCGAACCGAGGCCGACGAGAAAGGCATACATCGCATAGCGCGTCGCGGTTTCGCGCGGCAATACACGATGGATGAGCGTTTGCGGGGCATTGGTAAGTGCCATGTCGATATTCCTGTTTTCCAGTATCAGCGGGAAATCCCGACCATCCTTGCCTATATCGGCGTAGCTGCTAATCAGCAAGTCGCCCTTCGGAGGGGATTGAAAAAAGGACCGGAAAACGCCCATGGCCGATCTTGAATTCGACCGCCATTTCGAGCCGGCACATGGCGAGCCGGTTGCCGTCGCCGAGAAGGTGACGCGCGTCACGGTGAACAATCCGGGGCCGTTCACCTTTCACGGCACCAACAGCTACATCGTCGGAGAGGAAACGCTGGCGGTCATCGATCCCGGCCCCGAGGACGACGCGCACCTGCGGGCTCTTCTGGCGGCCATAGCAGGGCGTCCCGTCAGCCACATCTTCGTCAGCCACACCCATGCCGACCATTCGCCGCTGGCCGCGCGGCTGAAGGAGGCCACCGGCGCAACCGTGGTTGCCGAAGGGCCGCACCGCGCGGCGCGGCCGCTGCATATCGGCGAGACCAACCCGCTCGACGCATCCTCTGACACGGATTTCGCACCCGACCGCAGGCTTGCTGACGGCGAGGTGATCGATACGGGCGAATGGGCGATCGAGGCGATCGCGACGCCGGGCCACACCGCCAACCACATGGCCTTCGCGCTCAAGGGCACGGGCATCCTGTTCTCGGCCGACCACGTGATGGCCTGGGCAACGTCCATCGTCGCGCCGCCCGACGGGGCGATGGCCGACTACCTGAGTTCGCTAGACCGCCTCGCCGAACGCGACGAGCGGCTCTACCTGCCGGGACACGGCGGCCCGGTCAGGAACCCGAACCGTTTCGTGCGCGCCCTGCGGACCCACCGCAAGATGCGCGAGGCGGCCGTCCTCGACCGCATCCGCAAGGGAGACCGGACGATCCCGGAAATGGTGCGGGAAATCTACCGCGACACCGATCCGCGGCTGCACGGCGCGGCCGGGCTGTCGGTCCTCGCCCACCTGGAAGACCTCGTCGCGCGCGGCCTCGTCGAAACGGACGGCCCTCCGGCGATCAACGGAATTTACGCGCCGGCCTGACGATCAGGCCTCGACGATGCCGACCAGCTCGAAGTCGAGCGCCGTCAGATAGGACGCGATCAGCCGCGCGTTCCAGCCGAGATCGTGCGGCACGTGGCCGGTGCGCGCCCGCATGTCCACGAAGGAGGTGTCCCCCTCGTCGGCAAGGCGTATGACGATCACGCCGGGAATGGCGAGCACCGGGACACGGTAGGAAAACTCGAAGAACAGCTCGTCATCGGCGCTGATGCGCCCGCGCCGCGAGACCAGTTGCCAGCCGCGCGCCTCCGCGACGGCGAGGATCGTCTGCTCGATGGCTTCCGGCGGCGCCTTGTAGCGACGGCCGCTGAGCTCCGGGTAGCCATCGCGCAGATCGGCGGCAACGACCGCGAGCGGATTGACCGCCGTCAGGCGCGCCTCGCTTTCCATGAGCGGCGGATCGACCAAGTCGGTGGAGACGTCGTTCTGGCGCGGATTGGCGAAGAAGGCGGCGGTGCCGATGGCATAGGGCGTCAGGGTGACGATGCTGAAGAACAGCGCGGCGATGACGCTGCGGCCGCCCTTGGTGCCCTTCATCCACAGGCTCCGCAGCGCCGCGGCGATCACGACGAGGCCGACCAGGGCGATGATCGCCACGCAGGCGCCGAGCACCAGGAAGGCCGGCGTATCGACCATGCCGATATTGTGGGCGAGCAGGGAGACACCGGCCAGAACGGGCGCGAACCCCGCCACGCGCAGCGACCAGACGGCCGAGCGCGATCTCTTCCGCTCCGGCAGCGGGCGAAGGACCAACCGCTCGCGATGATGCCTGGTTGCAAGGAACGCCATGGCGCCGGCGTTACCGCGAATTCGCACGAATTGCAAAGGCGACAGGGAGAAAACCGGGGCCCAGCCGGCGGCGTGCCCTAATGCTGCCAAACTAGAGGTACTGACTCGGAACTGCTGCAGGGGCTGGAACAAACCGCAAGGGAGACGCGCAGATGCCGTCCGCACACACCCATGACGCCGCCGTTCTGCAACCCGCGGCCAAACCTGCCACTCCGGACAGCAAGGACCGGTCCGACCTGGAAACCGTCGAGCTTGAACTGGCCATCGACCGGCAGACCTTGCAGGAATTCGGTTTCGAGCATTGCCTGCAACAGGCATGCGAGGCCAGCGGATTCGGCTTCCTTTTCCAGTTGCCGATTTTCGACCAGATCCCCGGCCAGCGGATCGCCGTCCTGACGACCCGGGACGGAAGCAAGCTGCTGTTCGCGGTCCTGAACGATGCCGGCGACGACATCGCCATCGTTTCCGAGGAAGAGATGCGGCCGGAAATCCGAAGCTTTTCCACGGCCTTCATGGAAGTCTTCATGCACCTCGGCAACAGCCCGGCACGGGACTGACCGACGCTACGGCGCGCGCATGGCGAGCGTCGCCTGCGCCGCGGCCAGCCGGGCAATCGGCACGCGATAGGGCGAGCATGACACGTAGTGCAGGCCGATGGTCTCGCAGAACGCGATCGAGGCCGGATCGCCGCCGTGCTCGCCGCAAATGCCCAGCGTGATGTCCGGCCGGGTGCTCTGACCGCGTTCGGCCGCCATCTGCATGAATTCGCCCACGCCCTCCACGTCTATGGTTATGAAGGGGTCGCGGTCGATCACGCCCTTGCGCAGATACTCGTTGAGATAGAGGCCCGCGTCGTCGCGCGATATGCCGAAGGTCGACTGCGTCAGGTCGTTGGTGCCGAAGGAGAAGAACTCGGAGCTCTCGGCGATCCTGTCCGCGCGGATCGCGGCGCGCGGCAGCTCGATCATGGTGCCGACGAGATACTCGATCTTCGCGTCCCATTCCTCCATCACCGCCGCCGCCACGACGTCGATGCGATCCTTGACGAACTTGAACTCCCGCTCATAGGCAACGAGCGGAACCATGATCTCGGGAACGACCTTCTCGCCGGTCTTCTCGCCGGCCTCAAGAACGGCCTGAAAGATCGCGCGAGCCTGCATGTCGACGAATTCCGGATAGCACACCGCCAGCCGCACGCCGCGATTGCCGAGCATGGGATTGATCTCGTGCAGGTCCTCGGCCTTCTGGCGGATTCGCTCGGGATCCATTCCCACCGCCTCCGCGAACTGTTCGGTCTCGCGACCGGGGCGCGGCAGGAACTCGTGCAGCGGCGGATCGAACATGCGGATCGTCACCGGCAGACCGCGCATGATCTCGAACAGCTCCAGGAAATCCGCCTTCTGCATGACCTGCATGGATTCCAGAATCCGGTCGCGCTCCTCGACGCTGTCGGCCAGGATGAACAGGCGCAACGCACGAATGCGTTCCTCGTCATTGAACATGCGCTCGGTGCGACACAGGCCGATGCCCTCGGCGCCGAAGCCGCGGGCCGTGATCGCATCCTCCGGTGTCTCGGCATTGGCGCGCACCTTCATGCGGCGGATCTCGTCGGCCCATTCCATGAGGGTCGCGAAATCGCCCGAAAGCTCCGGCTGCACCGTCGGCAATGCACCGAGCAGGACCTCGCCGCTGGTGCCGTCGACGGTGATGACGTCGCCAGACTTCAACGTGCGCCCGCCGGTCACCAGCACGCCCTTCTCGGCATTGATGCGCATGCTCCCGGCGCCGGAAATGCACGGCTTTCCCATGCCGCGCGCGACCACGGCGGCATGGCTGGTGGTGCCGCCATGGGTGGTCAGGATGCCCTCGGCGGCGTGCATGCCATGGATGTCCTCGGGGCTGGTCTCGGGCCGCACCAAAATGGACTTGCGACCGCTCGCCCGCAGCTGCTCGGCCTCCTCCGAGGTAAACACGATCTCGCCGGTCGCCGCGCCCGGCGATGCCGGCAATCCGCGTCCTATGACGACGCGCTCCACATCCGGGCTGATGGCCGGGTGCAGGAGCTGTTCGAGGGATGCGGGGTCGATGCGCCGCAGGGCCTCGGTCTTGGCGATCAGGCCCTTTTCCGCCATCGCCACGGCGATCCGGATCGCCGCGCGGGCCGAGCGCTTGCCATCGCGGGTCTGAAGCAGCCAGAGCTTGCCGGCCTCCACCGTGAACTCGATGTCCTGCATCTCGCGGAAATGGTTTTCCAGCCGCTTCGCGTATTCGCGCAGTTCCTGGAACGTCACGGGCATGGAATCTTCCATCGGAACAAGGCCGGACCCGTTCACTTGCGTCCTTGTCAGCGGGTGGGGCGTACGCATACCTGAAACGACGTCCTCGCCCTGCGCATTGGGCAGGTACTCGCCGTAGAGACCGTCGTCCCCGGTGGCCGGATCGCGGGTAAAGGCAACCCCCGTCGCCGACCCTTCGCCCATGTTGCCGAATACCATGGACTGGACCGTCACCGCGGTTCCCCAGCTTTCGGGAATGTTGTGCAACGCGCGAAAGGTGACCGCCCGCGGATTCATCCAGCTTCCCAGGACGGCGCGGATCGCGCCCCAAAGCTGCTCCTCCGGGTCCTGGGGGAATTCCTCGCCATATTCGTCGGCGATGGCGGTCTTGTATTCCGCGATCACCGCACCCCAGTGTTCGGCGGTCAGGTCACCGTCGCGCGCGGCGCCGCAGCGCTTCTTCACGCGGACTATGATATCCTCGAAAAGCGAAGGATCGAGCCCCATGACGACGCTCGCGTACATCTGGATGAAGCGGCGATAGCTGTCATAGGCGAAAGCGGGATTTCCGCTCGACTGCGCAAGGGCTTCCACCGACCTGTCGTTCAGACCGAGATTGAGAACCGTGTCGAGCATGCCGGGCATCGACTCCCGCGAGCCGGAACGGACGGACACGAGAAGCGGCTCGGTTTCGCCGCCGAAGGTCTTTCCGGTCAGCCGCTCCAGCGCATCAAGGGCGCCCTCGACCTCGCGTTCAAGCGTATCGGGCAACAGCCGGCCATTGGCGTAGTAGTGACGGCAGACATCGCTGGCGATGGTGAACCCCGGCGGCACCGGCAACCCGAGCCGCGCCATTTCCGCGAGGTTCGCACCCTTGCCGCCAAGCCGGTCCCTGTCGCGGGCCGTTCCCTCCGCTTTCCCTCCCCCGAATATGTAAACCCAATCCGTCATGTGAACCTGGCCGGTCCTCTCCCGTTCGCTTCCGTCAATGCCCTCCCCGCCGCATCAACCGAGGGTCCATGCATAGCGCATTGCCCCCGAAACATGCGAGCGCTTTTTTGCAGCGCAACAAGCCCGTTGACAACGGATCCGTTCCGGATGCCGTCGCCACTGCCGGCCGGCATTGCCGGGAAACGGGAAATCGTTTCGGCGAGTTCCGCTCCGTTCTTCCCGAGTGCGCCCGCGGGTTTCCGAACCGCTGCCTTCCCCTTGCCGCCCACGCCCGGCCGTATCGATACCGGCATTTCCGTCACTCCCCGTTGCACGCATCGTCCAACCGGCATGATACAGGGCTTCCCGGCGGGGTGGATCAATTCGCCGCGCACATGCCGGCAGCCTGGATCAGCCATTTCCGCGCGCCGAGACCGGCGGAACCGCTCAGCTCGCCTCGCGCAGCTCCTCGGCCTGCTGGAGATCGACCGACACCAGCTGCGAGACGCCCTGCTCGGCCATGGTGACGCCGAACAGGCGGTCCATGCGCGCCATGGTGATCGGGTTGTGGGTGATGATGACGAAGCGGGTGTCCGTGTCCTTGGCCATCTGGTCCATAAGGTTGCAGAAACGCTCGACATTGTGATCGTCGAGCGGCGCGTCGACCTCGTCGAGCACGCAGATCGGCGCCGGATTGGTCAGGAACACGGCGAAGATGAGGGCCATGGCCGTCAGCGCCTGCTCGCCGCCGGACAGCAGGGTCATCGTCTGCGGCTTCTTGCCGGGCGGGCGGGCAACGATCTCGAGACCGGCCTCGAGCGGATCGTCGCTCTCGACCAGCTGCAAGTCCGCCGTGCCGCCGCCGAACAGATGCGCGAAGAGCCGCTTGAAGTGGGCATTGACCGCCTCGAAGGCTTCCAGCAGGCGCTCGCGGCCCTCCTTGTTGAGGCTGGCGATGGCGGAGCGCAACTCGCGGATCGCATCCACCACGTCATCGCGCTCGCGCACGATGGATTCCAGCCGCTCGGCCAGCTCCGCCTGTTCCTCCTCGGCGCGCAGATTGACCGCGCCGAGACGCTCGCGCTCGATCTTCAGGCGTTCGAGCCGGCGCTCGACGGCATCGGCATCGGGGAGCGCCGCATCGGAATCGAGGCCGGTCAGCTTCAATGCCTCGTGCGGCGCGCAGTTCAGGGTCTCGCGGATGCGCGCCTCGACCTCCTTGCGCCGCTCAGAGGCCGCGGTGAGCCGCTCCTCGGCGCGAGCCCGCTCCTCGCGGGCGCCCGAGAGGGCCGTGATCGCGTCGGTCGCCGCCTTGTCGGCCTCGCGGCCCGCGGTCTCGGCCAGCGCCAGCCTGTCGGCCGCCTCCTTGCGCGCCTGCTCGGCGGTTTCGATCTCGCGGACAAGGCCGCGGCGACGCTGGGGCATCTCGTCCGGCACGTCCTCGAGGGCGGCCAGTTCCTTCGCGGTCTCGTCGCGGCGGGCGGTCAGCACCTCGATCTGCCGGTCGGCATTGGCGCCGCGGGAACGCCAGTTCTCGCGCTCGGAGCGCAGCGCGACGAGACGGCGCTGGCGCGCCTCGCGCTCCCGGGCGAGCGACTGGTGGTTGGCGCGGGCCTCGGTCAGCGCGGCGCGCTCGGTGGTCACGACCGCAGACTGCTTCTCCACCGCCGCGTCCAGATCGGACAGATCCGGCTCGCCGGCCAGAGCGGTCTCGGCCTCGGCCAGCACGCCGGCGGCCTCCTCGATGTCGGCCCTGGCGCGGGAGACGCTTTCCTCGAGCACGGCCTTGCGCTTCGACAGCTCGCCGGTCGCCCGCTCGGCGGCGGCCAGCGCGTCGCGGGCCTCGCGGGCCGCGGCCTGGGCGGCGCGCAGCGCGTCGCGGGACCGGCGCTCCGCCTCGATCGCGGCCTTCGTGGCTTCCTTGCGCCCGGCGACATCGGCCTCGCAGGCACGGAGCACCTTCGTCGCCTCGACGATCTCGGCGTCCAGTTCCGCAAGCCGGTTCTTCTGCGCCAGCCGCTGCGCGGCGGGCGTCGGCGCATCGGCGCGGGCGGTGTAGCCGTCCCAGCGCCATAGCGCGCCGTCCCGCGTCACCAGCCGCTGGCCGGTCCGGAGCTCCGCCTGCAGCGCCTGGCCCTGCTCCACGCTCTCCACCACGCCGATCTGCCGCAAAGCGCGATGCAGCGCGTCCGGCGCCTTGACGTAATCGGCGAGCGGCACGACGCCCGCAGGCAAGGCGGGATCGTCGGCAAGCGGCGCAACGGCGGCCCAGTAGGCCGGCGCCGTCGAATCCAGCGGCAGGTCGAGATCGTCACCCAGCGCCGCGCCGAGCGCGGCCTCAAAGCCCTTCTCGACCCTCATCTTCTCGACCACGGCGGGGAACAGGTCGCTGCCGCCGGCATTGAGCATCTTCGAAAGGGTCTGGGCCTCGGTCTCCAGCCGGTTCAACTGCGCCCTCGCCTCCTGCAGGGCGGGCTGGCGCGCGTTCTCGGCCTCGCGGGCGGCAGACACGTTCTGCTCGGCCTCGGCGGCGGCGCGCTCGGCCTCCAGGACCGCGTTCTCGGCGGCCTCGAGCTGCGCGCGCTTCTCGGCCGGATCGGCAAGCGACTTGATGCGGTTCTCGATCTCGGCCAACTCGGCCACAAGGCGGTCCTGCTGGGCGGCCAGCCGGTCGGAACGCTCCCGCGTCTCGCGGATGCGGCGTTCGAGTTGCGTGCGCAGGGCCCCGGCCTCCGCACGCTCTCCGGTCAGGCGGGACAGCTCGGCCTCCGAGCGCGCCAACGCCTCCTCGGCCTGCTCGAACAAGCGCTTCAGCTCGGCCTCGCGGTCGCCCGTCGAGGCCTCTTCGGCAACGATCTGCGCCTCCTCCTCGTCGAGGCGGGCGATCGCGGCCGCGTTCTCCGCCTTCATCTGCTCCTCGCGGGCGATGTCGGCGGCAAGCTGTTCGGCACGGTTCTGCAGCTCGTTGCGGCGCGCCTCCTGGCGGCGGGCATCCTCGTCGAGCTGGTTGAGGGCGATGGTGAGCCGCTGCAACGCGGCGGCGGCGGCGGCCTCGGCCTCGCGCAGCTCGGGCAGCTTGCGCTGGGCTATGGCCTGGGTCTTGGCCGCCTCCATCTGCAGCTGGGCGCGCTCGCCGACAAGGGAGGTGGCCCGCGAAAGCGCCGACTGCGCCTCGGCCTCCTGCTCCCTGGCGTGGGTCCAGCGCAGGTGCAGCAGGGTCGCCTCCGCCTCGCGGATGTCGCGCGACAGCGCCTTGAACCGCTTGGCCTGCCGGGCCTGGCGCTTCAGGCTCTCGATCTGGCTCTCCAGCTCGCCGATCACGTCCTCGAGACGCTCGAGGTTAGTTTCCGCGCCGCGCAGGCGAAGCTCGGCATCGTGGCGGCGCGAATGCAGGCCGGAAATGCCGGCGGCCTCCTCCAGCAGCGCGCGGCGGGCCTGCGGCTTGGCCTGGATCAGCTCGCCGATGCGGCCCTGCCCGACCATGGAGGGAGAGCGGGCGCCCGTCGACTGGTCGGCGAAGAGAAGCTGGACATCCTTCGCGCGGGCGTCCTTGCCGTTGATCTTGTAGGCGGAACCCGCCTCGCGCTCGATGCGGCGCGTCACCTGAAGGGTGTCGTCGTCGTTGAAGGCCGGCGGCGCGGTCCGGTCGGAATTGTCGAGGAAGAGGGAGACCTCGGCGGTGTTGCGCGAGGGGCGCGTCGCGGAGCCGGAGAAGATCACGTCATCCATGCCGGACGCGCGCATGTTCTTGTAGGAGGACTCGCCCATCACCCAGCGCAGCGCCTCGACAAGGTTCGACTTGCCGCAGCCGTTCGGCCCGACAACGCCGGTCAGGCCGCCCTCGATGATGAATTCGGTCGGCTCGACGAATGACTTGAAGCCGAGCAGGCGGAGCTTCTCAAAGCGCATATGCGCCTCCGCCGGTCATGCCGGCCGGACGCGCCGACCGGCACAAGGCAGCGCCGTCAGAGCATTCCGTCCAGAACTGCCGACATCTCTTCAACTGATAGGGCTCCGGAATATTTCTTTCCGTTGATGAAAAAGGTCGGGGTCGCATCGACGCCGAATTCCGATGCCCCGCGCTCCCTTACCGAATTGATGTCATCCAGAAGCTTCTGGTTGGTCAAGCAGGCCTCGAAGCTCTCCTGTGTAAAACCGGCCAGCTTCGCGATGTTTTCCAGCGGCTCGCGCGCATTCTTGACGAAAGCCCACTGTTCCTGCTGCCTGAACAGGACATCGACCATGGCGAAATACTTTCCCTCCGGCGCGCAGCGGGCCAGCATGAAGGCGGCCGCGGCGCGGGGATCGAAGGGAAACTCGCGCATGATGAAACGGACCTTGCCGGTGTCGATGTAGTTTTCCTTGATGGCCGGGAAGGTATTCTTGTGGAAGTTGGCACAGTGGCCGCAGGTCATCGAGGCATATTCGACGACGGTGACCGGCGCGTCCTCGGAACCCTCGACCTGCTCTTCCAGCGGACCGGGCTGCAGCAGCTTTTCCATGTCGACCGTGCCTGTCGGCTTCGGCGCGGACTGCGCGAAGGCAAGGCGCGGCGCGGCGGCGAGGGAAACGCCTGCAACCGCGGTGGCCAGCAGGGCGGAACGGCGGGTCATGAAGATTTCGGCCATCGGGGACTGTCTCCGGTTCGTTGATCTGGCGCCGATATATGGCATCGAAGATGGCGTGACCATGGCCTTTTCCGGCTGAACGGGGGCTGAACGCGGTTTTCCGATAAACTCTGCGTCAAGATGCGGTTTACGACGACAGGTGGAGAACCACCTCGCGGCGGTGCGGGCGGTCGCGGTGCTCGAACAGGTAAAGGCCCTGCCAGGTGCCGAGCGCAAGGCGCCCGCCGGCGACCGGGATGCCGACGGAGACCTGCGTCAGCGCCGCCTTGATGTGGGCCGGCATGTCGTCCGGCCCCTCGGTCGTGTGCACGATCCAGCGCATCGAGGGATCGTCGGAGCGCGGCACCAGGCGGCGGAAGAATTCGTCGAGATCGCGCCGCACGTCGGGATCGGCATTCTCCTGGATCAGCAGCGAGCAGGAGGTGTGGCGCACGAAGACCGTCAGAAGCCCCTCGCCCGCCCCCGCATCGCGGACAAAGGCTTCCGCACGGCCGGTGAACTCGTAGAGGCCGGGACCATCGGTGGCTATCGAGATCGCAGTCTGCCTCATCGGTCGGGACTCCTCCGGAAACGGGCCATAGCGGCCCCGCGCCGAAACCGTAGCCGGGAAGGCGGAGGTGTCAACGCCGCAGAGACCAGCCGTCGGGGATCCCGGTCTTCGACCGGCCGATTGACGGGCGTCAATGCGCCGGCGGCCGGCGCGCCGGATGGTTTCCACGAAGGTCTCCTCGGCATTCGCGGCCGAGGGGTCCCAATCGGCCCGTGCGACTGCCACCATGCCCCGGGAGCCGTTGCACCCGCCGAGGGAGAGCCCGGTCGATGGCCGGGTTTTCCTTTGGCGGAACCAGGGCACGCGTCATCGCCCGCGCTTCCGGCCGGAAGCGCGGGTTCCCGGAAGGGCGATGACCTTCCGCCCCCGTCACGGCGGCCCTTCCCTTTCCGCCCAGACCGCGACGCGGTGGCATTCCCCCAGAACCTCGTCGATGGCGTGGCGGCCTCGCTTCCGGTGCCCCGGCGGCGGGCCGGGGCGCAGCGCGGTGTAGATCACCCGGCGGCTGTCCGGCGGGCGGTGGCGAACCCGCGCCTCGTGGCGGGCAAGGCGCCGGGCCTCGCGGTCGATGTTGTCCAGCGCCATGCGCGCCGAAACCAGGCGACGCAGCAGGGTCGCCGCCGGGATGTCATCGCCCGGCAGGCGTAGGTCGGGTTCCGGCTCCGGCGGGCGGCGCATGTAGACCGGGAACGGGTTGTCGCCCAGCAGGCGGATGCGCGGACGGCTGCGGGCATGGCGCCTGCGGGGACGGGCGAAATCGAAACGCTTGCGCGGATCGACCAGCGGGAAGGCCGGGATGGGGCCGAGCGGGACCGGGCCGTCGGGTTCTTTCTCCGGTTCCGGTTCGGGATCAGGGATGATGCGGATGTTGGCCAGCCCCAGGTTGACCGGCACGCGGACGAGCTGCGGGGCGCCGGGAAGCGGTTTTTCCGGCGGAGCGGGCGGCTCGGGGCGGATGGTGACGGTGACGGGGGTGGAAGCACCCGTCCGTTCGGAGCCTGCCGACGCTTCGCCGGATCGTCGGCTCGCCGCTGGCGTGGCGACCGGCTCGTCACCGCCCTTCCGCTTCAAGGCAGGCGCATGGCGGACCTGCACCTCGATGTCGCGCGCGGCAATGACGATCAGACGTCGCACGGCGGCCTCGGCGGAGCGCAGGATGCGGCGGACGTGGAGAACGGCGTAGCGCGGCAGGGTGGCCGGGAGGACTGGGGGAAGGGTGAACGAAGCGGCGTCGGCCTCGGGGGCTGCAAGGGGACCGGACGCGGGTTCGGCAGCCGTCTCGAAATCCAGCCCGGCGAGCGCGAACAACTCCCGCAATATGCGCAGCAGGTCCCTGCGGTTCCTCTCTATCGCCAGTGCCCAGTCGAACTGCATCGCTCCCTCCACGCCGCACCATGCGGCAGCGGGACAAGGATAAGGGAGGCGGGAGCGAGGTGGACAAGTTTCGCGCCGCAATGGCGGCAATGCCGGACAGCGGACCGGAAAGGCAAGCCATTCCCGCAGGTTGTCAGAAACGGTGCAGAAAGCGATTCAGCCTATTTCGCCGCGAGGATCGGCACCGCCAGCTTGAGGGCGGCGAGGACGAAGGGCGCGGCATGCATCAGAAAATCGAAGATGTCGATCGGCTTCACCAGCGTGCCGGACGCCAGCATCTTCAGCTTCTCCCAGATGTGCGGCTCCGGCACGAAGGGGGCGAGGCCGAGCGTCAGGCAGGCGATGATGACGATGTTCCAGGGCAACTGGTCGAGAAGGCTGGCGAGCGATTGCATGGGAGCGGCAGGTCTCCGAAACGGGGATTGTCGGATTCTGCCTATGGCAAGCCGGTCGCCACGTCAAACATTCCCACATCGGAATATTTCAGGGACTCAGAAACCGGGAAAGCCCCTCGCCTCCCATTCGCTGCGTGGAATCGCCGCGCCGACGGAAAAGGCAAAGGCGACGACCTGCGTGGCATCCGCGTCGACCTCGCAGCGGAAGCTCAGGCCGTACCATTGACCGGACGCGCGGAAGGCGCCGTCGCGGACCTCGATCGCCGTGCCCTCGCCCAGCCGGTAAGCCGGAAGGAGTTCGGGCCACACGGGCGGCTCGGCATGGCGGAGCTGCTCGCGCAGCTCGGTGGTGCAAAGCTCGGCGCCGCGCTCGCCGCGTGTCAGCGTGCCCATGGCATCCATGGCCGCGAGATCACGGCTTACGGCCCGCGAGAAGAGCGTCCGGGCCTGCGCGAGTTCGAGCGGCGGCTTTTCGGCGGGAACGGCGATGCCGGGCACGGCGTCTTCCGGTGCCGGCTCTTCGGCGGCCTCCTCGGGGGCGGGCTCCTCCGGCGCGTTGCCGTCCTCTGCGATTTCCGGACCGGCATTCCGCTCGCCGAAGCGGAAAACGGGACGCAGGACCTGGATCGGCTGGGCATTGATCCGCGCAACGGCGTCCGCCTCCGCAGGCGGCGGTTCTTCGGCCGGTTCATCCTCCGCTGGCGGCTCGTCCGGTGCGGGCTCCTCCTCCGGCGGCGGCACGAGTTCGACCGCGACCGCCTCCGGCGGATCGGGCGGCACAAAGCCCGCGGGCAGGCCGAAGACCAGCAGCGCCGCCAGAACGGCATGCGCGGCCAGCGAGGCGACGAGGCCCCGGAGATTTCCCGCTGCCGGTTCGGATTGCGTGTTGTGCATGGGAAGGCCTTAGCCGCCGATCATGGCAGGAGCAAAATCAAATTGCCGGGAGAAAACGGGAAAAGGACGGAAGGGAAACGGTCCGGCCACGACACGCGGCGCGGTCAGGCGGCCGGCGCCCGCAAGCGCCCCTGCTCCGCCATCTCGCGATGCAGTGCGATGGAATCGACATCGAAGCCGTTGGGCCAGGTCAAAACGCCGTTCGAGAGAAACACGCGGGCGAACCAGGCCTCGTCCGCAAAGGGCTCGACCATCGGACCAACGGCGTCCCGGAGCCAGGAGAAATCCGCCTCGCCCCCGTCTCCGTTGGAAAAGCGCACATCCGCCTTGTAGCCGGGCTTCGGCTTCACCTCGACGACCTTGACCACTTCAATCATTCAACATCTGCTCCCGGCACCTGGTTGAAGGGCAGATGAAGACTGCCACGCTCCCAGTTTTCCAGCAAAGGCAGGCCGACGCTGCGCGATCCATTCGGAAACGATGCGTTCGGCCCGGTCGGGCAGGCTACCGCCGATGACCTCGCCTGTCTGAATGTCGAACAACGCCTCCCGGCCCTGATACAGCGCATGGAGATGCGGCGGATTGTGGTCGCGCCAGTACATCTGGATCACGATGCCGAAGAATATCGAGATCGTCGGCATCGTGGGTGTTCTAGCTGTCCAGGAAGCTCCTGAGCTTGCGCGAACGGCTCGGGTGCTTGAGCTTGCGCAGGGCCTTGGCCTCGATCTGACGGATGCGCTCGCGCGTCACCGAGAACTGCTGGCCGACTTCCTCCAGCGTGTGGTCGGTGTTCATGCCGATGCCGAAGCGCATGCGCAGCACGCGCTCCTCGCGCGGGGTCAGCGAGGCGAGCACGCGGGTCGTCGTCTCGCGCAGGTTCGCCTGGATGGCCGCGTCGATGGGCAGGACCGCGTTCTTGTCCTCGATGAAATCGCCGAGATGCGAATCCTCCTCGTCGCCGACCGGGGTCTCCAGCGAGATCGGCTCCTTGGCGATCTTGAGCACCTTGCGGACCTTCTCCAGCGGCATGGCCAGCTTCTCGGACAGTTCCTCCGGCGTCGGCTCGCGGCCGATCTCGTGCAGCATCTGGCGCGAGGTGCGGACGATCTTGTTGATCGTCTCGATCATGTGCACCGGGATGCGGATGGTGCGGGCCTGGTCGGCGATCGAGCGGGTGATCGCCTGCCGGATCCACCATGTCGCGTAGGTGGAGAACTTGTAGCCGCGACGATACTCGAACTTGTCGACCGCCTTCATCAGGCCGATGTTGCCTTCCTGAATCAAATCAAGGAATTGCAGGCCGCGGTTGGTGTATTTCTTGGCGATCGAAATCACCAGCCGCAGGTTGGCCTCGACCATCTCCTTCTTGGCGATGCGCGCCTCGCGCTCGCCCTTCTGGACCTGGTTGACGATCTTGCGGAACTCGGCGATCGAGATGCCGGTTTCGGTGGCCAGCTCCTGGATCTCGGAACGCAGTTCCTCGATGGTGGCGACCTCCTTGGCGAATTCGCGCCAGCCGCGGCCCGGCAGGCCGGCAACGCGGTCCACCCAGTTCGGATCGAGCTCCGAGCCCTGGTACTGCTTGAGGAACTCCTCGCGCGAGACGCCGTAGCTCTCGGCGAGGCGCAGCAGCTTGCCCTCGTTCTGCACGAGGCGCTTGTTGATCGAGTAGAGCTGCTCGACCAGCGCCTCGATGCGCTGGTTGTTGAGGGACAGCGACTTCACATAGGTGATCAGCTCGTCCTTGAGCTGCTTCAGCCGCTTCTGCTGGCTCGGCGACAGGGCATCGGTGTCCGAGAGCGAGCTCTCGACATGCTGGTCCTGCAGCTTGCGCAGCTTGGCATAGGTCGAGGCGATGGCGTCGAGCGTTTCCATGACGGACGGACGCAGCTCGGCCTCCATCGCGGCGAGCGACAGGTTCACCTCGTCCTCGTCGTCGTCCTCCTCTTCCTGGCGGCCCTCGCCACCGACATCGGTGACGTCATCGCTCTGGCGACGCGGACGGCGAAGGGCGCGCTCCTTCTCCTCGCGTTCCTTCTTGGCCTGCTCGATCTCCTCGGGCGTCGGCACCTTGGGCGCCTGCTTGGCCTCGGGACCGGCATAGGTCGCCTCAAGGTCGATGATGTCGCGCAGGAGGATGTTCCCCTCGTTGAGCTCCTCGCGCCAGATGATGATGGCCTGGAAGGTCAGCGGCGACTCGCACAGGCCGGCGATCATGGTCTCGCGGCCGGCCTCGATGCGCTTGGCGATGGCGATCTCGCCCTCGCGGGACAGAAGCTCCACCGTGCCCATCTCGCGCAGATACATGCGCACGGGGTCATCGGTGCGGTCGGTCGGCTCCTTCTTCTTCGCCGTCGTCGCCACGGCGGTCGCGCCGGTCGTCGCAAGCTCGGTGGAGCCGCTCTCCTCGTCGGACGCGTTGTCGTTGTCGCTGTCGACCTCGTCGTCCTCGACCACGTTGATGCCCATGTCGGAGAGCATCGCCATGGTGTCCTCGATCTGCTCCGAGGTCACCTCCTCGGACGGCAGCACCGCGTTCAGCTCGTCCATCGTGACATAGCCGCGCTTCTTGGCGACGCGCAGCAATTTCTTGACGCTGTCCGCGCTCAGGTCGAGCAACGGGCCGTCCGGCGCCTGCTCGGGCGCGTTTTCAGCTTCGGTCTTTTCTTTGGTCTTGGTTGCCATAAAATCCCAGTCTCCGGCGACGATGTACTAGCCGCGGCCTCGCCGGCGCCCTACCCCCGCGGTATGCGCCACTTGCCCGATTCGTCATCAACGCGAACCAGCCTTAGGCGAAGCGTGTTAATTGCCGATTACCCCTATTTAGGTGCGCTTCGCGCCAATCCAACACGAAGCCACATAAAAACGGTTGCCTGACTGACACAATTCGGGCGCGCGCCCGAAATTCCTTGATTCCCGCGATTCGTCGCAACGTCAAGCCTGACGCCGAGATTCGGCGAAAAAACCGGCGAATCAGAAGGAGCGGGTCGGCCGGCCCGACGACACGCCGAATCCCTCCACCAGCGCCTCCAGCGAATCCGTGCGGTCGATCTCGTTGCGGATGTCGGCAACGCGGCGGAAATTCAACTCGCTCGATTCGCGCCCCAGCGCCGCCTCGGCCGCGCGCAACTCGCGGCGCAGCACGCGCGACCGGCGATGCAGGTGCAGCGCCTGGCGGAACCCCTCCTGCGCATCCTCGAAGGCCGCCTTCTCCGTCGCCGTCCACAGCCGGGTACGGATGACCCGCTCATCCAGCCGGGCCACGGTCTCGGCATGGGCAGCAAGCGCGGGATGCTCGACAAGCTCGGCCCGGCTGCGCGGGCGCCCCGTGGCGCAGGCCTCGAGAATGGCACTGCGCAGGCGCTCGAGACCCGAATGGTCAAGTTCCAGCGCGGTGAAATCGTCGAAATGATCGGCGAGCAGATCCGGATGGCACAGCACCGCGGAAACGAGCGCGGCCTCGCGCAGCGGCATCTCGTCGACCGACGCCGACAACAGGCGCGAGCGGGTCAGGCTCTCGGAGATGGCCAGGCGGCCGCCCGCCATGGCGCCGCGGCGGCGCCCGCCGCCCCCGCCGTAGCCGCCGCGATCATAGCCGCCGCGACCACGACCGCCGCCCCTGCCCTGCTGCGGCGAGCCGAAATGGGCGTTGATGCGCTCGCGCATGGCCTGGTTGTAGTGGCGGCGAACGCTCTCGTCCTGGATCAGGTTCGTCGCCTCGCGCAGGAGCTTCTCCAGCTCGGCGCGGCGCTCCGGCGTGTCGAACACCCGGCCCGTCGTCTCGCGCGACCAGAGCATGTCGGCCAGCGGCTTGGCCGCAGCGAGAACCGACTCGAAGGCCTCCGCGCCGCCACTTCTGACCAGATCGTCCGGATCCTTGCCCTCGGGCAGAAGGGCATAGCGGACCGAACGGCCGGGCTTCAGTCCGGGCAGAGCGAGTTCGAGCGAGCGGAAGGCGGCGCGAACGCCCGCCTTGTCGCCGTCGAAGCACAGCACCGGCTCGGGCGTGACGCGCCACAGGAGGGCGAGCTGATCCTCCGTCAGCGCGGTGCCGAGCGGCGCAACGGCATTGTCGATGCCCGCCTGGTCGAGCGCGATGACATCCATGTAGCCCTCGACGGCGACGATGGTTCCGGCCTTGCGGGCATTCTCGCGGGCACGGCGGAAATTGTAGAGAATCCGCCCCTTGTGGAAGAGCTCGGTCTCGGGCGAGTTGAGATACTTCGCCGGAACGTCGGGCGAGAGCGCCCGCCCGCCGAAGGCGATCACCCGGCCCCGCGCATCCTCGATCGGGAACATGATGCGGTCGCGGAAACGGTCGTAGGAAACGGCGATATCATCGCCGAAGACGACGAGGCCGCAGGCCTCGATCTGGTCCTTGGTCGCGCTCCTGGCCGCCAGATGCTCCTTCAGCGCGTTGCGGCTGTCTGGCGCATAGCCCAGGCGGAACTTCTTCTGCGTCACGCCGGACAGGCCGCGATCGCGCAGATAGGCGCGCGCCTTCGCACCCGCCGACTCCTGCAACTGCGCCTCGAAGAAGGAAACGGCCATCTCCATGACATCGTAGAGGGTGGCACGGACCTTCTCGCGCCGCTCGGCATCGGGATCGCGCTCGGGCATCGGAACGCCCGCCATCTCGGCAACCTGCTGCACGGCCTCCGGAAAGGACACGCCGTCGAGCTCGGTCAGGAAACGGAAATGGTCGCCCGAAACGCCGCAGCCGAAGCAATGGTAGCGGCCCTTCTTGTCCTCGCAGTGGAAGCTCGGCGTCTTCTCGCCGTGAAACGGGCAGCAGGCCCAGTAATCGCCGCGCGACGTGTTGGTCTTGCGCTTGTCCCACGTCACCCGCCTGCCGATCAGGTCGGAAATGGGGACACGGTCGCGTATCTCGTCGAGAAAGGATTGCGGAAAGCGCATGGACGGCCTTTGCGGGAATCGTACCCCTCCATAGAAGCACAATCGGGCAAGGCCAAGATGCGCCCGCAAATGCGGGACACGCGTCCCCGCTAATCACAGGCCGGCGCCTGCGACGGGCGCGCGCCTAGCGGTGGTAATACTTGAAAAAGCCCGCGATCTTGGCGGCGTTGTTGGAATTCATGTCGAAAAGAATTCCAAGGCGGTTTCCGCGCACCCAACGGATCTGCCCGTTGAGAAATCCGAGCTTCTCGGAATGGACCTCGACGCGGTCCCCGATCCGCATGTTCCGGGTGTCATGCATCTCCACGCCCATCCCGGTCCTGGAAATGTCGACCACCATCGCACCCTGGTCATAGGTGCCGTTGCGGATCTTGATGAACATGCGCGCGTCGTGACGCGTCGCGGAACGCTGGTCCATGTAACGGTTCTGGTAATTCGGCAGAGGCACGGCCATCCCCTTCGCACTTGTCCAAGTCGAGGGAATCATACGCAAATTTGCAAACAAAGCGTTTAACTACAAGCTCGGGATCAACCGATTCCGCCACATCATATACACGCAACCGGCCAGCCGGGACTCCGGCCGCCGGACCGAATGCTTCGCGAAGGCGCCGGGCGGGCGCTATTGCTGGAGAATCGACTTGACGACGCCGCTGGCCTTGGAGAAGTCCATCTGGCCGGCAAAACGCTTCTTGAGCGTCGACATGCACTTGCCGACGTCGCGCAGCCCCTCGGCCCCGGTCTCCTTGATGACGGTCTGGCAGGCCTTCTCGACCTCCTCCTCGCACATCTGCTTCGGCAGAAGCTCGAGAATGACCGCGGACTCCCGCCGTTCCTGCTCGGCCAGGTCGAGGCGACCGGCCTGCTCGTAGGCGGCGGCGGACTCGCGGCGCTGCTTCATCATCTTGGTCAGGATCTCGCTGATCTCCTCGTCGGAAACCGGATCCTTTCCCGCGCTGCGGTTTGCAATATCGCGATCCTTCACCGCCGCGCAAATGAGGCGCAGTGTGGATATTCGCGTCTTGTCCTGAGTTTTTTGAGCTTCCTTCAGCGCTGCCTGAATCGCATCGCGCATCGTCTCAACTCCTTGATGGTCGCGGGAACATAGCGCCGAACACGATACGACGCAAGACTGTCATTAACTTGTAAGTTGTTGATTTTCAACGCATTTTAGAAACATAGTCAGAGCGCAACCGGCCTCTCGTCCCGAAAAGGCCACATTCGGCGGCACAGTTTCCCGCGTGCTTCATCCCCGGCACCCGGCCGGCAGACGCGGTGTTTTCAGGCGGCCAATATGGTGTTACAGGCCGGCCTCGGCAAGAGCCCGAACAATCACAGCTTCGAGACCGAAATCCATGACCGACACGATTCCGACGCATACTCCCGCCACCGGCGACGCCTGGACGGTGGACAAGCCCACGGCCGTTCTCGTTCTCGCCGACGGAACCGTGCTGGAAGGAAAGGGCTTCGGCGCGACGGGCGCTGTCGAGGCGGAAGTGTGCTTCAACACGGCGATCACCGGCTACGAGGAAATCCTCACCGATCCCTCCTATGCCGGCCAGATCGTGACCTTCACCTTTCCGCATATCGGCAATGTCGGCACCAATGACGAGGACATCGAGGATCTCAACCCGGCGCAGAGGGCCGGCGCGGTCGGCGCGGTGTTCAAGGCCGACATAACCGATCCGTCCAACTACCGCGCCGCGGGCCATCTCGACGCGTGGCTGAAGGCGCGCGGCGTGATCGCGCTCTCGGGCATCGACACGCGGGCGCTTACGGCCCATATCCGCGAGCACGGCGTGGCGAACGCCGTCATCGCCCACGACCCGGCGGGCAATTTCGACGTCGAGGCCCTGAAGGCACGGGCAAGGGAATGGGGCGGACTCGTGGGCCTCGACCTGGCCAGGGAAGTGACCTCCGGCCAGTCCTCGACATGGAACCAGACGCCCTGGGAATGGAACAAGGGCTTCGGCGAACACGAGGCGTCGGACAGCGACATCCATGTCGTCGCGCTCGATTTCGGCGTGAAGCGGAACATCCTGCGGCTGCTCGCCGGCCTCGGCGCGAAGGTGACGGTGCTGCCGGCCAGCGCGACGGCCGAAGACGTGCTGGCGCACAAGCCCGACGGCATATTCCTGTCGAACGGCCCCGGCGACCCGGAGGCGACCGGCGAATATGCCGTGCCGACGATCCGGAAATTGCTGGAGACGGACATCCCGATCTTCGGCATCTGCCTCGGCCACCAGATGCTGGCGCTGGCGCTCGGCGCGAAGACGGTGAAGATGCACCAGGGCCATCACGGCGCGAACCACCCGGTCAAGGACCACACGACCGGCAAGGTGGAGATCGTGTCGATGAACCACGGCTTCGCGGTGGACTCCAATTCGCTGCCCGAGGGCGTAACGGAAACACACGTGTCGCTGTTCGACGGCTCGAATTGCGGCCTCGCGGTGGACGGCAAGCCGGTCTTCTCGGTTCAGCACCACCCGGAGGCCTCCCCCGGCCCGCAGGACAGCCACTACCTGTTCCGCCGCTTCATCAACCTGATCCGCGAAAGGCGCGGCGAGCCGGCACTGGCGGAGCGCTGAGCCTCCCAATATTCGTCATATCCGGCGAGATAGTTTAATCTCGCCGGATGGGATCATTCGAAGCGAGTGACTGGCTCGACCTGTTTCCAGCCTTCGCGGACCGTGTCCAAGGCTACCTGGCCCAGCCGTGGACCTTCTACCAGTTTGCCATAATCGCAGCCTGTTTCGGGCTTGCCTACGCGCTCTCGCTCAGGATCGAGCCGGCGCTGGAAACCCGCGCGCGACGCATCAAGGGCAATCCCGGCCTGCTGCGCGTCATCGTCGCCTTCATGCGGCGCACCGAATGGGTGATGTTCCTGCTCTTCGTCGCCCTGGCGCGCGCGATCGTGCTTGCCAGCACATGGCCGAGCCGCAGCTACATGCTGTCACTGGCCCTCGTGCTCGGCTTCACGTGGCTCGCCGCCTCCGTCCTGACACGGATCATCCGCAGCCGGACGATCGCCCGCTTCGTGGCGCTGTGCGTCTTCGTCTACGTGGCAACGGGGGTGCTCGACGTGCGGGAGCCGGTGGAGGGCGCGCTCGACGCGCTGGCGGTCAATCTCGGCGAGTTCCGCCTGTCGGCGCTGTTCGTGGTCAAGGCCGCGGCGATCATGGTGTTCCTGCTGTGGGCGGCGCACCTGGCCGCCAGCTTCATCGACAACCGGATCTCCGCGTCCAGCGAGCTGTCGCCATCGTTCAAGGTGCTGGCCGGCAAGGTGACGCGGATCGCCCTGACCGTTCTGGCGGGCGTGATCGCGCTGAACGCGATCGGCGTCGACCTGACCGCGCTGACGATCTTCTCGGGCGCGGTCGGCGTCGGGCTGGGCTTCGGACTGCAGAAAGTGGTCTCGAACTTCGTCTCCGGCGTCATCATCCTGTCCGACAAGTCGATCAAGCCGGGCGACACGATCGAGCTGGGCGACACGTTCGGCTGGATCCGCGAATTGCGCTCCCGCTTCGTCTCGGTGATCACCCGCGACGGGCGCGAATACCTGATCCCGAACGAGGATTTCATCACGCACCAGGTCGTCAACTGGTCGTTCTCCGACAACTTCATCCGTCTCGACGTGGATTTCGGCGTCTCCTACGACAGCGATCCGCACGAGGTGGCGCGGATCGCCATCGAGGCGGCGCAGGGAGTGGACCGCGTGGTGGAGCTCAGGAAACCGGTCTGCTGGATGACCGCGTTCGGCGCGTCCTCGCTCGACTTCAGGCTGCGGTTCTGGATCGCCGATCCGCAGAACGGGCTGACCAACATTCGCGGCCAGGTGCTGCTGGCATTGTGGGACGCCTTCAAGGCGGCCGGCATCGCCATCCCCTTCCCTCACCGGGAGATCATCATGCGCTCGCCGGTTGAGGTGGTGCAGAAGAAGGACGGGCCGACGGACTGATCAGTGCCTGACGTGGCGGCCATCGTCGACCACCGGGCCGTCGGGATCGGGCACGACCTCGGGCGCGCTTCCCGACGCGACGGCAGCATGGGCGGCAATGCCCTGGCGGGTGGCCGGGACGCCGCGACGGCGGGCCGGACCGGCAATGCCCCTGCCCGCCGCGCCCGCGCCGCGGGCAAGCAGCAGGCCGAGCAGGAACCCGACCGCCGCCCAGATCGCGCCGGACACTGTCACGGGAACGCCGGGGCGGAAATCGCGCCACGTGCCGCGGACAAGATCGGCATCGACCTCCCCGGCCAGGATCGCCGGACGAAGCGCCTCGGGCCAGGTCTCGAAACGCGCCGCCTGGAGCCGCAGGCTGTCATAGCGGGCGATCGTCCGGGCGATGGAAACGCCGCGATCGCGCAGGAAATCGTCGGCAGAGGCGCGATAGGCTGCCAGCGCCTCGGCCCGCCCCAGGCCGCTGCGCGACGCATCGGCGTCGAACGCCTCGACGACCACGCGCAGTTCCTGCAGGGCGCCGCCCAGGCGCTGCCGGTATTGCTGGGCGAATTCCGGCGCCTGCGACGTCACAACGCCGCCGGCAATGCCGGTCGCCAGTACGAGCGTGCGCGCGATCCAGGCCAATTGCACCTCCCCTTGCCAATCCGATCCTATCATAACACCGCAGGGGCGATGCGCGGAACGGTTGCATGTGGACGCCGCGACACTAGAGCGGCGGGAGTTCCGCCGCCTGCCGGCCCTTCGGGCTGAGCCGGTAGATGCCGCGCTCGACACGCTCGAACCAGCCATAGTGATCGTCGGCCATGATGGCGCGGGCGCGCTCCACGCCGGTCGCCTTCGCCACCTCGGCGGCCTTTGCGGGGCCGTTCTGCGCAAGCCACGAAGCGACGCGCATGGCATCCTGCCGGTAGGCCGTGACTATGGTGGTGCGGTTGGTTCCGCCCTGGTTGGGATCGCCGACGCGACGGGCGAACTCGCGCAGCAAACGCGTTGTTTTCACCTTGCTTTTTCGCGGCGAGAAGGGGCCGGGATCGAGGTGGACCTCGCAGAAGCCATCATCCATCCGGACGGTGATCAGGCCGAGGCCGAGACGGCGGCAGAGCTTCATGTTGGCGCGCAGCGACGACAGGAACGCCCTGCCCCTGCCGCGCGGCACGGCGACATAGACGGAGTCGGTGATCGCGAGCCGGTCGACGGCCTGGTGGAACAGCGACAGGGTGAAGCCGGTCTTCAGCTCGACGATGACGGGCGGCTCGTCGCCGCGCACGGCAAAGACATCGGCCGGGCCGACCTCGGACTTCACCTCGTAGCCCTGGCCCTCGAGCAGCTTCTTGACCGGGGGATAGAGGTCGGTTTCCTTCGGCTTCATCGCGCTCCGGCGTCAAACCGGGTTGTTGAAGGTGTCGCAATCATCCAGCCTGCCGGACTCGAAGCCGCGGGAGAACCATTCGCGGCGCTGGGCGGAGGTGCCGTGGTTGAAGGAGTCGGGCACGACATAGCCCTGTGTCCGCTTCTGGATCGCGTCGTCGCCGATCTGCGTCGCCGCGTTGAGCGCCTCCTCGAGGTCGCCGGCCTCCAGCAGCCCCCTCTGCGCCGTGTAGTGGCCCCATATGCCGGCGAAACAGTCGGCCTGAAGCTCCACGCGCACGGACAGTGCATTGGCTTCCGCCTGGCTCATGCCACGGCGCATGCGGTTGAACTGCGGCAAGACACCGACGACGTTCTGGACGTGGTGGCCGACCTCGTGGGCGAGCACATAGGCCTGGGCGAAATCGCCGGACGCGCCGAAACGGCGGGCCAGCTCGTCGTAGAAGGACAGGTCGATATAGACCTTCGAATCGCCGGGGCAGTAGAACGGGCCGGATGCCGCGCTGGCGAAACCGCAGGCGGAGGATACCTGGCCCTCGAACAGCACCAGGGTCGGCTCGGGATAATCGCGGCCATTGGCCTCGAATATGCCGCCCCAGACATCCTCGGTCTCGGCGAGAATGGTGGTGACGAAGCGGGTGGTCTCGTCGTCGCGCACCGGGCCGGAGGGGGCGCGGGTTGTCTGCGTCTGCGGGATGGATGGGCCGAGAGAACCGCCGCTGCCGGCAAGGATCGCCAGCGGGTCGATGCCGCAGGAGCGCAGCACGAAAAACAGGATCACCAGCATGACGATGCCGCCGATACCGCCTCCCCCGGTGCGCACGGTGCGCCCGGAGGACGGAATGCGCACGCGCGTCCGGGGCCGGTAGCCCGCGGTTCTCCCTGTGCGCTGGCCGCGCCGGTCCTCGACATTCGAACTCTGGCGGCGGCCTTCCCAGCGCATGACGATTCTCCTCGTGTTGCATGGCAATCAATGCAGCATGGCACCGGAAGCCGCAAGGCGCGATGCGCTTCGCGCTCCCGGCACCACGCGGCGGCGACGCGGGGAAACGCGAGAATTTTCACCGAAATCCGCCCGCGGGGGGTTACATGGCGAGCCGCGATACCCTATAGGCCCCGTCTAGCCTGAAACATGAGACTTCCTCCACCGGATGAGCGGCACGACGCGCATCCGGTCGCTTTGCACAGCCGGAAACAATCCATGCCGAAACGTACCGATATCGACACCGTTCTCATCATCGGCGCGGGGCCGATCGTCATCGGCCAGGCCTGCGAGTTCGACTATTCCGGCACCCAGGCCTGCAAGGCGCTGAAGGAGGAAGGATACCGCATCGTCCTGGTCAACTCGAACCCGGCGACGATCATGACCGATCCCGACCTCGCCGACGCGACATATGTCGAGCCGATCACGCCGGAAGTGGTGGCCAGGATCATCGCCAAGGAACGCACCGAACGCCCGGACGAGAAGATGGTCCTGCTGCCCACCATGGGCGGCCAGACCGCGCTCAACACCGCGCTGTCGCTGCAGCAGATGGGCGTGCTCGACAAGTACGACGTCGAGATGATCGGCGCGAAGCCGGAAGCCATCGACAAGGCCGAGGACCGCAAGCTGTTCCGCGAGGCCATGGAACGGATCGGGCTCGAGAGCCCGCGCTCGATGCTGGTCAACGCCACGGAGATAAAGGACGCGGACCGCAAGGCGCACGAGGCGAAACGCGCCGAGCTGAAGGCGACGCTCGCCGGCGCCGAGCTGGACGCGGCGCTCGACAAGCTCGAACAGGAGTGGCGCGACGGAACGTCGGACCGCAAGCAGCGCTACATGAACCACGCCATGGGCCTCGCCGCCCAGGCGCTGGAGGAAGTCGGCCTGCCGGCGATCATCCGCCCCTCCTTCACGCTCGGCGGCACCGGCGGCGGCATCGCCTACAACCGCGCCGAGTTCTTCGAGATCGTCGAGCGCGGCCTCGACGCCTCACCGACGACGGAAGTGCTGATCGACGAGAGCGTGCTCGGCTGGAAGGAATACGAGATGGAGGTCGTCCGCGATCACGCGGACAACTGCATCATCATCTGCTCCATCGAGAACATCGATCCCATGGGCGTGCACACGGGCGACTCCATCACCATCGCCCCCGCCCTGACGCTGACCGACAAGGAATACCAGATGATGCGCAACGCCTCGATCGCGGTGCTGCGCGAGATCGGGGTGGAAACCGGCGGCTCGAACGTCCAGTTCGCCGTCAACCCGGAAACCGGCCGGCTGGTCGTGATCGAGATGAACCCGCGCGTGTCGCGGTCCTCGGCGCTGGCGTCGAAGGCCACCGGCTTCCCGATCGCCAAGGTGGCGGCGAAACTGGCCGTCGGCTACACGCTGGACGAACTCGACAACGACATCACCGGCGGCGCGACGCCGGCCTCCTTCGAGCCCTCCATCGACTACATCGTCACCAAGATCCCGCGTTTCGCGTTCGAGAAGTTCCCCGGAGCGGAACCCATCCTGACCACGGCGATGAAATCGGTCGGCGAGGTCATGGCCATCGGCCGCTCGTTCCCGGAATCGCTGCAGAAGGCGCTGCGCGGACTCGAGACCGGGCTTACCGGCCTCGACGAGATCGAGATCCCCGGCCTCGGCGAAGGCGACGACAAGAACGCCATCCGCGCCGCCATCGGGACGCCGACGCCGGACCGGCTGCGCATGGTGGCGCAGGCCTTCCGCCTCGGCTTCACCGTGGACGAGGTGCATGCCGGCTGCCGGATCGACCCGTGGTTCCTGGAACAGATCAAGGCGATCATCGACATGGAGGCGCGCATCCGCGCCCACGGCCTGCCGAAGGACGCGACCAACCTGCGCATGCTCAAGGCGATGGGCTTCTCCGACCAGCGGCTGGCGACGCTCGCCGGCGTGCCGGAAACGGAAGTCGCCCAGCTTCGCCACGCGCTGGAAGTGCGCCCCGTCTTCAAGCGCATCGACACCTGCGCCGCCGAATTCGCCTCGCCGACGGCCTACATGTACTCGACCTACGAGACGCCGTTCGCCGGAATGCCGGCCAACGAGGCGGGAATCTCCGACCGCAAGAAGGTCGTCATCCTCGGCGGAGGCCCGAACCGGATCGGCCAGGGCATCGAGTTCGACTATTGCTGCTGCCACGCCGCGTTCTCGCTCCGCGACGCCGGCTACGAGGCGATCATGATCAACTGCAACCCGGAGACGGTGTCGACCGACTACGACACCTCCGACCGGCTCTATTTCGAGCCGCTGACGGCCGAGGACGTGCTAGAGATCCTGAAGCTGGAACAGGAAAAGGGCGAGTTGCTGGGCGTGATCGTGCAGTTCGGCGGCCAGACGCCGCTGAAGCTGGCCAACGCGCTGGAAAAGGCCGGCATCCCGATCCTCGGCACCTCGCCGGACATGATCGACCTGGCGGAAGACCGGGACCGGTTCCAGAAGCTGCTGATCAAGCTCGACCTGACCCAGCCCAAGAACGGCATCGCCTACTCGGTGGAACAGGCCCGCCTGGTCGCCGCCTCGCTCGGCTACCCGCTGGTGGTGCGCCCCTCCTACGTGCTGGGCGGCCGCGCCATGCAGATCATCCGCGACGATTCCGGCCTCGATTCCTACCTGCTGGGCACCGTGCCGGAACTGATCCCGGAGGACATCAAGGCACGCTACCCGAACGACAAGACCGGCCAGATCAACACGCTGCTCGGCTCCAACCCGCTGCTGTTCGACACCTATCTCACCGACGCCATCGAGGTGGACGTCGACTGCCTGTGCGACGGCGAGGATGTCTATGTCTCCGGCATCATGGAGCATATCGAGGAGGCCGGAATCCATTCCGGCGACTCCGCCTGCTCGCTGCCGGTCCACACGCTGGGCGCGGACATGGTGGACGAGCTGGAACGCCAGACCATCGCGCTGGCCAGGGCGCTCAATGTCGGCGGCCTGATGAACGTGCAGTACGCCATCAAGGACGGCCAGGTCTACGTGCTGGAAGTCAATCCGCGCGCCTCGCGCACCGTGCCCTTCGTGGCCAAGACGATCGGCCTGCCGATCGCCAAGATCGCGGCGCGGATCATGGCGGGCGAGAAGCTGGACCCGGCCATCGGCAATTACGGCAAGCGGCGCGACATCAAGACGCTCAGGCACATAGCGGTGAAGGAAGCCGTCTTCCCCTTCTCCAAGTTCCCGGGCGTCGACACCCTGCTCGGACCCGAGATGCGGTCCACCGGCGAAGTCATGGGCCTCGACCACGACTACGCGGTGGCCTTCGCCAAGGCGCAGCTGGGCGCCGGCGCGGAACTGCCGAAATCCGGCACGGTGTTCATCTCGGTCAAGGACAGCGACAAGGAGCGCGTCCTGCCAACGGCCAAGCTGTTCACGGAACTGGGCTTCAATATCCTCGCCACCGGCGGCACGCAGCGCTATCTCGCGGAAAACGGCGTGCCGGCAACCAAGATCAACAAGGTCCTGGAAGGCCGTCCGCATGTCGAGGACGCCATCCGCAACCGCCAGGTGCAACTCGTCATCAACACGACGGAAGGCAAGAAGGCGTTCGCCGACTCCAAGCCGCTGCGTCGCGCCGCGCTGGTCAACAAGGTGCCCTACTTCACGACGATGGCCGGATCCATCGCCGCCGGCGAGGCCATCCAGGCGCTCAACAAGGGCGAATTGCAGGTGCGGCCGCTGCAGAGCTACTTCGCCTGACCAGTGCCCGTTGGCGCCGGTCAAAACGGCGCGACACTGTTTCCCTTGCGGCAGCAGTCCTCTATTCTCTCCTCCGGGGACGAGAGGAGGCCGGCCATGCCGAAGAACATCGTCATCCTGTGCGACGGCACGTCGAACCAGATCGAGGAGCAGCGTACCAACATCCTGCGCCTCTATGGCTGCCTGAGAAAGAACGACGGGCAGATCGTCTTCTACGATCCGGGCGTCGGGACTTTCGGCGGCGAGAACGACTGGTGGCGCTATTCCCGCAAGGCCAAGGAAATCTGGGGGCTGGCGACCGGCTGGGGCCTCGACCAGAACGTCAAGCAGGCCTACCGCTTCCTGGTTGAGCATTTCGACCCCGGCCAGAAGAAGACGACGAAGCGACCGGAGATCCCGCAGGACGACATCTACATCCTCGGCTTCTCGCGCGGCGCCTATACCGCGCGCGTGCTGGCGGGCTTCATCCACGCCTTCGGGATCATGGACAGGACGCAGCTCAACCTGCTCGACTATGCCTACCGAACCTACAAGGGAATCAGCGATTTCGACGGACCCGACGGCGGCGATCCGAACGCCGCCTTCCGGGCATTGCGCCTGTATGAGAGGGCGCTGACGCCACACCGGCCGGACATCAAGGCGCTCGGCCTTTTCGACACGGTCGGTTCCGTCATCGAACAGGGCAAGGTGTTTCCGCAACTGCGGACCCATCCCTTCACCAGGTCGAATCCGAGCGTCGCCCATGTGCGCCACGCCGTCGCCATCGACGAGCGGCGCACCATGTTCAACCCGATCCTCTGGCCGGCCGGCGGCAATTTCACCGGACCGCCCTTCAAGAGGCGCGACCCCGTTCCGCAGGACGTCAAGGAGGTCTGGTTTTCCGGCGTGCATGGCGATGTCGGCGGCGGCTACGGAGAGGCGGAGAGCGCGCAGGCCAAGATCCCCCTCGCCTGGATGATCCGCGAGATGGAGGAAATCGGCCTGAAGTTCTTCCAGCCGACGGTCAGGAAGATCGTGCTGGGCGAGGACCCGGACCATCCGCAATACGTGAAGCCGGGCGTCGGGCAGGAACTCCATGATTCGATGACCGCGGCCTGGTCGGCAGTGGAATTCCTGCCGCGCCGCATCCCCCCGACCTCGTTTCGCGAAAGGGGCCGCAAGGGCTGCTACTTCCCGCTCTTCGACCGCCGGCTGATCCCGCCGGGCGCGACAATCCACGAGTCGGTGCGCGAGCGCATGGAAAGGGACAGCAACTACAGGCCGGAAAACCTGCCGGTCGGAACTGCAGGAAAAACTTCCGCAAGCTGAGGCTTTTCAAGGCACGCACGCCGCGAAAAGCAACCTATTCTCACCCCATTGCAATAGAATTGAATCGCACTATAGTCATTGCCGAACTCATTCGGCGGTTCCTGAGCGTGCGCTCCGGGAGCCGTTTTCTTTTATGCCGCTCAACACCGGCAAACGGAAATCGGGTAACGGAAAAGGGGATAGGCCAAATGGAAAAAGTGCCTATGACTGCAACAGGCTTCGCGCAGCTGAAGGAAGAACTGCGCTGGCGCCAGCAGGAAGAACGCCCGCGCATCATCGAGGCGATTTCCGAGGCACGCGCCCATGGCGACCTTTCAGAAAACGCGGAATACCACGCCGCCAAGGAAGCGCAGTCGCACAATGAAGGCCGTATCGGCGAGCTGGAAGACCTGATCAGCCGTGCCGAGGTCATCGACATTTCCAAGCTTTCCGGCAGCACCGTGAAATTCGGTGCGACCGTGACGCTGGCGGACGAGGACACCGACGAGGAGAAGGTCTACCAGATCGTCGGCGACCAGGAAGCCGACGTGAAGGCCGGCAAGATCTCGATCTCCTCCCCGATCGCGCGCGCGCTGATCGGCAAGGAGGAAGGCGATTCCATCGAGGTGCAGGCACCGGGCGGATCGCACGGCTACGAGATCGTCAGCGTCAAGTATATCTGACGCCCATCGGAGGGGCGCCCCGACCATGGCGCAAGGCGCAAGTGGACAAACGGCCCCCTCCGGCATCCCCGACATCATCGCTCCGAATTTCAAGCGGCGGCTTTCCGGCGTCACCTCGACCATCGTGCAGCTTATCCCGGCGCAACGCGCGGCGGGGCTGGATATCGCCGCCCTCGGACCGGGGCTGCCGGACGGCGTTGCGAAAATGCCCTGTGCCGGGCTGGCCGGACTGTGGACACGTCCCGCCGGAAGGACGGCTCGTGTCTGGCACGCGCGGCGCAATACCGAGATGGTTGCCGGGCTGATCCTGCGCGACATGCTGCGCATGCCGGTGAAGCTCGTGTTCACCTCCGCCTCGCAACGCCACCACAAGCCGTTCACGAAATGGCTGATCGGACGCATGGATGCCGTCATCTCCACCTCGCAAAAGACGGCGGGCTACCTGGAACGGCCGTCGACGGTGATCCTGCACGGGATCGACCTTGAAAGGTTCCACCCGGCCGGGGACCGCGCCGGGGCCAAGCGCGCCGTCGGCCTGCCCGCCGACCGGAAGATCGTCGGCTGCTTCGGCCGCATCCGCCGCCAGAAGGGAACGGACCTGTTCGCGGAGGCGCTGTTCGCTCCGCTGAAGGCAATGCCCGAATGGATCGCGATCATCGCCGGGCGGACAACGGCCGAGCACAAGGGCTTCGAGGCGGAACTGCGGGCGCGGATCGCTTCGGAGGGCCTGGAAGACCGCATCCTGTTCGTCGGCGAGCATACCGACATCGAGCGCTGGTACCAGGCGCTCGACCTGTTCATCGCGCCGCAGCGCTGGGAAGGGTTCGGACTGACCCCGCTGGAGGCCATGGCATGCGCCGTGCCGGTGATCGCGACCGATGTGGGCGCATTTTCGGAATTGATCGTCGAGGGCGAGACGGGCCATATACTGCCCGACCTCAAGGCAGAGACCATGCAGATTGCCGCCGAAAGACTGATGGCCGACGACGCCTTGCGCGAGACGATGGGACGGAAGGCGCGCCGCCATGTCGAGGCGCATTTCTCGCTGGAACGGGAAGTCCGGCAACTGGCCCGGGTCTATGACAGCGTCGCCCCCAGAACCGGCACGGCCGCCCCGCGATGACCATGCGTTTCGCCGCAATCCCCACCGGCAACACGCGCCCGCTCATCGACGCGCTCGGCCCGGCCTGCGACGCCGTGGAGGCGGCTTCCGGCAGCATGTCCGGCGACATTGCGCCGGACCTTGCCGCCCGACTGGATGCCATTGCCGAACGCAACGTGACGAGGCGGCGCATCCGCTTTCCGCGGCTGTTCGCCAACCCGCTGGTCGCAGGCGCCTACCGCGCCATCTATCGCAGGCGCGCGCGGCGCATCTACGGCGCGTTCCACCGGGCGCTGGCCGCCGACACGTCGCGCACCGTGCTCGTGTTCAACGGATATCTCGCGCCGAACGCGCTCCTGGCGCTGGCCGCCGAGCAACTCTCGATGAAACGGCTGTTCCTCGAGAACGGATTCTATCCCGGGACGATGCAGGCCGACCCGGAGGGCATCAATGCCCTGTCCACCCTGCCCCGCGCAGCAGCCTTCTATGACGGGCTTCCCGAAGACGTGCCCGGCGACGGGTGGCCGGAGGATTTCGAGGTCCGCAAGTCGAAGCTGAAGGACGGCACCGCGGCGGCGGACGAACTGCCGAACAACTATGTCTTCGTGCCCTTCCAGGTGCCGAGCGACATGCAGATCCTGGCCCTGTCGCCCTGGATCGACTCCATGGTGAAACTGCACGGGGAAATCGCGGCGCTGGCCGACGCCTTTCCCGAACGCAGGTTCGTCATCAAGGAACATCCGAGCTTTCCTCTTAGCATTCAACAGGTTGTGCCGCGACATTCACGCATCATGTTCGCCAATGGCGGCAATACCCGCAGGCTGATCGAAGGGGCGGAGGCGGTCATCACCGTGAACTCCACCGTCGGGCTGGAAGCGCTGACGCTGGGCCGGAAGGTGATCACGCTCGGCGAGGCGCACTACAATATCGACGGTCTCGTGCTGCATGCGGGCAGCCGCGCGGAGCTGCACGAGGCCTTCGCGCGGCTCGACGCATGGCAGCCGGACGAGGATCGGCGCCGACGCTTCATCCGTTTCGTCTTCAACCGGTTCCTGCTGCCCTTCGGACGAACCGCGCCCGGAGACAAGGCGCTCGCGATCCTGACCGAGCGAGCGACCGGCCGCGATGCCTATTCGCGGGCGCTGGCCGAATTCACCGGCACGGCGGACGCATGAAGGCCTATTTCATCAACCTGGACCGGTCGCCGGAACGACTGGCATACATGTCCCGGACGCTGAACGCGCTCGGCATCGACCACGAGCGGGTCGCGGCAGTCGACGGGAACACCCTGTCGGACGAAGAGATCGGACGAAACTACACCCACCGCGCGGGAACGCAGCTTCTGGACGCAGGCTCCATCGCCTGCTTCATGAGTCACAGGAGGGCCTGGCAGCGGATCGCGGAAGGCGAGGACGACCATGCGCTGGTGCTCGAGGACGACATCGTGTTCGGCCGCGATGCGGGGGCGCTGCTGCGCGACATGTCATGGATACCCGATGGCGCACCGCTGGTGCGGCTGGAGACCTTCCGGCGGCACACGGTCTGGGATGCGGAGCCCCTCGCCCGCGCCGGGGACCGCGAGATCGTTCGCCTGCGCCATGTCCAGCTCGGCGCCGGCGCATACGTGATCTCGCGACGCGCGGCCGGCCTGCTGACGGAACGCACCCCGCCCTTTCGCCATGCCGTCGACTTCGTGCTGTTCGATCCGCGTTGCCCCGACTTCTGCGGTTTCGAGATCATGCAGATGATCCCGGCGCCGTGCATCCAGAGCGACCGTGCGCCCGCCGACACGCGGCCTGTCGACCTGCCTTCGATACTCCAGCAGACGCGAAGAAAAGTGCTGGCGCGCGGCTTCCGCCGGCTTTTGGCAAAGACGGAACGCGAACTGTCCAAACAGCGGCTGAAATGGAGCGGTCTCATATTCGACAGATTCCGCGGCACAAAAACAGGCAGGATACCGTTTCGCTAGGAGTGGTCGCGCGTTGCCGATTCCGCGGCTATGGACTAGAGCTTCAAATGCACCCGCCCGACGGACGGCGGGAAGATTGGCCGCGCTGCGAAAGGGAATTGCCATCATGGGTCTGATCCGAACGATCAAGCGCGTGTTCCTCGGCTTCGACGACGGCGTACGCAAGCGTGTCATCGACGAGCGCAACGACCTAGACGCCGACTACTACCAGGGCCTGCACGAGAAGAACGCCGCCTACCAGACCAACAACTGGCTGGTAGACCAGGAGCGGCTGGCGACACTGATCGCCGGAAAGACCGTGATGGAGCTGGGATGCGGCAACGGACGCTTCACGGCCAAGGCGGCAAAGACAGCAGCGCATGTGCATGGCGTCGACTGGGCGAGAAGCCCGCAATTCGACGACAGCCCGGACAATGTCACATTCGTGCAGGCCGACGCGCTGAAGGCCGAGTTGCCGAAAGCGGACGTGGCGTGCTCCGGGGACGTGCTGGAACATTTCCGCCCCGAGGACATTCCGGCCCTGGTCAGGAAGCTGCACGCCAGCGCACCGGTGAACTATCACGTCATCGCCTGCTACGACGACAAGCACAGTCACCTGACCGTAAAGCCGAAGGAATGGTGGCTCGAACAGTTCGCGGTTCACGACCCGAACTACCGACTACTCAATGACGGAACGGAAAAGAGAGAGGTCGCGATCGTCTCCAACGCCTGAAATCGCGACGCACCCGCTACGACGTCCATGTTCATTCGAACCAAGAAGAAGAAGGCCTGTTTCCTGCCGAAGATTTTCGAGCCGCGCGGCGTAAACGACCTCATTCGCCTGGGCAGCGACCATGACGGCGGATACGTGGTCTCGGCGGATGCGGTGGCATCCACGCGTCACATGCTGTCGCTCGGGCTCGGCTACAATTGCGACTTCCCCTACGATCTTGCAGCCATGGGCCGGCTGGACAGCCTGACCTGCTACGACGCGTCGATCGACCCGGATGCGTTGCGCAGGCGCTTCCTAAAGGCGCGGCTTCTATCCGTGGTACAGCCGGACAGGCACAGGCGGTTTCTCGAATACTACAAGCAGTACAAGTCCCTGTTCGACTCGGGACGACCGGGCTTCGCACATCTGCGCGAGGATGCCGGCATGGCCGAGGGAATGGTATCACCCGCGGAAACCATCGGGCGCATAGATCCCGGCACGGGCCGGCTTTTCCTGAAGGTCGATGTCGGAGGCCGGGAATACGACTTCCTCGACCAGATCATAGAGGCCAACGAAACCCTGTCCGGCCTCGTCATCGTCTTCCATTCCGCGGTAGAACACATGCGCGAGATCGAGGTTTTCGTGAGCGCCATGCGCGAATTCATGACCATCGACAACACGGCGGCCGACAACACGGCCGGCCTGACAGGTATCGGCTCTCCGAACCGGATAGAGATGAGCTTCTCGGCAAAATTCGCAAGCGAGCCGCACATCCCGATCGCGGGAGCATCGACCCGCTACAAGGTGCTGACAGCGCCCAACGACCCCAACCTGACAGAGTACGAGATATTCTATGTGGAATGATTGCGGCGACGCGTGCCCGAGGCCGGCATGACGCAAAGCACCGACACGCGGCCGATCCGCGCCCATGTCTTCACCGACGCCGATCCGCGCATGTTCCTGAAACAGGCGCCAGGCATGTCCGACACGGTCGATGGCGTGACCTTCAGTTTCGGCATCGACGTGGCAGAGGATGCCGACGTGCTGATCCTCCACACGCGCGCATCCTTTTCGGTGCCGACGCGCCTGCCGCGCGAACGCACCGCCTTCATCGCCGGCGAGCCCGACCACATCCACCGCTACAATCCGGCCTATCTCAACCAGTTCGGACTCGTGCTGACGACAAGCAGCGAACCGATCGATACCGAGGTCCTGCGGGAAAACTTCTGCCTGAAGTGGTACGCGGGCATCAACTACGACGAGGAGCCGGAGTTTCCCGGCCTCCTCGGACACGACTACTTCTCGTCGCTCCGGCCGCCGGCAAAGACCGGAGAGCGGATATCCATCGTCACGAGCAGGAAGGCGCATACGCCTTTTCACAAGAAGCGGCTGCAATTCATCGAGTTCCTGAAGGAACGCATCCCCGACCGCATCGATCTGTTCGGCGAGGGACACCGCTATGTCGGCGACAAGCGCGAGGCGCTGGAGCCGTACAAGTATCACCTGGCGCTCGAGAACTCCGATGACGACTTCGGATGGACCGAGAAGCTGTCCGACCCGCTCCTGTGCTGGGCGTTCCCCTTCTACTCGGGATGCGGCAACGTGGCCGCGGAGTTGCCCGCCGGTTGCCATATGCCGCTCGACCTTGACGATTTCGACGCCGCGCTGGCGCGCATGGTCTACGCGATGGAAAGCGATCACTACGCGAGAGCGCAGGAGGACATCGCCGAGGCAAGACGGCGCATTCTCGGCCACTACAACGCAATGAGCATGCTGGCGCGGGTGTCACGACGCGCCTACGAGGCGGCGCCCGACGCACGACCGGCCTCGCGCGAGCGGCTGATCTACGCCGAACGCGCCTTTCCCCCGGGTGACGGCCACCGGGGCAGCCGCGGTCAGGCGATGGCAAGACGGGCGATCCTAGCGGTCTATCCCCGCTTCGACCTGCTGCTCGCCCGCCAGAAGAAGGCGCGCGACGTCAGGCATCAGCGCAGGAACCGGCTCCGGCACGCGAAAACAGCCGGCAAACCCGCGCCGAAGCAGGCATAGGCCGACTGCCCCCTGCTTCGCCGCCCCTTTTGCCGGTGCGACACGAACTGAGGCTTTGACGCCACCATTCATGCTGATCTATTCCGGTCACATTCACCGAGCCCCGGACAAGAGAGGATCTGGCCCTGTCTTCACGCACCGTCTTCATCGGCCTGACCCGCGATTGCGCCCATTCCCTGCCGCGCATCCTGCAATCGATCAGCGAATTCGGGCGCAGCCTCGACGACTGGGGCTACGTGTTCCTCGAAAACGGCTCGGAAGACGAAACGGTGGCGATCCTGGACGAGTTCCACCGCCTCCACGACAAGGGAATTGTCGAAACGCTTCCGGATCTCGACAGCCGGATTCCCGTACGCACGGAACGGCTTGCCCACCTGCGCAACCGCGCGCTCGAACATGTCCGGGCCGACGAGCGACTGGCGGACTTCGACTACGCGATCATCATGGACATGGACGGCGTCAATTCCCTGTTCCCGGCCGATCGACTGCGCGCCCACATGTCCGACTGGCCGGAGGATCGGGCGGCGGTCTTCGCCAACCAAACCGAGAGCTACTACGATGTCTGGGCATACCGGCACCCGACGCATTCGCCCGACGACTGCTGGGAACGGGTGGAGAAACGCCCGGCCGGCATGTCCAAGGCCCAAGCCTACGAGACATTCGTCGCGGCTCGCAAGAAACCCTGGCCGCGCGATGCCGGCATGGTCGAGGTCGAGAGCGCCTTCGGCGGGCTGGCGCTCTACCGCCTGCCGGCGCTCCGCGACTGCAGCTATCTCGGCCTCGACGAAGACGGCAACCCCCGCTGCGAGCACGTGGAGTTCCACCGCCAGATACGCAGCAAGGGCTACCGGCTGTTCATCGATCCGGCAATGATCAACGGAACGGGCGCAGAGGAACACAAGGCGCCGAAGGGAATTCGTTACCTCAGGCGCCTGCTTCATCGCGTCGGGCGCCTCGCCGGCCGCCGGTAAGCGGAAACGCGGCGTTGCCTTGCCCCCGTGCATGGACTAAGGCGCACAAGCAAAGCGAACCAGAGACCGGAGAGGAACTTGGCTTCCACGGCAAAGAAGGCGCTGATCACGGGCGTCACCGGACAGGACGGGGCGTACCTGTCGGAGTTCCTGCTCGCAAAGGGTTACGAGGTGCACGGCATCAAGCGTCGCACGTCGCTGTTCAACACCGCGCGCATCGACCACCTGATGGAAGGCGAACCGGGCCGTTCCGGCCAATATGTCCTGCATCACGGCGACATGACGGATTCATCCAGCCTGCTGCGCATCCTGCAGGACGTGCAACCTGACGAGATCTACAATCTCGCCGCGCAAAGCCACGTGGCGGTTTCCTTCGAGGAACCTGAATACACGGCGAACTCGGACGCGCTCGGAGCGCTGCGGCTGCTGGAAGCGATCCGTATCCTGGGCCTGAAGGACAAGACGCGCTTCTACCAGGCCTCCACATCCGAACTCTACGGCCTGGTTCAGGAAACGCCGCAGACCGAGACGACGCCCTTCCACCCGCGCAGCCCCTATGGCGTCGCCAAGCTCTATGCCTACTGGATCACGGTGAACTACCGCGAGGCCTACGGGTTCCATGCCTGCAACGGCATCCTGTTCAACCACGAATCTCCGCTGCGCGGAGAAACCTTCGTCACCCGCAAGATCACGCGCGGGCTGGCGCGCATCAAGGCGGGGCTGGAGGACTGCCTCCATCTCGGGAACCTGGACGCGCTGCGCGACTGGGGCCATGCGCGCGACTATGTCGAGATGATGTGGCTGATGCTGCAGCAGGACGAGCCGGAGGATTTCGTCATCGCCACCGGGCAGCAACATTCCGTGCGCGATTTCGTCAACGCCGCGGCGCGCGAGCTTGGCATGACGCTGACCTGGCAGGGCGAAGGCGTGGCGGAAAAGGCGGTCGACGAGAACGGCCGCACGGTGGTCGCTGTCAGCGAGCGCTATTTCCGACCGGCGGAAGTCGAAACACTGTTGGGCGATGCGACAAAGGCGCGGGAAAAGCTGGGCTGGAAGCCGCGCGTCTCCTTCGAGGAACTGGTGCGCGAAATGGTCCAGGCGGACCTCGATGAGGCCATGCGCCATGGTTGATCCCGTCTACCCGCTTTCCGGCAAGCGCATTTTCGTCGCCGGCCATCGCGGCATGGTCGGTTCGGCGATCATGCGCCGACTGGAAGGCGAGAGGTGCACCCTGCTCACGGCAAAACGGCAAGATCTCGACCTGACATCCCAGGCGGCGGTGGCCGACTGGTTCGCGCGCGAGAAGCCCGACGCCGTGTTCCTGGCGGCAGCCAAGGTCGGCGGCATCCTCGCCAACCGCGACTACCCTGCGGACTTTCTCTACGAAAACCTGATGATCGAGGCGAATGTCATCCACGCGGCGCACGAGGCCGGCGTGGAAAAGCTGCTGTTTCTCGGCTCGTCCTGCATCTATCCGAAACTCGCCGAACAGCCGATCACCGAAGACGCCCTGCTCACCGGGCCGCTGGAACCGACCAACGAATGGTACGCGGTGGCCAAGATCGCCGGCATCAAGCTGTGCCAGGCGTACCGCAAGCAGCATGGCGACGATTTCATCTCGGCGATGCCGACCAATCTCTTCGGCCCCGGCGACAATTACGACCTGAAGACCAGCCACGTGCTGCCGGCACTGATCCGAAAGGCACACGAGGCAAAAATGACGGGAGCCCCGTTCATCGAGCTGTGGGGCACCGGCACGCCGTTGCGCGAATTCATGCACGTGGACGATTGCGCCGATGCGCTCGTCTTCCTGATGCAGAACTACAGCGGCGAGCAACACGTCAATGTGGGAACCGGCAGCGATCTCTCCATACTCGATCTAGCGAGGCTGGTCTGCGCGGTGATCGGCTACGAGGGCGACATCCGGCTCGACCCGTCGAAGCCGGACGGCACGCCGCGCAAGCTCATGTCGAGCAAAAGGCTGCAAGATCTTGGATGGAAACCGAAAATCGGCCTGAAGGAAGGTATCGAACGAGTGTACCGGGATTTCCTCTCCGAGCACGCGGGCAAGTAGCCGGCGCGGTCCCGACCTGGCAGGACGCGACGCAGCGAATGGCGCCTCACCGCCCGTCGAGCTGGTAGAAATCGATGCGCTCGACCGGCCTGCCGCCAGGGCCCGAACGAACCAGGCCCGACAGGTACCGCGCTGACCGTCCGAACAACTCGCGCGACGAAGGCGGCTCCGCATCGAGAGACGCCCTGACCGCCAGGAGCACCGGTCCCTCGATGCTGTCCGGATCCGGCAGGTCCATGAATGTGAAGCGAAACAGCCCCGCCACCGGCAGGACCGCCAGATCGTGGCCCCCGAACCGGGCATAGGCCTGCAACTGGCCGATAAGATCATAGCCGTCGGCGAATACCGTGGCGGTTCCGGCTTCCTCGGCGAGGGTTTCCATCCCGTCGGCAATCTCCTCCCACCCGGCCATGTCGTCGGTCGACAGCCCGGCCGGCACCGGGATCGGAGCCAGTGAAACCTGGATGAAGAGAACGCCGATCAGCAACAGTGACAGCGGCGCCTGCCAGCGGCGCAGCCACAACCAGAACGCCCGCATGCGGGCACCGGCCGGAAACCAGGTTACGGCAACCCAGGCGCCGATGAGCGAAAGCTGGCCATAGAGTGGAAGCGGCCAGTTGCCCTCCACGCGCTTGTTGAGCGCATGCCAGAAGAAGTAGAGCAATGCCGGCGCTGCGGTCAGTACCAGCAGGCCGAGGGCCGGGTTCGCCCGGTACTCCCGGCGACGCAGGAAAAGAACGATTCCGGCTACCACGAACACGAACAGGCCCGGCCACAAGAGTCCGGCCTGCGAAGCGAGAAACTCGGGGAAATGCCGCATCGCCCGCGCGAAACTCATCGCCGCGTCCGGCGAGCGGCCGAACTGGAACCCCAGCGAGGCAAAATCGTGCTCGATATTCCACCCCATGACCGGCCAGAAAACGGCCAGCGCGAGGACGCCCCCCGCATAGAGCTGCCACGCGCGAAACCAGCGCCTCGCCTGCGGATAGACGAGCAGCCAGGCGACAATGCCCGCGCCGAGAAAGAAGACCGTGTATTTCGACTGGAGCCCGAGCCCGGCGAAAAGACCGAATGCGAGCCACCACCATGCGTTGCGGCTCGCGTGCAGCTCCGCCGCGGCCCAGATGGCGAGCGTCCAGAACATGAGGGACGGCGCGTCGGGCGTGATGATCAGCAGCCCGACCGCAACACCGAGCGAAAAGGAAAACCAGAGCGTGCCCAGGGCCGCGATCGTCCGGTCGGCGAAAAGCACCCAAGCCGTGCGCCAGACCGCGAGCGCGCAGATCACCGTGGCGAGAATCGCCGCAAGCCGCGACGCAAGAGGCGTCTCGCCCAGCAAAGCCTGCCCGGCACGGATGAACCAGACAACGCCCGGCGGATGATCGAAATAGCCGGCCTGGAGGGGATAGAGCGACCAAAGCGTGTAATAGGCCTCGTCGCCGACAAGGCCGGTCGCCAAGGCGACCAGGAGCTTGGCCGCCAGCAATACGGCGATGACCAGCACCACGGCCCGGGACGACGCCCACGGGATATTCCGGCGGCGCACGCCGTCAATGTCCGCCTTGTCCATCATCGCTTTCCCTGCCCGCCCGCGCCTAGAGCGCGACCAGTCCTTCGTCCTTCACCTTGCGGATGGTCAGCGCCGAGCGGACCGTGTCGACATTTTCCGTCGAGGTCAGCTCGTCAAGGACGAATGACTGGAATGTCCTGAAGTCGGGCGCAATGCAATGCAGGAGGAAATCGCTTTCACCCGAGACCATCCAGGCCTCGCGCACAAGTGGCCAGTCGGCCGTCAGCGTGGCGAATGCCTTCAGCTCGGCGTCGGACTGGTGATGCAGGCCGACGAGACAAAAGGCGACGATTTCCTGGCCGAGCTTGCCGGCATCGAGTATCGCGCGGTAACCGGCGATGACCCCAGCCTCTTCTAGCCGGCGCACCCGGCGCAGGCAAGGCGGAGCGGAGATGCCGACGCGGCTGGCCAGTTCCACATTGGTCATGCGCCCGTCTTCCTGCAATTCGCGCAGGATGGCGAGATCAATGGAATCAAGATCAAATGCATCTGCCATGACGAAGGCTTATTGCCTGTCTCCGGCATCCGCAACAAAAATGGCGCATCGTGCCGCGTTTGCCCCCATCCCCGGTGGGCATTGCCGGCGAGCCCTTGCACCAACGGTACCGCGCACCTTAGATAAGCCCCGAAAAATCCGGGCATGCAGCGCATCCCGAAGTTCCCCAGAGAGGTCCGAAATGAGCGAGACGAAACACAGCCCGGTCCTGATCATCGGATCCGGTCCGGCCGGGTATACCGCGGCCATCTACACGGCGCGCGCCATGCTGAAGCCGGTGCTCGTCGCCGGGATGGAACAGGGCGGCCAGCTGATGATCACGACCGAGGTCGAGAACTATCCCGGCTATGCCGAGCCCGTGCAGGGGCCGTGGATGATGGAGCAGATGCTGGAACAGGCGAAGAATGTCGGCGCCGAAATCGTCAACGACATCATCACGGAAGTCGACATGGACACGCGCCCGTTCAGGGCGGTCGGCGACAGCGGCACGGTCTACACCGCCGACGCGCTGATCATCGCCACGGGCGCCAAGGCCAAGTGGCTCGGCATCGAGAGCGAGCAGAAGTACATGGGCTACGGCGTCTCCGCCTGCGCCACCTGCGACGGCTTCTTCTACCGCGACAAGGACGTGATCGTGGTCGGCGGCGGCAACTCGGCAGTCGAGGAGGCGCTGTATCTCTCGAACATCGCCAAGACCGTCACGCTGGTACACAGGCGCGACGAACTTCGCTCCGAAAAGATCCTGCAGCAGAGGCTGTTCGCGCGTGACAACGTGAAGTTCATGTGGGACACGGTGATCGACGAGATCATCGGCGCCAAGAACAATCCGGCCCTGCCCGCCTCGGTGACCGCCGTCAGGTTGAAGAACGTCAAGACCGGCGAGACCACCGAAATGCCGATCGACGGCGTCTTCGTCGCCATCGGCCACGCTCCGGCGGTGTCGCTTTTCGAGGGCAAGCTGAAGCAGAAGCCGAACGGTTATCTGTGGACCGCGCCCGATTCGACGGCAACCGACGTGCCGGGCGTGTTCGCGGCCGGTGACGTGACCGACGACACCTACCGCCAGGCCGTTACCGCGGCCGGCATGGGCTGCATGGCCGCGCTGGAAGCCGAGAAGTACATCGCCGCGCAGCAGGCGGAACTGCAGGCCGCCGAATAGGCGGCCAGACAAAGGGGTCAGGGGCCGCCGGAAGGCGGCCAAAGGAGGGGAAGGCAATGCCGCTCGACTGGGACAAATTGCGCGTATTCCACGCAGCGGCAGAAGCCGGCTCGTTCACCCACGCCGGCGAGACGCTGCACATGTCGCAATCGGCGGTCAGCCGACAGGTATCTGCGCTCGAGCACGAGGTCGGCGTTCCGCTGTTCAACCGGCACGCGCGCGGCCTGGTGCTGACCGAACAGGGCGAGTTGCTCTTCCGCACCGCCAACGAGGTGCTCGTGAAACTGGAGACGGTGCGCGCGCAGCTGTCCGAAACGACAGATAGGCCGTCCGGGCAACTGCGCGTGACCACCACGGTCGGTCTCGGCTCCGGCTGGCTGACCTACCGCGTGCAGGACTTCCTCGATCTCTATCCCGACGTGCGGCTGCACCTGATGCTGTCGAACGAGGAACTCGACCTCAACATGCGCCAGGCGGATTGCGCCATCCGGCTGCGTGCGCCGCAACAGCCCGACCTGATCCAGCGCAAGCTGTTCACGGTGCATTTCCACGTCTATGCCTCGCCAGCCTACCTGAACAAGCACGGCCGACCGGAAACTGTGGAAGAACTCGACAACCATCGGATCATCGGCTTCGGCGAACCGGCCCCCGCCTACCTGATGGAAATGCGCTCCTTCCTCACGCTCGGAAGGCCGGACGGCACGCCGCGCGATCCCGTGCTGGAGATCAATTCCATCATGTCGATCAAGCGCGCGGCACAGCGCGGAATCGGCATCGCCATGCTGCCGGACTACGCCGTGGAGCCGGATTCCGGGCTGGTGCAGCTGTTCGGCGACATCGACCTGCCCACCTTCGACACCTATTTCGTCTATCCCGAGGCCATGCGCACCAGCGCGAAACTGCAGGCTTTCCGGGACTTCCTGATCTCCAAGTCCAGGAACTGGGCGTACTGATCCCGACCCGGCACGACATTGTGCAGGCGAGCCATGCGCCGCCTGCATATGTGCATTGCACAATGGTCAATTGAATTTTTACCAGCGAGTCAGCATATTCGGGTGGTCAAGAACGAGCCGTATTCTCCTCCCACGGCAGTTCGAGATTTCGAATGTGAAGGCTATCCTCCTCCCAGCCTTCCCATGACAGAGACCGGGTCGCTATCCTCCTCCCAGCGCCCCGGTCTTTTTTTGTGCGGATTCCTGGCCACTTCGATTCTTGCCCGGCGCAACAACATGCACACCGGCCATGCACTTTCTGCATATGTGCATTGCACAATAGCCAATTGAACTTTTACCAGCGAGTCAGCATATTCGAGTGGTCAAGAACGAGCCGTATCCTCCTCCCACGGCAGTTCGAGATTTCGAATGTGAAGGCTATCCTCCTCCCAGCCTTCCCATGACAGAGACCGGGTCGCTATCCTCCTCCCAGCGCCCCGGTCTTTTTTTGTGCGGATTCCTGGCCACCTCGATTCTTGCCCGGCGCGACAACACGCACACCGGCCATGCACTTTCTGCATATGTGCATTGCACAATGGCCAATTGAACTTTTGCCAGCGAGTCACCATATTCGGGTGGTCAAGAACGAGCCGTATCCTCCTCCCACGGCAGTTCGAGATTTCGAATGCGAAGGCTATCCTCCTCCCAGCCTTCCCATGACAGAGACCGGGCCGCTATCCTCCTCCCAGCGCGCCCGGTCTTTTTTGTGCGAATTCCTTACGCGCGCCAGTTTCTCATTTCCTGCGACAATTTGCACGGGAGCTATGCGTTTTTTGCATATGTGCATTGCACAATGGTCAATTGAATTCCTGCCGACCAATCAGCATATTCGGGTGGTCAAGAACGAGCCGTATCCTCCTCCCACGGCAGTTCGAGATTTCGAATGCGAAGGCTATCCTCCTCCCAGCCTTCCCATGACAGAGACCGGGTCGCTATCCTCCTCCCAGCGCCCCGGTCTTTTTTTGTGCGGATTCCCGGCTCTGCGACTCTTCCCGAATCATGGCCGACGCCCTCTCGGCGATCATCACGGTCGGCGCGTTGGTATTGCCGCCGATCAGAGTCGGCATGATCGAAGCATCGACGACGCGCAGTCCCTCGACTCCGCGCACGCGCAATCGGGGATCGACGACCGCTCCGTCATCCGTTCCCATCCTGCATGTCCCGACGGGGTGGTAGATCGTGTCCGCGCGGTTGCGAATGTGCTCCATCAGCTCCACGTCATCGGCAACCCCCTCCAGATAGACCTCGCGCCTCCTGTACGAATCGAGCGCCGGGGCCTGCATGATGCGCCGGGCGAGCTTTGCACCCCCGAGCAACGCCTCGGCATCCCGATCGTCCGACAGGTAGCGCGGATCGATCAGCGGCGCGGCCAACGGGTCGGGGCCGGCAAGGCGCACCGTGCCGCGCGAATGCGGCCTGAGCGCGCAGACATGGCAGGAATAGCCGTATCCCCAGTGCAGCTTGCGAGCGTGATCGTCGACCAGGGCGGGAACGAAATGCAGTTGCAGGTCCGGCCGCTCCAACGAGGGATCCGACCTGACAAAGGCGCCCCCTTCCGCACCGGGCGTGGCCACAAGGCCGGTCCCGTTGCGCCACCAACGCAACATCTCGCGCAGCAGCTTAACGGCGCCGACCGGGCCAAGGCCCAGACCGTCGGTGTCGCCGGTCTTCCATGACAGGATGAAATCGAGGTGATCCTGAAGGTTGCCGCCGACACCCGGCAGATCGTGCAGGACCTCGACGCCCGCGCGCTTCAGTTCCTCCGCCGGGCCGATGCCGGAGAGTTGCAAGAGCTGGGGCGAACCGAAGGCGCCACCGCTGACGATCACCTCGCGGCGGGCCCGGACCGTGCGCCCGGTGCCGCCTTGCCTGTATTCAAGCCCCACGGCGCGCCGCCCCTCGAACAGTATGCGCGTGGCGAGCGCCCTCGTGACCACCTTCAGGTTTGGCCGCCCCATGACCGGGTGCAGATAGGCGGCCGCCACGGAACAGCGTTCGCCCGCGCGCGCACCATCACGGAACTGGGTGACCTGGTAGAGCCCGGCACCTTCCTGTTGAGGGCCGTTGAAATCGCCATTGACCGGGATCTGCGTCTGCGCGCAGGCCTCCACGAAGGCATGTGTGATCGGGCGCGGCGTGCGCTGTTCGGAGACTTGGAGCGGGCCGGCATCACCGTGCAGCGCGTCGGCACCGCGCTCGTTGTTCTCCGATCGGATGAACCAGGGCAGCACGTCGTCCCAGCCCCAGCCGGGGCAGCCCGCGGCCGCCCAGTCGTCATAATCGCGCGGGTGGCCGCGCACATAGAGCATGGCATTGATGGCGCTGGAACCGCCGAGCGCGCGGCCGCGCGGCTGGTATCCGCGCCTGCCATTGAGGCCCGGCTGAGGCACGGTCTCGAAAGCCCAGTTGTTGATGCGGCCAAGGCCCGGCAGCATGGCGATAATGCCCATCGGCGCACGGACCAATATGCCCCTGCCCTCCCCGCCGGCCTCGAGAAGGCAGACCGTGACCTTCGGATCCTCCGACAGCCGCGCGGCCAGCACGCATCCCGCGGAGCCTCCGCCGGCGATCACGTAATCGAACTCCTCCACTTCCGCCATCGCGTCCCTCCCCCACGTTTCGACGGGAAAGAGTAGCCGAGTTTACCATGCCGGCAAGCGGCAGGATCGCGGAATTCCGGGACAAGCCCCCATCGTGCTAGGCTTGAGACCGGCCGGGGGGCCGACCGAGGAGTCATACCGATGCGCGCGCCATCTCCCGTCCTGGCCATTTCCATCCTTTTCGCTTGCCCCGCCGTCGCCGCCGACCTCTCCTGCAACGGCCTGCTACAGCCCGGCCAGAAGATGGTCTGTTCCGGCTTCGAACCCAACTGGGCGGTGGAGCTCTCCTGCAACGGGTCGATGACGTCGGCTTTCATCGACGCCTTTTCCGGCGCCGGCATCTAGACGACGCCGGGCAGCGTGACTTTCACTTCGGAAAATCCGTGACAGTTCACGACCAGCCACCCGGTGACCGGAACGATCGCCTACACGCCCGGCGCCTGCCAGGACGAGAGCGACAGATTTTTCGATTTCACCTTCACGCCGACGGGCGCGCCGGGACTCGGCGCGCCGTTCTTCCCGTTCTGCTGCCGGGTGGAGTGAACGTTACCGCGTCAGCCGCTTGTAGGTCACCCGCTTCGGATTGACGCTGTCGGGGCCGAGGCGGCGGATCTTGTCCTGCTCGTATTCCTCGAAGTTGCCCTCGAACCACTCGACATGGCTGTCGCCCTCGAATGCGAGAATGTGGGTGGCGAGGCGGTCGAGGAACATGCGGTCGTGGCTGATGACCACGGCGCAGCCGGCGAAGTTCTCCAGCGCCTCCTCCAGCGCGCCCAGCGTCTCGGTATCCAGGTCGTTGGTCGGCTCGTCGAGCAGCAGCACGTTGCCGCCCTCCTTGAGCAGCTTCGCCAGATGGACGCGATTGCGCTGGCCGCCGGACAGCGTGCCGACCTTCTGCTGCTGGTCGCCGCCCTTGAAGTTGAAGGCGCCGCAATAGGCGCGCGAATTCATCTCGTGCGGCCCGAGCTTGATGACATCCACGCCGCCGGAAATCTCCTCCCAGACCGTCTTCTCGGGGTCGAGGGAATCGCGGCTCTGGTCGACATAGGAGAGATTGACGGTCTCGCCGATGGTGATTGAACCGGAATCCGGCTTTTCCTGGCCGGTGATCATGCGGAACAGGGTCGTCTTGCCGGCGCCGTTGGGGCCGATCACACCGACAATGCCGCCGGGCGGCAGCTTGAAGGAAAGATCGTCGATCAGCAGCCGGTCGCCATAGGCCTTGGATATGTTCTCGGCGACGATGACCTCGTTGCCGAGCCGCTCACCGGCCGGAATGATGATCTGGGCATCGCCTGGACGGCGGTCGTTGGCGCTCCTGACCAGTTCGTCATAGGCCTTGATGCGCGCCTTGGACTTGGCCTGGCGGGCCTTCGGAGAGGATGCGATCCACTCCTTCTCGCGGGCGAGCGCCTTGCGGCGGGCAGCCTCCTCGCGCCCCTCCTGCTCCATGCGCTTGGCCTTGGCCTCGAGATAGGCGGTGTAGTTGCCCTCGTAGGGAATGCCGCGCCCGCGGTCGAGCTCGAGGATCCAGCCCGTGACGTTGTCGAGGAAGTAGCGGTCGTGCGTGACCATCAGCACGGCGCCCGGATACTCGCGCAGATGCTTTTCCAGCCATGCAATGGTCTCTGCATCCAGGTGGTTGGTCGGCTCGTCGAGCAGCAGCAGGTCCGGCTGGCGCAGCAGGAGCTGGCAGAGCGCGACCCGGCGCTTCTCGCCGCCGGAGAGATTCTCGATGGCGGCGTCACCCGGAGGGCAGCGCAGCGCCTCCATGGCCATCTCGACCTGTGAATCGAGATCCCAGAGGTTCTGCGAATCGATGATGTCCTGGAGCTTCGCTCCCTCCTCCGCCGTCTCGTCGGAATAGTTCATCATCAGCTCGTTGTAGCGGTCGAGGATCGCCTTCTTGTCGGCAACGCCTTCCATGACATTGCCGAGCACGTTCAGGCTCTCGTCGAGCTGCGGCTCCTGCGGCAGGTACCCGCAGGTCGCGCCCTCGGCCAGCCAGGCCTCGCCGGTGTACTCGGTATCGAGGCCGGCCATGATGCGCAGCACGGTCGACTTGCCGGCGCCGTTCGGCCCGAGAATGCCGATCTTCGCGTCCGGATAGAAGGACAGGTGGATGTTCTCGAGGACCTTCTTGGAGCCGTAGGCCTTGTTGAGGCCGGACATGTGGTAGATGAACTGGCGTGCCATTTCGTGTTCCGGATCGGATTGTTGGGATGTCCGCGCGTGTGTAGGCCAAACGGCGCGCAGGAGCAATCCACCCGGCGGCCCTGCCTCGCGAAATGGCTAGCGAACGGCGTCCCCGGGAAGGGCGAATGCGCCGGGAACCGAGGCATCCAGCCGGTACAGCCGGAAACGCGACGAATTGCCGGGATCAATTTCGATGATACCGGCAACGCGCCGGCCTTGCCGCAAAGCCTCGAAGAGTGGCGCGCCGGAAAGCTCCCCAGACGTTTCGCGCCGGCAAACGGCCACATAGGCAAAGGCTTCGAGCGCCTCGCGCCGCTCATCGAGACGGGCGGCGGTGAAGGCGACGAAGGAGCGGCGGATACCGGGGGCCGCCCGGTGGAAAGGCACGGCCGCGACCGTGTGGTCGCCACGCTCATTCGCGATCGGGATACCCAGCGCCAGAGGATTGAGGACACGGCCCGGCGCGACACGCCCCAGCACGGAGAAATCCTCACCGGCGCATTCGTCGCCGATCATCAGGTCGACCGCGTCGACGCGGCCCGATGCCGGAAACAGCGGCGCGGCGAGAGCGGCAAGCAGGAGCGGGGAAAGCATGGCGGGCAACAGGCGCCGCCTGACCGTGGCGGCGGACGCATCGCGCAGGACCATCGGCAGCAACACAGAGACGAAAGCCGAAGGAAACGGAATGGCGCGAAGCATCAGGAATGCCTGCACGAGGGACACTGCGGCGACCGACCAGACCAGCATGGCGGCGGGCGCGCCGGTGCGGAACCGGCGCAACGCCGGCGGCAAGGCGAAACCGAGCACGACAAGAAAGACGAGCAGCATGCCCAGAATGCCGATCGCACCGTTCTCAAACAGGACGGCGGCACCCGATTCCTGGTCGAGGCGATCAAGCCACAGGCTGCGCGACACCGCATCGACCATGGCGTATGGCCCGTCAAGGCAGGCCGGGAAGGCGCATACAAGGACACCGGCGGCGAGCGCGCCGGCGATGGCGAGAGAGGCAAGGCGAGCGGCAGAGGAGGCAAGGACCGGCAAGCGCCACGACACCGGAACAATGGCGGCCACCGCGCCGCCAAGCAGGATCGCGGCCACCCAGAAACCCGACATGGCGTCGCAGGCAGCGGCCAACACGGCGGCCGGACCGGAGAAGGCAAGCGCAACCGGAACCGCCGACAGGGCAAAGGCGAGCCCGCAAGCGCGCAGCCGGAATACGGCCTCATTTCCGCGCATCGCGGCCAGAAGCGCCAGCGAGCCGAAGCCAACGGCGATATATGGCAGACATTCCAGACCGACCTCGATCGACAGCGTTGCGGCGATCCCCGCCACCGTGCCGCCGCGCCCAGGACGGAAATCGACAAGCCCGGCAAGCATAGCGAGCATCAAGACGAGCTGAACATTGTGATGGTCGATGCGACCGGGCACGAAGTCCCACAACGCGAAAACCATCGGCAGCACGGCAATTGCCGCATGAAGCGCGCGCGGAGCGCCGCCCACGATCGATCGCATCACCCGGACCGCCAGCACGGCAAACAGGATGAAAAGCAGAAGCGGCCAGATACCGACCGCCAGCGCCATAGCGGCATCGATGCCGCCAATCGGTGAAAGCGCGCGGACGGCCAAGACGTAGGGAAGATCGACCAGCCGCGACCAAGGCGAGACATATGCCTCGGGCATGTCGATGAAGGGCAGCGTGCGGTCGAACCAGTCACCATCGGCAAGCAGGTCGTGGATCTGCAGCGCGCGCATGCGATCGTCGACATCGACCATGAATCGGCTGCCGTCGACGAGATCGAACCCGATGACCGCCAGTCCCGCCGCCAGGAATGCCAGGAGCGGGCCGTGCCGGGTCCACGCCAGTGATCTCAACCCCATATCCATGCCATCTTCAGGCTTGCCGATTTGCAGGGACTTGGCTGGCGAAGCATTGCAAAACCGTTAAGCGGCCATGCATCAGCTTGACAGGTTCCGGGGCATGCCAGCAATTCTGAGACAGGAAGGATCAAGGAATGGAATTTTCGCAACGCCAGCTTCACGTTTCGGCGACGGGCGCCGAGCTTTGCCTGCGCCACGAACCGGCCGTCGGCGAAGCACGCGGCGCGGTCCACATCCTGCACGGACTTGCCGAACACGGTGAACGCTACGCCTCCTTCGCGCGGACGCTCTCCGAGGCCGGCTTCCATGTCTATGCACACGATCACCGCGGCCACGGCTACACCGTGGCGCCCGGGGCGCCGGCGGGCGTGTTCGATACCGGAGGCCACGGCGTGGAAGTGGTGCTGAACGACGTCGCCTCGGTACAGGACAAGATCGCGGCGGAACACCCCGATCTGCCCCTTGTCCTGTTCGGCCATTCGATGGGCGGGATCATCGCCATGACCTATTGCCTGCGTTTTCCGGACAGGCTTTCGGCGGCAGCCATATGGAACGCGAACCTGACGACCGAACCGCTGTTCCACGCCGGCAAGCTCGTGATCGCATGGGAACGCTTCCGGCTCGGTTCCGACGTTCCGTCGGTGCTGATGCCGAAACTGACCTTCGGCGCCTGGGCGAAGGCGGTGAAGAACCGGCGCACCGAATTCGACTGGCTTTCCCGCGATCCGGCAATCGTCGATGCCTATATCGCCGATCCCCTGTGCGGCTGGCCGGCGAGCGTCGGCATGTGGGCCGACCTGTTCAGGCTCGTCTCGGCGGGAACCGATGTCGCCTCTGCGTCCGACGCGGCAAGGAGGCTGCCCTACAATCTCGTCGGTGGCGGCGCCGATCCCTCTACGGCATTCGGCAAGAATGTGAAGGCACAGGCGGAACGCATGCGCAAGGCGGGGTTCTCCGATGTCACGCTGGAAATCCATCCGGACTTCCGGCACGAGACGCTGAACGAGATGGGCCGGGAGGTGGCGGTGGAAGCCCTGCTCGGCTGGTTGCGTGCGAAACTGCCGGCAAGGGCCGCCTAGTGCCCCCCGGACGACCGACCGCCCGTAACGGCTGCCCATATCGGCGCGAACACCGTACCGGCGACGGGAATCAGCAGCAAACCGAGCGCCAGCCCGAGCACGCCGTCCATCGTCGCCTTGGCCGCCCACTCCACCGCGCCCTCCACGGCGGGAACCGCATGCCCCGCCGCAGCGGCGAGGTCGTGAATCCAGTGAGCCAGCCATGCAAAGCCGAGCGATTCCAGGCCGTGCACGACGATTGACCCGCCGACCCAAAGCATCGCGGCGGTGCCGATGGTCGTCAGCGCCTTAAGAAAGCCCGGCATGCCGCGGACGATCGCACGACCGACTGCGCGGGTGATGCCGAAACGGCCATTCTGAGCCATGTGAAGGCCGACATCGTCGGCTTTCACGATCAGTGCCACGCCGCCATAGACAATGACGGTGATACCCACGCCGGCAGCGGCAAGCGTAGACGCCTCCAGCCAGAAGTTGCTCTCCGGTATGGCGGCAAGGATGATGGTCATGATCTCTGCCGACAGGATGAAATCCGTCTTGATGGCGCCGGCCACCTTCTCTTTTTCGAGATGCAGGGGATCGTCGGAAACAGCCGTACCGGAACCTGTTTCCGGCCCGTGACCGGGATGGAGGACGTGAACGATCTTCTCGGCTCCCTCGAAACAGAGATAGGCTCCGCCGAGCATCAAAAGCGGCATTATCGCCCAGGGCGCGAAGGCGGAAAGGAGAAGCGCGACCGGCAACAGCACGAGGAGCTTGTTTCGCAGCGACCCCTTCGTGATCTGCCAGACGATCGGCAATTCGCGCGCCGGCTCGAAGCCGTGGATGAACTTCGGCGTCACCGCGGCATCGTCGATGACCGCCCCGGATGCCTTGGCTCCAGCCTTGACTGCCTGCCCCATCACGTCATCGATCGAGGACGCAGCTACCTTGGCAATCGTGGCGACATCGTCGAGGAGCGCCAGAAGACCACTCATTATCCTACCTCACAGCTCATGTGCCCGGAACGAGCCAGCAGATTACCGGTCGGGGCGGCGCAAAAAAGGCGAAGAAAACCGCCATTGCGCAAAGAGATACATTGCCTTGCCGAAGGCGCAAAGAAAAACCCCGCCGAACGGGCGGGGTTCCCCTGAATATCATCAGACCAAGCGGGATGCGGACTATTCCACACCACTGATCTGCGCCAGGTAGGCGATGACGTTCTCTATGTCCTTTTCCTTGGTCAGCTTGAAGGTCATCTTCGATTTCTCGACCATGTCCTTGGGCGACGGCAGGTATTGGGCGAGCGTCTCGGCATTCCAGACGAGCCCTTCCTCCTTGAACTTCTTCAGCCCGACCGAGTACTTGTATTTGTCCACGGAACCGGCAACACGGCCATAGACGCCGTCGAGATGCGGACCGACCTTGTTCTTGCCGTCGATTGCGTGGCAGGCCCTGCATTTCTTGAAGACCTTCTCCCCGGCGGCGGGGTCACCAGTGATTTCCTGGGCGTATGCGCCCGAAGCGGCCAGCATGGCGACGCCGGCTATCAATGCGGTTGCGAATTTCACGATCATCCTCCAATCCCATGTCAATTGGTTGCGAAACGCCCCTTCCCTCCAGGACGTCATGTAGTTCAGGCCACGGCCCTTGCCAGCGCGCATTGCGACCACAGGTCGCTGAGTGCGGAGGCAAGATGGTCGATGTCCGCCTCGGTGTGCAGCGGCGTCGGCGTGATGCGCAGCCGTTCCGTCTTTACCGGAACCGTCGGATAGTTGATCGGCTGCACGTAGATCCCGTACTGGTCCAGCAGGATGTCGGAGAGCCACTTGCACTTCTTCGCATCCCCCACCATCACCGGAACGATGTGGCTCGGGTTCGGCATGTGCGGGATGCCCTGCCGGTCCAGCGCCGCGCGCACCCGCGCCACATTGGCCTGGTGCGCAGCCCGTTCCGCCGCGCTCTGCTTGAGATGCCGGATCGACGCCGTCGCGCCCGCAGCCAATGCCGGCGGCAGCGCCGTGGTGAAGATGAAGCCCGATGCGAAGGACCGCACGAAGTCGATCAGGTTGCGCGAGCCGGTGATGTAGCCACCCATCACCCCGAAGGCCTTGCCCAGCGTCCCCTCGATCACCGTGAGCCGGTCCATCAGGCCCTCGCGCTCCGCGACACCGCCGCCGCGCGGCCCGTACATGCCCACCGCGTGAACCTCGTCGAGATAGGTCATCGCGTTGTACTTGTCGGCGACGTCGCAGATCTCGGCGATCGGCGCGATGTCGCCATCCATCGAGTAGACGCTCTCGAAGGCCACCAGCTTCGGCGCCGCCGGGTCGTCGGCCGCCATCAGGCGGTCGAGATCGCGCCAGTCATTGTGCCTGAAGATCCGCTTCTCGCAGCGCGCATGGCGGATGCCCTCGATCATCGAGGCATGGTTGAGCGCGTCCGAATAGACGATCATGCCCGGAACCTTCGAGGCCAGCGTGCCCAGCGCCGCCCAGTTGGAGACATAGCCCGACGTGAAGATCAGCGCCGCCTCCTTGCCGTGCAGGTCGGCAAGCTCGCGCTCCAGCTTCACGTGGTAGTGGTTGGTGCCGGAGATGTTGCGGGTGCCGCCCGCCCCCGTGCCGCACTTGTCGATCGCCTCGTGCATGGCCGCAACGACCTTGTCGTTCTGGCCCATGCCCAGATAGTCGTTCGAGCACCAAACCGTCACGTCCTGGGTCGACCCGTCCTCGCGGTAGCGCGTCGCCTTCGGAAATTCCCCCGCATGGCGTTCAAGATCCGCAAAAACGCGGTAGTTGCCGTCCTCGCGCAAGCTGGAAAGACGGTCGGCGAAAAACTGTTCGTAATCCAAGCCCCGGGCCTCCGTTGGACGGTGCAAGAAACCGCCACCCATGATTTTCGCGTTCATATAGCGGGCGCTCTCGCAATTTGGAATGCGTCAAAAGTGCGCTACTTCTCTACGTTCCCGAAGCGCGCTCACGCATTGATTCCGATCAAGTATCGTCAACTGCATGCGCCAATGAAACAGATTTCCCCTGATCGGGCCACATTTGGAATCGGCGCCCTCGTTGCATGACGGCATGCCGCATAACTTCCGGGCGAAGAAGAACGAGGCTCGAAATGCGTCATTTTCCGATCTTTCTCGATCTATCCGGGCGGCATGTCATCGTCTCCGGAGCGGGAGATTGCGCCGTTTCGAAACTGCGTCTCCTGCTCAAGACCGAGGCGTCGATCACCGTTTTCGACTCCTCGCCGTCGCCGCAAGTCGAGAAGTGGGCTGCCGAAGGCCGCGTCACCCTTTCCAGGCATCCCATCCGGCACGGCGATGCCAACGGCGCGGCGCTGCTCTATGCTGCAAATGACGATGCGGACGAGGATGCCCGCGCCGCCGAGATCGGCAGGCAGGCCGGAGTGCCGGTCAACATCGTCGACAATCTCGAGGATTCCGAATTCATCACGCCGGCGATCGTCGATCGCGATCCGGTCACGATTGCCATAGGTACGGAAGGTTCGGCGCCTGTGCTGGCGCGCAGGATCAAGGCCGAACTGGAAGAACGCCTGCCCGCCTCGCTGGGGATCCTCGCCAGGATCGGCAGGAGCTTCCGCGGCCGTGCCGAGCTTGTCCCGTCGGGCCGCAGGCGGCGCGACTTCTGGGCCCGCTACTATTCCGGCGAGGGCGATGCCGCCCTCAAGTCCGGCGGCGAAGCCGGCGCGCGGGCAAAGCTGGAAGAGTTCCTGACCGATGCCATCGAGTCCCGGCCGAGGCAGGGCAACGTCGCGCTGATCGGGGCCGGCCCCGGCGATCCCGACCTGCTGACCATGAAGGCACGGCGCCTGATCGACCAGGCCGACGTGGTGCTGCATGACCGCCTGGTGCCGCAGCCCATCCTGGAACTGGCGCGGCGGGAAGCCATCATCGTCGAAACGGGAAAGACCGGTTACGGCGCCTCCTGGCGGCAGGAGGACATCAACGCGCTGATGATCGAGCACGCGCGGCGCGGTGCTCAGGTGGTCCGGCTGAAATCCGGCGATCCCGGCATATACGGGCGCCTCGACGAGGAAATCGACGCGCTTGATGCTGCGGGTATCACTTTCGAGGTCGTACCCGGCATCACCGCGGCTGCGGCGGCCGCCGCCGTATCCGGAATTTCGATGACGCGGCGCGGACGCAATTCGTCGGTTCGTTTCCTGACCGGACGCGACATGGAGGGCTTTGCCGAACATGACTGGCGCGAGCTGGCGAAACCGGGCGCGACGGCCGCGATCTACATGGGGGTGCGGGCCGCGGGCTTCCTTCGCGGCCGGCTGATGATGCATGGCGCGAAGGCGGATACGCCGGTCACGGTGGTCGAGAACGTTTCCCGTCCGGACCAGAAAACCGTCGTCACCACAATCCTGACCCTGCCGGAAGCGCTGGAGACCGCACGGATATCGGGACCTGCCGTCCTGCTCTACGGCTTGGCACCCCGCCGGACCGCGAATCCGATTCAGGTCGCTGAAGTTCCGATTCACGAAAAGACCGGAGTCCTTTGAAATGGCTCGCGAATACAAGCCGCGTATCGTCACCGCAAACGACCTGATCGAGGGCGATGTCGTCTATTTCACGGCCTCGCACAACTGGTCACGCGATATCGGCGAAGCGGTGGTCGCCTGGTCGCGGGAGGCTGCCGAACAGCTGCTGGCCGCCGCGCAGGCGCAGGAGAACCGCGTGGTCGGACCATATCTCGCGGAAACGGACATCGGCGAGGACAACCGCCCGCAACCGGTCCATTTCCGCGAGGTGTTCCGCACGCGCGGACCATCAAACTACTTTCACGGCAAGCAGGCAGAAACCTGATAACGGGATACGGGCTACATGTACCGCTACAACGATTTCGATGAAGCCTTCGTGCGCAACCGGGTCGCGGAATTCCGCGAGCAGGTCCGGCGCCGCATCGACGGATCGCTCACGGAAGACGAATTCAAGCCGTTGCGGCTGAAGAACGGACTCTACCTGCAACTGCATGCCTACATGCTTCGGGTTGCAATCCCCTATGGCACGCTCAATTCCCGGCAGATGCGTCAGCTGGCGCTGATCGCCGAGCGTTTCGACAAGGGCTACGGCCATTTCACCACGCGCCAGAACATCCAGTTCAACTGGCCGCGCCTGAAGGATGTGCCTGATATCCTCGAATTGCTGGCCGACGTGGAAATGCACTCGATCCAGACCTCCGGCAACTGCATCCGAAACGTGACCGCGGACCATTTCGCCGGAGCCGCCGCCGACGAGATCGAGGATCCGCGACCGACGGCGGAACTGGTGCGCCAATGGTCGACCGACCACCCGGAATTCCAGTACCTGCCGCGCAAGTTCAAGATCGCCGTGTCGGGATCGCCCAACGACCGAGCGGTGACGAAGGCGAACGACATCGGCCTGCGCATGGTGCGCAACGAAGCCGGCGAACCCGGCTACGAGGTAATCGTGGGCGGCGGGCTTGGCCGGACTCCGATGATCGGCAAGACGGTGCGAGAATTCCTGCCAAAGGACGACCTGCTGCCCTACCTCGAGGCGATCCTGCAGGTCTACAACCTGTCGGGACGACGCGACAACAAGTACAAGGCACGCATCAAGATACTGGTACACGAGACAGGCCTCGATGAGCTCAAGGCCCGGATCGAAGACGCCTTCGAACGCCAGAAACGGGCATTCCCGGGGGTTCCGGCGGACCTGATACGGCAGATCGAGGAAGCCTTTGCACCGCCGGAGTTCGAAAACACGCAGTCGCTCGCATATGAGCAGGCACAGGCAGATAATCCGGCCTTCCGCTCCTTTGTCGAGACCAACGTCGCGGAACACAGGAACCCCGCCTACGGCATCGTGACCGTGTCCCTGAAGCCCATCGGCGGCACGCCGGGCGACGCCACGGCGGAACAAATGCGCGTGCTCGCCGATCTTGCCGAGCGCTATGGCCATGACGAGTTGCGCGTCTCCCACGAGCAGAACATCATCCTGCCGCACGTGCGCAAGGCGGACGTTCCGACCGTCTACGCGGCGCTGGGCGAAGCCGGCCTGGCGACCGCAAATATCGGCCTCCTCTCCGACATCATCGCCTGCCCCGGCATGGACTACTGCTCGCTGGCGACTGCGCGCTCGATCCCGGTTGCCCAGGCAATTTCCAAGCGGTTCGACGAACTGAATCTGGAGCGCGAAATCGGCCCGCTCAAGATCAAGATCTCGGGCTGCATCAATGCTTGCGGCCACCACCATGTGGGGCACATAGGCATTCTCGGGCTGGACAAGGCTGGGCGCGAGAACTACCAGATCACCCTGGGTGGCGACGGCACGGAATCAGCGACAATAGGCGAACGGACAGGGCCGGGATTCGACGCTGAAGACATTGTGCCGGCGATCGAGGCGATCATCGAGGCCTACCTGGCGCTACGCGAGGATGCGTCGGAAACCTTCCTTGAAGCCTACCGGCGCCTCGGCGCGGAGCCGTTCAAGCAGGCGATCTATGGCGAAAACGGAGACAAGGCCCGTGCCGCATGACAGTATCAAGCTGAAGAATGCCGAGGCAACGCCAGCAAGCGGCCAGTCGTCCTTGGCGCATACACGCGCAGTGCTGCGTGAGGTGCTGGTGGACAAGAAGCACGGCGAGATCGCGGTCGTTTCCTCGTTCGGCGCGGAGTCCGCGGTGCTGCTGCATCTCATCGCCGAGGCCAATCCCGCGGCCCCGGTGATCTTCATCAACACGCGGATGCTGTTTGCCGAAACACTCGCATACAAGGACGAGCTTGTGAGCCGCCTCGGCCTGACCGACGTACGCACCGTCGCACCGGACAGCAGAACCGTCCGCGAGATCGACCCCAATGGCCGCCTGCATCGAACCGATCCCGACGCCTGCTGCGACTTTCGCAAGACGCAGGTGCTGAGCAACGCACTCGAAGGCTTCGACGGCTGGATAACCGGGCGCAAGCGTTTCCAGGCGGTGACGCGCGAAAGCGTCGACATCTTCGAACGTTCGCGGGACGGCAAGCTGAAGGTGAACCCCCTCGCCTACTGGTCGAAGGAAGACGTCAAAGCACATTTCGCGGCATTTGATCTGCCTCAACACCCGCTCGTCAGCCATGGTTATCTTTCGATCGGCTGTGCGGTCTGCACCAGTCCCGTCAAGAACGGCGAGGATGAGCGGGCCGGACGCTGGCGTGGCCTGGACAAGACCGAGTGCGGCATACATTTCGAAAACGGAAAGCTGGTTCGCTCAGGCGACGCCGGCGCATGGAAACAATCATGAGCATCATCGTCACCGACAACGGTTTTGCGGAAGACGAAGTCGCCAGCGGTGCATTCACCGTGATGTCTCTCGAACAGCTTCGCACGGCTGACATATCGGGACTGCCGGGTGCCATCGCACTCTGCGTCGACAACGACACCGATCCGGACAGTATTCTTCCGTTGCCGGAGCAGGTGGCGCTTGTCTCCATTGCCTTCCCGTCCTTCGCCGACGGGCGCGGCTTCTCACTGGCCAGACGGCTGCGGCAAGCGGGCTACACCGGCCGGCTGCGGGCGGAGGGTCATCTCATCGCCGACCAATATGGCCAAGCGCGCCGTGTCGGGTTCGACGAGGTGGCCATCTCCGACGAAATTGCAGCACGCCAGCCGGAGGAACAATGGCTCGCGCGAGCAGAATGGCAAAACCATTTCTACCAGATGCGATTGCAGACGAGCGCCCGAACGTTCTAATAGGAAAATCCGCATATGAACGACCTGACCTCAATCAAAGAAACCGGGGCGCCCGTGAACGTCGCCACTCCGCTACCCGACGGCCAGACCGTGACCGAGGTCACGCACTGGACCGACAAGCTGTTTTCATTCCGGCTAACCAGGCCTCAAAGCCTGCGGTTCCGTTCGGGCGAGTTCGTCATGATCGGCCTGCCGGGAGACAACGGGCGGCCGATCCTGCGTGCCTATTCCATCGCCTCTCCCTCATGGGACGAAGAGCTCGAATTCTATTCCATCGCCGTCCCTGACGGGCCGCTGACCTCCAAGCTCGTGCATATCAAGCCGGGCGACCAGGTTATCCTGAAAACGAAGCCGACCGGCACGCTGGTCGTCGACGCGCTGCTTCCTGGCAAACGTCTCTACATGATCGCCACAGGAACCGGCATCGCGCCTTTCGCCTCGCTGATCCGCGATCCCGAAGTCTACGAAAAGTTCGAGCAGGTCATCCTCACACATACCTGTCGCGAGGTTGCCGAACTGGAGTATGGCCGCAAGCTGATCGAAAGCCTCATCGACGACCCACTGATCGGCGAGATGGTGGATGGCAAGCTCGTCTACTACCCGACGACGACGCGCGAGGATTCGCCGAAGATGGGGCGCATCACCGACAAGATCCGCTCCGGCGAACTCTTTGCCGATATCGGTGCGCCGGCATGGACCCGGGATGACGACCGGGTGATGATCTGCGGCTCGATGGGCCTCAACCTGGAAATCAAGGAGCTGTGCGAGGCCGCCGGGATGGAGGAAGGCGCCAATTCCAAGCCAGGCCATTTCGTGCTGGAAAAGAGCTTCGTCGGCGAGAGCACAATTCTCTGACCCCTGTTCCGGTCTCCCGGGAATCGAAAGCGCCCGCGTTTCCGACGGGCGCTTTCTCGGGAATCGGCGTCGGTGCGATCAACGCGCCTTGTGGAGAGAGGCAGGCCTAGCGCAACCCCTCCAGATTGGGATCGGGCTCAACTGCCGCCCTGCGACGACGTCCCGCTTCCGAGGGGCAAACGCCGATATCCCGCAACTGCCTGTCGGTGAGCGCGGCAAGTTTCCGCCTGCGCATGATCATCCGCGGGAATTGAATGAACGCGCATGACATCCTGTCCAACCAGACTATAACCCTGACAGCTGGTTTCGATTTTTCGGCAGCATTCGTCCGGCTTGTCGCCGGTCCCTGGAATTCCGAATAGGTGCTCATCTCGGTGACACTCCCCCGATCCGGGAATTGCGCGATGCCAGCCCGTCGCCTGCGCTGCGGAAAACGCGCAGGAGTCGGTCAACAACGCCCACCCGGACCACGTTCCAGAGCCATCGGTTCCGCGCCCTGCGCATGACCGAAACCCGGTCGATTGCTTCCAGACCGGCAAAGATTCCATTCCTCATGGTGAACCCGCCAATTTAGAGTAACAAAGGATTGAACAGACTACCTCTAGATTGTTGTAGAAATATTTGCATTTCCACACACCTAGAGTATCTGAAAACATTTTTCGTCTTCACTGGATTTTTCTGCGTATAATTTGCTTGCGATCCACTCTCTAATCTGGCGCCAATGGTCAAAATATGCCTATTGCAACAAACATGAGGGGCACCATCGTATACGTCGACAAGGAGTTCGACCCGAACTTCCTTTATTGCATGGACAAGGAAGGCAATTCTGTCCGTTTCAGCCGGGCGGAACGGATATTGTTGAAGACGTTTTCGAAACATCCCGGCATCGTTCTGTCGCGCGATACCTTGCTTGATGCCCTTGCCGGTCCCGGATCCGATGCCTCAGACCGCAATGTCGATTTCCTGATCAACAGACTGCGCCGGAAACTCGGAGATTCCGCTCGCAACGCCAGGTTCATCGCGACCCAGTACGGAGAGGGCTACGTGTGGATAGCCGAGCGCGCCGCGCCTTCGCTAATGGCACAGCACGCGTTTCTCGTGGTCGGTCCGCTGCGGGGATTGCGCTTCATTGGGCCACATGCGGGACTGGCACGCACTTTCGCCCGAATACTGGCCACGCAGATCGGCGCCAAGCTGGCAAAGGAGCACGAGATAGTCGTAGACGAGAATTGCCCGGGCCCCGACCGGTTCCCCTCGGATCCGCCTCAGTTCGCGGTGGACCTGAACTTCCTGCTCGTTGGCGACAGGCTCGACTGTGCATTGGTACTGAAGCGCTTCGCTACCGGCCAGATCATCCGGGCATCAAGGCACACGCTTGCCGAAGCACTTTCGGCACAGGGCGAGAACCTTCCCGAAACCGTCGAGGCCATCGCGACCGACATCTGGTCCGCAGTCTGGAAGGCCCTGGCGCAGGAGGAGGCGCTGGCGCAGCCACCGCCCGACAAGCCGCTCGCCGTGCGCATGCACGACGCTGCCGCGATGCTGACGCAGAATCCGAGCTGGATGGAAGCCGAGGCCCGCCTTCGTTCCACGCTGGAAAGCAATCCGTCCAGCCATGACGCGGCCGTGATGCTCGCCACTTGCCTGCATTCGAAATACATCATGACCGGAACCGTGAAACCGCGAGGCACGGACCGGCGGCGGGAAGACGAGGACGAGATGGAACGGCTGCTTCTGACCAGCCTTCCTCACCTCAATGACAATCCCGTCCTGATGATGGCCGCGGGCAAGCTGCTCTATTTCCTCGACAGAGGACACCGTTCCCTGGGAGCGGAAATCATAGAAAACGCCTTTCACTCCAGTACGGCGTTTGCCACTGCCTTCACCACATATGGCCAACTTCAGATGCTGCTGGGTGATATCGACGAGGCTCTGGCACTGTACGAGCGGGGTTTCGAAATCTGCGAGCCGGGGTCGGACTTCTATTTCTACCTGTTTGTCCTGAAGTGCCAGGCTCTGATAGCAAAGGATGACCGCGAGCAGGTCGATATTCTCCTTAACGATCTCTTTGACAGGTTTCCGGCGGCCAGGGCCGGACTGTCCGTCATGTTCGCACCCGACACGAGCGTGGACCTTCATCCGGAAACACGAGCCCTTTTCGAGGCCATGAGCCTCGAGCGCGCACGGGACCTGCTGATTTGGATGAACTACGTATCCGCCCGACTATTCCGCTTCCAAGAACACGGTGCCAATATCCTCAAAGGCCCCACCTCGCATCTGTTGCTGCGGTTCGGGCGGGACGTCCTCGCCGATGAGATAGCACACTACTTCCCGGAAACCGGTGCGACGGTCCGGGCGAGCAGGACCGCCAGCCGGAGGCGGGCCCATACCAGCAGACAGAAAACAAGAGACAGACGGAGTTCCGCCTCGTAGTCCCAGCCGAGCATTCTGACAAATTGCGATCGCAAACTGGCTCCGGTATTTGCTAATGAACGGAAGGCGAAACCGCTCCGCCACTTTCATTCATCCGGGGACTTGCATGCCACACACGGTAATTATCGGGGGAAGCCACGCGGGCGTGGCCGCGGCAGCGGCGCTGCGCCAGCACAACGCGGAGATGGACATCACAATTGTCTGCGCGGAGAACGAACTGCCCTATCAGCGGCCACCGCTCTCGAAGGCCTACATGTCTGGCGAAATGAGCCTGGACAGGCTCCGGTTGCGTCCCGCCGAGTGGTACGACGAAAATCGGATCGCGCTCAGGCTTGGCGATTCAGCGACTTCCATCGACCGGGGAACTCAGCACGTCCACCTGGCCTCGGGTGAAAGGCTGAACTATGACGCGCTCGTACTCGCGACTGGGGGGGACGCGCGGCGACTCGCGACCGAAATGGGCGGAAATCTGGCAAATATTCGCGTCATGCGCACGCTTGCCGATGCCGACGGCCTCATGGAACTCATGAAGCCGGGCCGAAAGCTGGTCGTGATCGGCGGCGGATATATCGGGCTCGAAGCGGCCGCTGAAGCGGCGAAAAAGGGACTCGACGTCACCGTCATCGAAGCCGCCGAGCGCATCCTCAACCGGGTCGCCTGCAAGGAAACGGCGGATGCCTTCCGCGCCCTCCACGCCGCACACGGCGTGACCATCCTCGAGAACACCCGAATAGAGCGGCTGATCGGATCCGGCGGCAATGCCACCGCCATCAGGCTGGCCGATGGCCAGGTACTGCCGCTCGATCTCGCAATCGTGGGAATCGGGATCACGCCGAATGTGGAGCTTGCCGAGGCGGCAGGGCTGGAAGTGGCCGCCGGCGTCGTGGTCGACGATCACGGGCGAACCTCCGATCCATCCATCTACGCGGCCGGCGACTGCACCGTCCTGCCGTTCGACAACATGCCGACCAGGCTGGAATCCGTGCAGAATGCGCATGACCAGGCTGCCGTCGTGGCGGCGAATATCTGCGGCATGGACAAGACCTATCGCCCCAATCCGTGGTTCTGGTCGGACCAGTACGACATGAAACTGCAGATCGCGGGACTGAACCGCGGCTACGATTCCGTCGTCGTCCGGCCGGGGAAGCGGGACGGCTCGGTTTCGCATTTCTATTTCCGGCAGGGACGGTTCATCGCCGTCGACTGCCTGAACGACGCGGCGACCTACGCAATGTGCCGAAAGTTTCTCGATGCCGGCGCAGAGATCACGCCCTATCAAATCGCCGACCCGGAATTCGACCTCCGCGCCGCGATGAAGGCACTCCAGGGCTGACTAGAGCGTCGACCGGTCAACGACATCAACGCCATCGGCCACCCGGTCGCTCGGATGGGTGATTACCATTGTGCCCTCCTCGACGCCGGACACGATTTCCGCCATCAGCCCGCTGCGGCGTCCGATCTCGACGGGGACCTGGCGGGCGACACCCTCGTCGTAGATGAAAAGTGCCCATTCCCCGTCCGCGCGGAACAGGGCCGAAACGGGCACCTGCAGGACATCGCTGCCTTCCCAGACGATTATGCGCACGAAGACCGCATAGCCATTGCCGAGGCCCTTTCCCGCGATTTCCCCGTTCTCGAAATCGAGCGTCACATCAACCCGCTGTTCCTCGATGCCGAGGGCCGAGACCTTGGTGCGGGCCGCCGGCTCGATTTCGCGGACCCTGGCATGCAGCGTCTCCTCGCCGCCCCATCGCTCGACAAGTGCCGGTGCCCCCTCCTCTATGCGCACGGCTTCCGACGAAAGAATGTCGGCAACGATTTCCAGGTTGTCGGGCTGGCCGATGGAGAGCAGTGGCGTACCGGCCTGAACGGGCCGTTCGCTGACATTGACGATATCGAGCACGACGCCGTCAGCCGGGGCCAGGATCGGCACGCAGCAATTCTCGTCGACCTCGCCATCCTGCATCAGCCCCGGCTCTATCAGCGCCGCCCTGGCGCGTTCGAGCGCGCTCTCGGACGCCGCGCGATTGGCCCTGGCCGCATCGAGCGCCGCCTCACGCAGCGCCTTGATCTGGGCCGCATCCTCAAGCTGGGTCAGGGAAGCGACACCGCGGTCCACCAGCGTCTGGATGCGGGAATATTGCGTGATGGCGTAATTCAGCTCTTCCTCGGCCTGGCGCACGGACGTATCCGCAGCCTGAAGGGCGGCTTCCGCCTCCCGGACCGCCGCCTCGGCCTGGACGCGGGTGCGCGCATCGAGAAAACCTATTTCCGCCGGCCGAACCACGGCAACAACCGTTTCGCCACCTACCACCCTTTCGCCAACCGCCACAGGCGAGCGCTGCGCGGTGCCCGCGATCGGGGCCGAAACCTCGTAAATATCCTTTATCCGGGTCTTGCCGTCGGCATCGACCGTCACGCGCATGACGTCTCGCTTCGCAGAGACAATATCCACGGGAACGGGATCATCCCGGAACGTCACGTAGAGCAGACCGGTCAGAGCCGCGAGGCCCGCCAGAATTCCCACATTCGTGCGAAGATTGAACGGCATTGACTACTCCCGCGTTTTCATGACCGAGACAAGGTCGAGCGTATCAAGGCGACGACGCACCACCAGGACCGAACCGACAGCGGCGGCGATCGCGACGAAACTGGCAAACCCGTAGGTGTGGCTCTTGAGCACAACCGGGATGGTGTAGAGATCACTTGCAAAGGCGAAACTCATGCCCCAGGCGATCGTCGCACCCAGAACCCAGCCTATCGGCTGGGCGACGACGGCGAGAATCAGCGTCTCGCCCATCAGGATGTACGACACTTCGGCATTGGTGAAACCGAGGATGCGGAGGCTCGCCAGTTCGCGCGCGCGCTCCGAGAGCTGTATGCGCGCGCTGTTGTAGGTGACGCCGATGGTTATCATGGCAGCGATGGTGATATAGATCATCGACTGGATCACCATGTTCTCCTTGATCGTGCTGCGGAATTTCTCGCGCGTATCGGTGAGCAAGATCAGGCCAGCGAGTTTCGGGATGTTCTTCAACTCGCGGTGCAGGTCGTCGATCCTGGCCTCGTCGATCAGGACATTCGCATGGGTAATGCGGGGCGACTGGCGGAACAGCCGCGCCAGATGCTCCGCGTTCATGTAGGCTCCGATTCCGAAATACTGCGTGACAACGCCGCTTACCGTCAGTCTGTGGCTCTCGCGACGCCCGCTCAGAAATTCGACATCGACCGGATCGCCCGGTGCGACCCCGAGCTGGCCGGCAAGCCGCCTGGTGAGCAGAATTCCCTCCTGCGGCGCCGTGATGACCTTGCCGTCCGGGTCGATGACACGGCTCAGGTCGGCTTGCGGCCAGCTGCCCTCGACGGTCACACGCTTCTCGAGATGGCCATTGGTCAGCCTGACCGGCAGGTTGAGCTGTCCCTCCGCCCGAAGGATGCCGGGCAGTCTCTCGACCTCGGAAAGTATCGAAACGGGCTGCTCGGAGGTAAACAACAGCACGCCGTCCTGCAGGTTCGACTGGAAGAAGGCGACGTCGATGATCTCCTCCATGGAATCCTCGAAAAAGCTGGAGGCAATAAGAACGGCAACGCCGAACGCCATGCCCAGCGAAGTCAAGGACGCGCGCAGGGGCCAACGCGTGATGCCACGCAGGATCATCATGGTCGGCTGCTTCAGCCGCATCGCGGCCAGCAGCCTGTCGAACAGTCCCCGGCGGAAATTGGGCGGCGCGGGCGGCTGCATCGCAATGGCGGGATCCAGCCGCGCAGCCTTCAGCGCGTTGAACACCGCACCGAGCGCAGCGGCGAGGATGCCGAGCGCACCCGAAAGAACGTAGGTGAATTTCGACACGCTGAAGAGCAGGTAAGGAAAGGTGAAGAACTCGGCATAGATGAGAGCCATGCCGCGGGCGGCCCATGTGCCGAGCGCCCAGCCGATCAGCACGCCGAACACGGCGATCAACACCGCGAGCGCGATGTAGTGCATCGCCACCGCGAAATTGGTGTAGCCCAGCGCCTTCATCAGGCCGATCTGGCTGCGCTCCAGCGCAACGATGCGGCCGATCACCATGTTGACCAGGAACGCGGCGATTCCGAAGAACACCGGCGGCAGGATGCGCGCCGTGGTCTCGAGCCCGAGCAACTCGGAGTCGATGAAGGCATCGGACATCTGCTGGTCGCGTCCGTAGGCTCCGGTCCCGCCATAGGGTTCGAGGATATCGTCCAGCCGATCGATCACCTCCTCCGGATCGGCATCGAGCGTCAGTTTCAAGCTGACGTCGTTGAACGCGCCGGACATGTCGAAGGCAGCCGATGCCGCATTTTCCGACATCCACAATATTCCGAAATTCTCGTTGTCGGGCATCAGAGCGCCGGGACCGATCGTGTAGACATATTCCGGAGAAAGGGCGGTACCGACGATGGTGAGCGGTCGCTTGCGTCCGTTGAGGTTGGCGTGAATCACGTCTCCAAGCCGGTAGCCGTTCGCCTGGGCGAAAGGCTCGTTGACCATGATTTCGTCGGAAGCCTCGGGATCCGGAAGCCGCCCCGACCTGACGAGCGGCACGTTCAGCACGGCACCGTTGTCGGACGGCAGAGAGATAATTCTCCCGGTCGCGGTCTTCACGCGATCAGGCAGATCGAGCACCGCATCCTTGACGGTACGAAGTTCCACCGCCCAGACACCCTCGATACCGGAAATCTCGCTCTCAAGGCTGCGCGGAGCGCGGGTGGCCGAGGCGAATATGTCCGCGAAACGGTTGCGCTCGTAGTAGGCCGCCCGGGTATTCTGCAACGCACCGTACATGCCGTATGAAATCAGCAACACGGCCACACCGCAGGCAAGAAGGAGCGCAATCGACAGGCCCTGCGCCCACAGGCGGCGTAAATCACGGAGCAATTTCTTGTCGAGCGCCCTCACCGCATCACCACTGGATCTCGTGCGGCATGATGCGCGACTCGTTGACTTCCACTTCCTTGATCTTCCCGTCAAGGAACCGGACGACCCGATGCGCCATCTTGCGGATCGCCGCATTGTGGGTGATCACAGCGGTCGTCGTGCCGAACTGCTCGTTGATCCGGTTCAACGCCTCCAGAACGGTTACCCCGGTCCTGATGTCGAGCGCCCCGGTCGGCTCGTCGCAAAGCAGGATTTCCGGCCGCTTGGCTATCGCGCGGGCGATTGCCACCCGCTGCTGTTCGCCCCCCGACATCTCCGCCGGGAAATGATCCATGCGATGCCCGAGACCGACCAGATCAAGCGCCTCCTCCGCCGGCATCGGATCGCGTGCAATGTCGGTGACAAGCGCCACATTCTCCCGGGCCGAAAGGCTGGGGACCAGATTGTAGAACTGGAACACGAAACCGACATGATCGCGCCGGAACCGCGTGAGTTCGCGGTCGTTCATCCCGGTCAGGCGACTTTCGCGAAACCAGACGTCACCGGTCGTAGGCCGGTCCAGGCCGCCGAGGATATTGAGCAGAGTTGACTTTCCGCTTCCGGAAGGACCAAGCAACACCGCCAACTCGCCGCTGTAGAGTTGAAGATCGACCCCGGCGAGCGCATAGACCTTCACCTCGCCCGTATCATAAACCTTGGTGATGTCTTCGGTGCGAAAAACAATCTCGTTTTCCGGACGTGCCTCCATATTGCCCCCTCTGGCACAAATTCCGTCCGCTTTGGGCACCAATCGTGCCACCCCAAAAAAACGGGTGCGTTGATCCTTCTCAAGCGTCGTTCGGGAAATTCACGCCTGCCACACGCTTTCCGATACACGAGCCACTCGCTCGCCTGAATGTACTCAACGGCCGCCGACAGTTTTCCTCCCGACAGATGCCCGCAAACGCGGCAGATTCCCAATCTACAACACCGGAAAACGAGAAAATCCCACCGCAGAAACTTTTCCATCCGACAAAGCAGAGGAATTTCTGCTTCATCATTTAACCCCCCGTTAAACCGGAATTAGTAGTCGTTACTAAGGCAATGAAGCCAATTACAATCCGACATGAAGTCTGACACGACGTCAACGGTGCGGTGCCGCGCCGGACGTTTCCAACGAGTCAGGACATGCCATCCAGCCCAAAATGCCAAATCCGGAAGCAACGCCTTATCCTGGCGGGAAATTTTCTCGCCGCTTTCGCGGTCATTGCGGCGATGGCCGCGGTACCGACCGGTAACCGGGTCGTGGTTGTCGCGCCGCCGTGGAGTTCGCCCGATCGCGTCATCGCGATCATCGCTGATGCCGGAGGCACGCTGGTGGACGGGGGACGCGGCGACTGGCTCGCCGTTGCCGAAGGATCATCGCCGGACTTTGTCAATCGCCTGTTTGCTGCCGGCGCGTTGTTAACGCTTGATGGCCGGCTCGCCGCGACGTGTTTCAGAGGAGCCTCGACATGAACGGACTATCGACCTTGCGCCAGAGGGCGTCCATTCTCGTCATATCAATGCTGTGGTTCAACGTTCTGTTGGTTGCGACGCGCGCCGTCTGGGGAACGGATGCAAACTGGTCCGTGATGGTCGGTGGTGCCGTACTTCTCGCAGCAGCGGCAACAGTTTCCTGGATGGCCGACCGGACCGGGCCGGCAACGAGAACGGCCACGGGAGCAGCGCAGGCAGGCCTGGTCGCCTTGCTGGTTTACGGCTTCATCGATTCACCGCTGCAGATCGACATGCACATGTATTTCTTCGCAGCGCTGGCAATTACCGCAGCCTGGATCGACTGGCGACCGATCGCTGCCTTCACGGCCGTGACCGCACTGCACCACCTGGCGCTCTATGTCGTCCTTCCGGCCGCCGTCTTTCCGGGAGAAGCAACTCTCGCCCGCGTGGCATTGCACGCGATAATCCTGCTTGTCGAAGCCGGAATCCTGTTCAAGATGACACAGAGCATGGCAAACGCCTTCGCTGACGCGGAGCGGGCGCTCGCGGATTCGCAGGAATCGCGGGAGGCCGCGGACCGCAGCAGCCGCGAGGCCGAAGCGGCCCGGATATCGGCCGAAGAAGAGCGCCTGGCGCGGGAGCGAGCCAAGGCGGAGGAAGCCCAGACCGTACGCACCGTTGTCGACACGCTCGCAGACCATTTGAAGACGATGGCCGAGGGAGACCTTACCGCACAAATCACTACGCCGTTCCCCGGCGAACTCGACCGGTTGCGCGTCGATTTCAACAAGTCGGTCGAAATACTGTCGGCCGCGCTTCACGAGGTGAACGGCAACGTGCGCACGATCCGTGCGTATGCCGGAGAAATCGACACCTCGGCCAACGATCTCTCGCGGCGCACCGAACAGCAGGCAGCGGCAGTGGAGGAAACATCCGCTTCTCTCGAACAGATGGCTTCGACCGTCTCGGAAACCTCCAAGAAGGCAAGCAGCGTGGCAGCCAAGGCCAACGAGGCACGCGAGACGACCGAAACCTCCGGTGTCGTTGTCCGCGACGCCGTCAACGCGATGGGCCGGATCGAAGCCGTCTCGCACGAGATCGCCCAGATCATTTCCGTGATCGACGAGATCGCCTTCCAGACCAACCTGCTGGCACTCAATGCCGGCGTCGAGGCCGCGCGGGCCGGCGAAGCCGGTGCGGGGTTTGCCGTCGTCGCCCAGGAGGTGCGCGAACTGGCCCAGCGTTCCGCCGACGCGGCCAAGCAGATAACCGACCTTATCAACAAGTCCACCGGGGAGATCTCGACGGGAGTCGATCTCGTGAAGGCAGCCGGCGAGGCGCTGGATTCGATTTCGGGATATGTCGGCGAGATCAACACCGCGATCCAGGGTATCGCCACCGCATCGCAGCAGGAGGCGGCCGGCCTGCACCAGATCAGCAAGGCCGTGGCGCAAATGGACGAGGTCACGCAATACAATGCAACGATGGCGGAAGAGACCAGCGCCGTCGTGCACAAACTGACCACGCAGGCCGGTGACCTGGCCGATCTCGTCGGCCGGTTCCGCCTATCAGGCGAGGCAGCCGAAACCGAACGGGCCACTGCGGCGGCATAGACGGGTCCACCCCGCCCTACAGGAAAACAAGGGCCCTTCCGCGCAACATCGCGGAAGGGCCCTTCTGTTTCTACATGTACCCTGATCCGGCGGCGGCGCTCGTCGCGCCGGCATCGCCGGCAGTCTCCTCCTAGCCGTACATCGGGAAACGGCGCTTGACGATTTCCTCGAGCGCGGAAATCCGCACCGGCTTGATCTCGCGCGGCTCTCCGGACGGCTTGTCGCTTCCGCCGTTCTGCAACATCGCGACGAACTCGTCAGCGGGAACCGGCTTGCCCCAGTAGTATCCCTGACCGGTGTCGAAGCCGAAATGCTGGATCATCATCGCGTCTTCGGCGGTTTCGACTCCCTCGGCAACAGTGGTCATGCCCAGATCGCGGGCAAGTTTCGGCATCATGCGCAAGATCGGCCAGTTCCCCTTCCCGCTGCCGACGTCACGCACGAAGGAGCGGTCGATCTTGATCGTGTCGATCGGGAAGCGCGTGAGGCTGTTCAGGGACGCGAAACCGGTACCGAAATCGTCGAGGGCGACACCGACGCCCTGCTCACGCACCTGAGTCAGGATCTTGATGAAATCCTCGGAGGAGTCGATGATCGTATTTTCCGTCAGCTCCAGCTCGAGCAGGTGCGCACCGAGCCCGGCATTCGCCACTGCCTCACGGACGTCATCGAAGAACCGGCGCGTCCTGACCTGCCAGGGAAAGAGGTTCACCGCAACGCGAACCGGACGATCAGCCTTGACTTGCCACGATGCGGCCTGCTGGCAGGCCTCGAACAGGGTCCAGCGGCCCACGTCGATGGACACCTCGTTGTTGGTCAAGACCTCGATGAACTGGCCGGGTTGCAACAGGCCCCGCACGGGATGCCTCCAGCGCAACAGGGCCTCCGCGCCGGCAATCGCCCCGGAACCGATATCGACCTGGGGTTGGTAGTGCAGCTCGAACTGGCCCTCCTCGACGGCCGCGCGCAATTGCGACACGAGGGAAAAGCGGTCCTCGACCGCAGCGCGCAGATGCGGAGTGAACACGGAAGACGTGCCGCGGATGGACTTGGCCTCGTAGAGGGCGAGGTCGGCGTTGGAGACCAGATCCTGAGCCGTCTTGCCGTCGGTCGGCGCATGGACGATACCCGCGCTGCAGCCGATACCGATCCGATGCCCCTCGATCATGAAGGGCCGGCGAATGAACCGGATGGCCGTGTTGACGAATTCCTGCGCCGTCACGTGATCGGGGCAATCGGGAAGAATCAGGGCGAATTCGTCTCCGCCTATGCGGTAAAGACGCATGTCCGGTCGCAGGATTTCGCCCAGCCGTTCACAGAATTCCATAAGCAGCCGATCGCCGCTGTGGTGGCCCAGCGAATCGTTGATATCCTTGAAATGATCGATATCGAAAATGGCGACCCCGGTGCCATTCGATTCCGGCGCCATGGTCTTGAGGATACGATCAAGGTCCTCGTTGAAGGCGCGACGGTTCCGAGTACCCGTCACCACGTCCAGATAGGATGCCTTACGGATTTCGTCGGACAGGCGGACATGATCGGAAATGTCGCGCACGAAACAGACCATCGTTCCATCGGCGCCCATTGGCCTGAGCCACATGTCTACGGGGATCTCGTGCCCTTCCTTGTGGCGACCGAATATCTCCTGGACGCGCCCCATCGGCTTTTCATGGGGCCGGACCTGAAACCGCCGGCGAATCTTCTTGTGATTTCCGAACCGCTCCGGAACAAGCAGTTCGACGGCCTCGCCGATCAATTCGTCGTCCCGGTAGCCAAACAGGTTCCCGATGACCGAGTTGACCGCAACAATCCGGCCCTCCGCGTCCACGACAAGAACCCCGTCCGGGATTTCGTCGATCCCGATCGTGCGCATCGTCCCGTCAATCAGGGCAAGCGGCAGGTCTTCGCGGGCACGGATGGCCGCGTCGTGCACTGCCTGCGATTGGCGTTCCTGCTTGACCTGAGGTCTCGACATACGAAACTCGATCCACAAAACCCGGTGATAGCTTGCAGACAGGTATTGATGGTGCGTTAACTGCCCCTGACCGCGCCGGCCGGGTACGGAGTATTGCAAACTTATCGTAAGCAAATACTTTCCGAGATGACCGCAGATTTTAACAGGCTGCGTCGCGTTGTCGGTTCAGCCTTCGCCGCCACCATGCGCCCGACGGGGATGAAGCATTTCCTGAAGCTCGCGCAGGAGCCGCGCCTCGCCCTCGGCGCTGGGTTTCGAAAGGCGGGCGAGAAGCAGATAGGCAACCGGCGTCAGGAAGAGGGTCGCTAGCGTCGCAAGTCCCAGACCGCCGACGATCACCCAGCCCAATGCGGCGCGGGCCTCCGCGCCAGCGCCGAACGAGAAGATCAGCGGCACCGCTCCGAGAACCGTCGAGATCATGGTCATCATGACCGGCCGCAGCCGGATATTGGCCGCCTGCTCGATCGCCTCGCGGACTGTCCGGCCACGATTGCGCAGCTGATTGGCGAATTCAACGATCAGGATGCCGTTCTTGGCCATCACCCCCACAAGCAGCACAAGTCCGATCTGGCTGTAGACATTGAGGCTGGTTCCGGTCATCGCCATCGCCAGGATGGCGCAGGCGAGGCCGAGCGGGACGGTGGCCATGATGATCAGCGCGGAGACGAAGCTCTCGAATTGCGCCGCAAGCACCAGCAGCACCACGACGACGGCGATGCCGAAGGTGAACTGCATGTCGCGCGAAGACTGGTCCAGCGTGGCCGCCTCGGCAAGCGGGATCACCCGCGCACCCGGCGGCAGCAACGGCTCCGCCAGCCGCCGGACCTCCTGGTATGCCTCGCCAAGCGCAAATCCCTCCGCGAGATTCGTGCGCAGGGAAACGGAGCGCAATTGCTGCTCGCGACGCAGGCTCGGCGCGACAGCCTTTTCTTCCAGGTCCGCGATCACCGACATGGGCACAATGCGACCATCGCCGGTCTTCAGATAGATCGCCTCGAGGTCGGTCGGGTCGTTGATCGGGGTGGTCGTCGATATCAGCTTGACCGGGTAGGACCGGTCGTGAATGAAGACCTGCGCCACCTCGCGGCCATCGAGCAATGCCTGCATGGCATCGGCAAGGCCATCAATATCGATGCCGAGATCCGAGGCCCGCTCGCGATTGATGCGTACCGACAGTTGCGGCTGCGTGGTCTCGTAGGAAAGCCTCACCTGCTCGAAACGCGGATCGTTCTCGAGCAATTCCAGCATCTCTTGCGCCGCAGCGCCAAGTTCCTCGTAGGAATTGCCGACGAAGGCGAATTGCAGCCCGTTACCGGCCCCGCGTATGCCCAGGCTGTTGGGCTGGATCGCAAAGGCGCGGACGCCCGGAACCCCGGAAACGAGGCTGTTGATCTCGGCAACGATCTCGGACTGGCTGCGGCTTCGTTCCTCCCACGGCGCGAGCGACAGGACCATGAAGCCGGAATTTGTCGATGACCCCTGACCAGCAATGGCGAAGATCTCCCGGACTTCGCCGCTTTCGCGCATCGGCAGAACGAGACGCTCGATCTCGCGCATCTTCGATTGCGTATAGTCGAGGCTCACGCCCTGCGGCGCGGAAACGCGCATCAGGGCCACGGCGCGATCCTCCGGAGGGGTCAGTTCCTGCGGAAGCGTCCCGGCCATGAGAAAGGCGCTTCCCGACACCATCGCGGCGATGACGATCACGACCAGCGGCGCGTCAAGCGCCCTGTGAAGTATTGCCCGGTAGGCATTCGTCATCAGTCCGCCGAAGCGCCGCATGGCATCACCAGCCGGATTTCCGTGCCCATTCCTTGCACTGATCACGCGCGAGGCAAGCATCGGACTGAGCGTCAGCGCAACGACGCTGGACAGCATCACGGCAAAGGCCAGCACGAAGCCGAACTCGCGGAACAGGCCGCCGGCCTGGCCCGGCAGGAAGGAGATCGGAATGAACACGGCGGCCAGTGTCGCCGTGGTGGTGATGACCGCGAAGAAGACCTCGCGCGTGCCAACCACGGCGGCGGCTCGCGGACCGAGGCCCTCATTGCGCTTGCGCACTATGTTCTCAAGCACCACGATCGCGTCGTCAACGACCATGCCGGTGGCCAGAACGAGGGCGAGCAGCGTCAGGATGTTGACGGAAAAGCCGGCAAGCCAGATGGCGGCGAAGGTGCCGACAAGCGCGATCGGCAGGGTCACCGTGGGAATCAGCGTGGCACGCCAGTCGAGCAGGAAGAGGAAAATGATGGCCACGACAATGCCGACGGCAAGGATCAGCGTGCGGCGCACCTCGCTGATCGCCCCGCTGATAAAGGTCGCGTCATCCGAAGTAACGCGGATATCGACGCCCTCCGGCAGAATTTCGCGGATTTCCTCCACGGCAGCATGAATGCCCTTGGAGATTTCCAGCGTGTTGGACTTTGCCTGACGCACGATGCCCAAGCCGATGCCGGTGGCGCCATTGGCGCGCAACGCGGACTCGCCCGGGTCGGCGCCAAGCGTCACCGTGGCCACATCCTTGAACTGGACGCGATCGTTTATGTAGAGATTCTCGAAGTCCTCGACAGTCTGCACGTCAGCGGTCGCGCGCACCACGATATCCTGGGTGTTCGCGGTGATCGAGCCCGCCGGCACGTCGTAGGCGACGCTGGCAAGCGCATTGCGCAGATTGGCGACCGTCAGGCCGAGCGCGGCCAGACGCGACTGGTCGACATCGATCCGGAAAACCTTGTCGCGGTCGCCATAGACGGAGACATCGGCCACGCCCGGCACGGCCGAAAGCCGGTCCACCACCTCGTCTTCCACGAGCACGGTCATGTCCTGCACGCTCAGCGTGGACGAGGTGACGGCGAGGCGCATGACTGCCTCGGCATCCGCATCGGCCTTGACGATACGCGGCTCATCCGCGCTGTCCGGCAACGAATTGGTGATGCGCCCCAGCGAATCGCGGATGTCCGCAGCGGCGGTCGAAAGATCGGTATCCTCCGAGAATTCGACGGTCACGCGACTGCGACCAAAGGACGACGAGGACGATATCTCGGATACGCCGGATACTCGGGCAACGGCACCCTCGACGAGGGCCGTCAGCTCGCGGTCGACGGTCTCCGGCGAGGCACCTGAAAAATTCGTGGTGATGGTGACGACGGGCCGGTCGACATTGGGCAGTTCGCGGACCTCCGCGCCGTAGATGCCCGCAAGACCGGCAACGATGATGAGCAGGTTTATGACCAGTGCCAGGACCGGACGGCGTACGAAAATCGCGGTGCCGCCAGCCGCCAGCACGTCGGGCGACGGCTCCTCGCTGTTGACGGCAGAGCCAAGGCGTTCGTCGGTCATGAGCCGGCTCCTCGCTGTGGCGCTCCTGCGGGACGCTTCTCGTCACCGCCCTCCCCGGGAGCGGAACCGACAATGCGCACCGTGCCGCCGGGCCGAACGCTCTGAACGCCTTCGGTCACGATGACATCGCCCTCCGCGAGGTCGGCCTTGACGAGAACGCGATCCGCATTGCGCTGGATGATGGCGACATCGACCCGCTCGGCCTTGCCGCCCTGCCCGACGCGCCAGACATAGGACCCGGAGGAATCCCACTGGATCGCCAGCGGGTCGACCGAGGGAAAGGTCTCGCCCTCGAAGCGCAACGTCACCTCGAAGGACATGCCGGCGCGCAGCAGGTCGTTCTCGTTGGGGATGCGCGCCTGCACCCGCAGGGTACGGCTCGCCTCGTCAACGCGATTGTCGACCGCGATCACCTCGCCTTCGAAGCGGTCGCCCGGCCGCGCAATCGCCGTGGCCACGACCTCCTTGCCGACCTGCATGCGGGCTGCAAATCTTTCCGGCACGTAGAAATCTACCAGTATCTGCGAGCGGTCATCGATGGTGGCGACATCCGTCTGGGTGGTGACATAGTCGCCCACATTCACAGCCAGTATGCCGAGCGACCCGCCAATCGGCGCAGTGACAGTGCGACGTTCCAGCGCCAGTTCGGCGGAGCGCAACGCGACACGGGCCTCGCTCAACTCGCTGCGCGCCGTGTCGAGATCGACCGAACTGACGGCACGTTGGGCGAACAGACTTTCGAGCCGCGCGACCTTGCGCTCGGCATCGTCGAGCGTCAGCCGCGCACGTTCGACATCGAGTTCCTGTTCCTTCGAGTCGAGGCGGAGGATGACGTCGCCCGCCTCCACATGGGCGCCGGATGCAACGGGTATGTCGACGATCTGCCCGGCAACCAGCGGACGAATGGAGACTGTACGCACCGGCTGGCCGGTGCCGATGGCCGTCAGACGGTCGTTGACAACGCCGATTTCGGCCTTCTCCGTGACAACCAGCGCTCCCCCGAAGGAGCCGCGACGACCGGGCGCGCCGCCGGGGCGCTGTCCGGGCACGCCGGATTGCGATGCCGCATCAGTGGAAGCGGTGGAAAACCAGTCAATGCCGTGACGTGCCAGGACCGCATCGGCGCCCGGATAGAATTTCGCCCATCCGACGAATGCAACGGCGACCAATCCGGCCGACACGAGCAACTGTTTCCATGCCTTCATTTCGCGCTTCCCCCGGCACGCACTCTCATTCCCGGCACGAATGCATATCCCGAACCGGGCAGTCCGCGAAGGAATATAGCGGCACACCGCGAACTGGCACACGAAAAAGCGCAGGATTACAAAATTGTAATTTTGGACGGTGCATCGTGCCCGGTGCAGCCACCCGGACGGGACGAGCAGCGGCCCACCCCGCTCACGGGCAACCCGTTCCCCAATGCCCGAACAGTGCCCGACTAGCGGTAGAGATAGACCGGCAGCCACATAGAGAGCGACGGCAGGAAGCTCAGCAGAAGCAGCACGGCAACGAGCGGCACGAGGAAGGGTGCCGTCGCCACCACGCACCGCTCGAATGGCACGACCGCCACCTTCGAGAGAACATAGAGCACCATCCCGACCGGCGGCGTCAGCAGGCCGATCATCAGGTTGAGGATCAGTATGATCCCGAAATGCACGGGATCGATGCCGATCGATACCGCCACCGGCAACAGCACCGGCGTCAATATCGTGATGGCGGCTATCGTCTCCATGAAACAGCCGACGACGAGCACGATCAGCATGATGATGAGCAGAATCGCGGTCGGATTTTCCGTGATGCCGAGCAGTTCACGAGCGAAAAGCTGTGCAACCTGGTTGGCCGTCAGTATCCAGGCGAAGATCGCAGACGCGGCAACGATAAGCATGATCGAGGCAGTGGTCTCGATCGTTTCCATCGAGACGCGAAGGATGCGGCGCATATCGAGCGTGCGGTAGACGAACATGCCCAGGAACAGGGAATAGACCACCGCCGCGATGGCGGCCTCGGTCGGGGTAAAGATGCCGGTCAGGATGCCGCCGACGATGATCACCGGCGTAAACAGCGGCAGCAACGCGTCGGCGAAGGTCAACAGGAAAACGCGGAAGCTGAAGCGGTCGTCGCGCGGATAGTCGCGGAGGCGCGCATAGAAGGCGACCATGCCCATCAGGGCCAGCGCCATGATCACGCCGGGAATCAGCCCGGCCGCGAAGAGCTGGCCGATCGAGGTGTCAGCGATGACGCCGTACACCACCAGCGGCAGCGAGGGCGGAATGATCGGCCCGATGGTCGAGGACGCGGCGGTTATGCCGACCGAGAAATCGGTGTCATAGCCCGCCTCGCGCATCGCCTTGATCTCTATGTTGCCGAGTCCGCCGGCATCGGCGACCGCGGCGCCGGACATGCCGGCGAAGATGACGCTGGCGCCCACGTTCACGTGGCCGAGACCGCCATGCATCCAGCCCACGGTCGCGCGGGCGAAGGTGAATATCTTCGTCGTGATGCCGGCCGTGTTCATCAGGTGACCGGCCATGATGAAGAACGGCACCGCGATCAGCGGAAAGGAATTGATGCCGTTGACCATGTTGTGGAGGACAACGAGGCTGGGCATTCCGGAAGTCGAGATGAAGAAGAGCGAGGACACGCCCAGCGCCACGGCGACCGGCGCGCCGGCGATCAGAAGCGCGAAGAGAATGACGAACATCAGGAACAGTTCCACGGCCGGGCACCCCTAGTCGGAAATATCTGACAAAGCGTGCTCCTCGATGTCGTGGAGCACGGCCTGCGGGCTCTGGCGGATCTTCCGGACCAGCCAGAGAAACGAATAGACCGTCACGGCCGCAAGGCCTGCCGCGACGCCCCAGTAGAGAAGGCTTTTCGGAATCTCCGCCGAGGCCATCTTGGTCTTCGTTTGCAGCGCAAGAAGCACGGCGATCCAGGCCATGTAGCCAAAGAACAGGCAGGAAACGAGTTCCATCGCCACGGCAATCCACTTGCCAGCCAGCGGCGGCACATAGCGGTAGAAGAATTCGAGAAAGATATGCGCCCCCTTGCGGGTGACCGTCACGGCGCCGAGAAACGCGACAAGGACCAGCACGTAGCGCGCAATCTCCTCGGTCCATGCAAGACTGTCATTCAGTACATAGCGCGTGAAAAACTGCAGGAACACGATCACCGCCAGCGCCCAAAGCGCGACGAGACCCGGAATGTCGACCAGTTTCAGATCGACGGGACCGTGGTCCTCCATGGCAGCGAAATCGGAGCGCGCCGCGTCGGCGGCGCGCTCCTTGTCCTTCGTGTCGTCAGGCAAATTGCTCATGTGTGTTCGCCTGCTGTCCGGTATGTCAAAGTGCCTGGAGGCGGTCGAAATGCTCCTTGCTGTAGGGCACGTTATCCCAGTCGGTCAGCTTCGGCAGGACCGCGTCCTGGAACGGCTTGCGATCCACCTCGTTGACCTGGACACCCTGCTCCCGGAACCACGAAATCAGGTCCGTCTCGGCCTGGAAAATGCTGTCGGACGCCTTTGCAGCGGCCTCCTGGAGCACCTCCCTGACCGTGCCGGCGTCATCGCCCATCTTCGACATCGCGGTGTTCGACGAGATGATGAGCAGCGAGTTGAGCAGGTGTCCGGTCAGGTTGATGTTCGACTGAACCTCGTAGAACTTCTTGAACTTGATGGTCGGCAGCGGATTCTCCTGCGCATCGACCACGCCCTGCTGCAAAGCCAGGTAGACCTCCGAAAAGGCCATGGGCGTCGGGTTCGCACCGACCGCGTTCGGGAACATCAGCATGACCGGCGAGTTCGGCACGCGGATCTTCAGGTCCTTCATGTCGTCGGGCTTGAGGATCGGGAAGTTGGACGTGACGTGGCGCTGGCCGTAATAGACCAGGCCCATGACGGTGTGACCCGTGGCATCCTTGTAGCCGGCGGAAAGATCCTTGAAGAGATCGCTGTCACGATAGGTCTTCCAATGGTCGAATCCGCGCATGATGAACGGATAGTCCGAGATCGCGATCGGGCCGTAGTAGCGCTCGACGAAACTCGGGCCGGTATAGATGATGTCGACGGAGCCGATACCGAGCCCCTCGTTGATCTCGACCTCCTTGCCGAGTGAAGATGCAGGGAAAACCTTGATCTCTACGCGGCCGTCGGTGCGCTTGGCCACTTCCTCGGCCGCCCATTCGGCGACCTGGTGATAGTCCGAGCCGATCTCGTAGACATGGGCCCACTTCAGTTCGACCGCGGCCGCACCGGTGGCCATTGCCATCGCAACCGCCGCAGCGGCGCCCGCAAGCTTCATCAATCTGCCAATCATTGCTTCCTCCCATGGTGACGGCGGGTTCCTCCTCCCGCCGCTGATCGCGCAATTGCGAATTTTCTGATATACAAGATATATCTAATATACTACGTTGAGTCATGCTGCAAGTGGCATCGCCGCGGCCGATTGCATTTGCGGGTCCAAACAGGCAAGGAGCAGCAGGAGCGGCGGGCCGGGCGCCCGCCAGATGCGAACAGGACAGAATGAACGACAGCAATCACACCGGATTCGGCGGGGCCACCGCCCGTTCCCGCAAGCCGCGCGCCCCGAACGCGCCGCCCGCGAGCCACACGACAATTGCCGGCACCAAGAATTCGGACATCGTCTACCGGGACCTGCGCAGCGCCATCATCGCCATGGAGCTGACGCCGGGAACCGTCATCAACGAGAAGGAACTGACCCAGCGCTACGGCATAAGCCGGACACCGGTGCGCGAGGCATTGCTGCGGCTATCGGAGGACAGGCTGCTCGACGTGGTGCCCAAGTCCGGCACCTTCGTCGCGCGCATCCCCCTCTCGGCGGTGCGGGAGGCGCTGGTGGCACGCCGGGCGCTGGAGGCCGTCACCGTGCGCGAGGCCACGGCCAGGGCCAGCGAAAGCCAGTTCATTGAAATGCGCGCGATCATCCAGCGCCAGCGCGAAACCGCTGCGGCGGGCGACGAGGCCGCGTTCCACAACGCGGACGACGACTTTCACGCCGCGATCGCCGCGGCCGCGCGCCTGCCCGGAATATGGGACATGATCCAGCAGATCCGGGTACAGATCGAGCGCTATCGCCGCCTTACGCTGCCGCAACCCGGACGCATGGCAATGGTGGTCGGGGAACACGAGGCGGTTCTCGAGGCGATGACGCGGAACGACGCGGACACGGCCGTCGAGCGCATGGCCCACCATCTCAACAAGCTTCAGCTCGACATCGCCGTGTTCCGCGACATGTGGCCGGACTATTTCGTCTTCGACCCGGCGGTCGACAGCGAACTGCTCGAGGAGTAGCGCCCCTATTCAGCGCCGCAGGCGGAATGCCGCGCCTGCCACCGCAAGCCAGCCGGCCATCATGGCGATGCCGCCGGTCGGCGCGGCCATCGCGAACAGCCGCCCCTGGCCGAATTCGCGCAGCGCCATGTCGGAGGCAAACAACGCCGCACCGACGAAAAGCAGGACGGCCGCCAATCGCAGCAGGACCGCGCCGCGACCGAGGAGGCCGATCGCCAGCAGTGCCGGGGCATGGGTGAGACAGACCAGCGCGGCGGCACTCATAAGCCGCGGATCGCTGCCCGCATGGGCACTCGCCGCCGCCGCGGCAACACCTGCGAAGCCGAGAACTCCCGCGCCGGCCAGCACCGCCGCGCCATTTCCGTCCTGCCTGTCCATTGGCGTTCTCCGTCTCCGGAAACCGCACTAGCGCATCCCGCAGGCGTCGAAAACCGTGTTGTCCGCGACGAATTGCCCGTTCCCGGGCCACCGGGCGGCCGACTGTCATAGAGGGGTAACACTGCGTTCATAGGCATCCTGCGTCCAACACAAACGCACGGAGCCGATGATGCACATTCTCAGGACCCTCCTGGCAGGCGCTGCCCTCGTCGCGGCCGCCTCGACCGCCATGGCCGCCGAAGGCACGCTCACCCTCTATACCAGCCAGCCGAACAACGACGCCCAGCAGACCGTCGATGCCTTCATGGCAAAACATCCCGACATCAAGGTGACATTCGTCCGCGACGGCACGACCAAGATCATGGCCCGGCTGCGCGCCGAGCTGGAAGCCGGCTCGACGCCCGCCGACGTGCTGCTGATCGCAGACAACGTGACCATGGAAGGCATGAGCCGCGACGGATACCTGATGGCATATCCGGAAGCCGACGTGTCGGCCTATGACGAAGGCATCCAGGATCCGGAACGGATGTGGTTCCCGACCAAGCTGATCACCACCGGCATCGTCTACAACACCGCCGCGCCAATGAAGCCCGCCTCCTGGAAGGACTTGCTGACCGACGAGACGAAAGGCCAGATCGCCATGCCTTCGCCGCTCACCTCGGGCGCGGCGTTGATCCACACCAAGACCATGGTCTCCAACATGGAAGAAGGCTGGGGCTACTACGAGACACTGGCCGCCAACGGCGCGCAGGCGTCCGGCGGCAATGGCGGCGTGTTGAAGGCCGTGGCCGGCGGCGAGAAACTCTACGGCATGGTCGTCGAGTTCCTGCCGATCCGGGAAAAGGCCAAGGGCGCGCCGGTCGACTTCGTCTTCCCCGAGGAAGGCGTCTCGGCGATATCGGAACCGGTCGCCATTCTTTCGAACACGAAAAATCCTGATGCTGCAAAGGCTTTCGTCGATTTCCTGATCTCGCGTGAAGGCCAGGAACTGGCCGCCTCGCAGGGCTACATGCCGGCACATCCGGAAGTATCCCCGCCGGAAGGGTTCCCCCCTCTTTCGGACATAAGGGTGATGGCTTTCGATCCGGCCGCCGCGCTCGAATCCGCCGAGGCCGACAAGGACAGGTTCGCGACAATCTTCGGCCAGAACTGATCCGGGAAGATTCGTTGGCATCGTCATCGTGAAGATTCTTCCACGCAAACGCGCCTCCCGCCTTCGCAGGCGGGGGGCGGACACGTTGTTCGAACGGGAAGGCGGCGGAATCGCACTGATCGCGATCTCCGCTGTCTGCCTGTTCTGTCTCGCGCCGATGCTCCAGCTGGCGTTCGCCGCCGCGCGCGTGCTGCAATCCGGTGCCGCCGACGCGTTCGCCCTGCTGACCGGCCCGACCATCATGCGCGCAATATTCAACACGCTCGCCATAGCAACGGGATCGACCGTACTGGCCGTCATTCTCGGCGGCACCGTCGCCGTCGCGCTCGCCACCATGACGATGCAGACGAGACGCGCGCTCGCCTTCCTGTTCGTGCTTTCGCTGATGGTGGCGCCACAGGTCTCGGCGCTCGCATTCAAAACACTGGCCGGCCCTTCATCGCCGATCCTCAACACGCTCGGCATCGCGCCCCCGCCCGGCACGCCGAATCCGATGCTCGGCTACGGCGGCATCATTCTCGTGATGGGGCTGCATCACGCTCCGCTCGTGGCCATAACCGTCGCGACGGGCCTGGTACGTATTCCGAGGTCGCTCGTGGAAGCGGCCAGGATCGACGGCGCCCGACACTTCGCCATCGTAACCGGAATCATCATGCCGGTCATCCGGCTCAACATCCTCTCGGCCATCCTGCTCGCATTCGTTGCCGGGGTCGGCAATTTCGGCATTCCCGCACTGCTTGGCCTGCCGGTCGGCATCATCACCCTGCCGACCATGGTCTATCGCCAGCTAGCGAGCTTCGGGCGCGGCGCCATCGACGACGCAGCGCTCGTCTCGCTGCTGATTGCGGCCATGGCGGGGATCGCGGTGATCGCCTCGTCATGGCTGATGGCCCGGCGCGACGTGCGTACGGAGACCGAACACGGGCTCGAGCCTTTCATTCACCGCCCTGCATTCGCGCGCAGCGTCGAAATCCTTCTCTGGGCATTTTTCGCGGCGACGATCCTGTTGCCGCTCGCCTCGCTTGTCGCAACATCGCTGGTACCGGCCTACGGCGTCACGCTCAGCCTCGAAAGCATCACCTTCGCGCAATATACCGGGACCATGTGGCAGCAGGCACTGATCCGCCGCGCCTTTGCCAACTCGCTGACCTTCGCCGGCGGAGCAGCCGCTGTCCTCGCAGTGCTCTCGCTGCTGATCGCCTACGCGCTGGACCGGCGCCTGTCGCGGGCGCGCATGGTGATCCTTCCCGTGATCGAAATGCCCTACGCCCTGCCCGGCGTCGTCGTCGCCATTGCCTGCATCCTCCTGTTCGTGAAGCCGCTGCCCTTCGCGGGTGTGACGATCTACGGCACGGCGTGGATCATCGTCTTCGCCTATATGGCGTCGTTCCTCGCCGTCGCCGCCAAGCCCGTTGTCGCGGCCGTTGCATCGCTTGAGCGCGACGTCGAGGAAGCGGCGTTGCTGGACGGCGCGCGCGTGACTGCGCGGCTGACGCAGATCATCCTGCCATTGGTGTTGCCGGCGATTGCCGCCGGAGGGGTGATGGCCTTCCTGCTGGCCTTCAACGAGCTTACCATATCGGCTCTCCTCTGGTCCGCCGGAACGGAAACGCTGGGCGTCGCCCTGCTCAACCTGGAAGACGCGGGCCTCGCCACGGAAGCAGCGGCTCTCGCCGTGGTTGCCACCGGGGTTGTCGCCACGCTGATGGCACTGCTGGAAGCGGCGAGCCGTCACCTGCCGGAAAACGCTCTGCCATGGCGACAACTATGTCCCGGCACCGGCGCAGGCACGAGGCAGGCCGCGCCGGTTTTGCCCGGTCGCCGCACCGCTATCCCCGTCCGATCGCCTGGCGGCGATTGCGCCGCGGGACGTGCCTGCCTATTGCTGGAGGCATCCGCCCGCGATTCCCTTCGCCACCGCGACCAAGCAAGGCAGCCGAACCGTCATGTCCAGCAAGCACGCCGTCCTCAGGGAGGTCTTCGGCTTTGACGATTTCCGGCCGGGACAGGAAGCCATCGTCGACCACCTTCTGGCAGGGCGCAACGTGCTGGCCGTCATGCCGACGGGCGCGGGCAAGTCGCTCACATACCAGGTGCCGGCACTGGTCAAGGGCGGGCTGACCATCGTCGTCTCGCCGCTGGTCGCGCTGATGCAGGACCAGGTGGCGGCACTGAAGCTTGCCGGCGTCGCGGCGGAAACGATCAACTCCACGGCCAGCCGCGAGGAAAATGTCGCGATCTGGCGGCGCGTCGCGGCGGGCGAGGTGCGCATCCTCTATCTCGCGCCCGAGCGGCTGATGACGGACCGCATGATCGCCGCCCTGCAGAGGATCGGCGTCAGCCTGATCGCCGTCGACGAGGCCCACTGCATCTCGCAATGGGGGGCGTCCTTCCGCCCGGAATACGACGCCCTGCAGGAATTGCGGACGGCCTTTCCCGGCGTGCCGATCGGTGCGGTGACTGCGACCGCAGACGAGGCAACGCGGCGCGACATCGTCGAGAAACTGTTCGGCGGCGAGGCGGAACTCTATGTCGCCGGTTTCGACCGGCCCAATATCCGCCTGACGGTCGAACCCAAGTCGAACACGAAAAGACAGTTGCTCGCATTCCTGGAGGGCCGGCCTTCCGAGAGCGGCATCGTCTATGCCCTGTCGCGCAAGAGCAGCGAGGAACTGGCCGCGTTCCTGTCGGACAACGGCTATCGCGCCGTGCCCTACCATGCCGGCCTGTCGCCCGAGAAAAGGGCGGAAGCCCAGGAACTCTTCATGGCCGAGACGGGCGTCATCGTCTGCGCGACCATCGCCTTCGGCATGGGCATCGACAAGCCGGACGTGCGCTTCGTGTTCCACGCCGACCTGCCCGGCTCGCTCGACGCCTACTACCAGGAGATCGGGCGCGCGGGGCGCGACGGCAAGCCCGCCGAGGCGCACATGGTGTTCGGCCTGCAGGATATCTCCATGCGGCGCCGGTTCATCGACCAGGAACACGAGGAAGGCGAGCGGCGGCGACGCGAGCACAAGCGCCTCGACGCGCTGGTCGCCTATTGCGAGGCGCCGGAATGCCGGCGCCAGAGCCTGCTGTCCTATTTCGGCGAGGCGGCAGCCCCCTGCGGCAATTGCGATGTATGCATCAACCCGGTGGCAACCGTCGACGGCGGGGATGATGCGCGCAAGATCCTGCTGACGGCGCAGATGACGGGCGAGCGCTTCGGCGCGACGCACCTGGTCGACCTGCTCATCGGCAAGGCCAATCCCCGGGCGCAGGCGCTCGGCCACGACCAGCTCCCGGTCTTCGCCGCCGGACGCAACCAAGGCCGCAATGTCTGGCAGTCGCTGATCCGCCAGCTTGTCGGCGGCGGCTATCTGACCATCGACGTCGCCGGCCATGGCGGCATTTCGATCGCTCCGAAAGGTCACGACCTTCTCGAAGGCAGGATCGAGTTCCGCTACCGGCCGGACATGATTCGTCCGGCAGGCGGAAAGTCGGGAACGCGCGCACCGGCCGAAGCGGACCCGGATGTCCCGCGCGCCCTGCTCGACCGCCTCAAGGCGCGGCGCACCGAGCTGGCGCGCGAACAGTCCGTACCGACCTATGTCATCTTCCCCGACCGGACGCTGATCGACATGGCCAGGAAACTGCCCAGAACAAGGCGGGATTTCGAAAACCTGCACGGCGTCGGCGCCGCCAAGCTGGAACGCTTCGCGGACACGTTCCTGGAGGTGATCAGGCTATACAGCGACGAGGTCGAGGCATGAGAGATGGTGGGCCCGGAGGGACTCGAACCCCCAACCAAGCGGTTATGAGCCGCCGGCTCTAACCAATTGAGCTACAGGCCCCACGCCGCGACTGCCTAGCCGAAACGAACGCGCTTCACAAGTCACTGTTTTCAATCGCCCACCGGTGCCATATTGGCGGCGCAATGACATGGCACCGCCCTTCCTGAAGGGACTCAAAACGGGAAAGCCCACATGACATTCACCCGCAATGCAATTTTTTCCATGCTCGTTCTCGCCGGCATCGCCGCCGCGCCGCAGGCGGTGCTCGCGCAGCAGAACGAGCCGACGCCGCGAATCGTCGTCTCCGGCGAGGGCAGAGCCGAGATCGCGCCCGACATGGCTGTCCTGACGCTATCCGTGGTCCGCGAGGCGGAGACCGCGCGCCAGGCGCTGGACGCCAACACGGCGGCGATGGCCGACGTGCTGGCCGCCCTGCAGGCCGAAGGGATCGAGGAGCGCGACCTGCAAACCTCGAATTTCTCGATCGATCCGAAGATCGTTTATCCAAAGAAGAATGCGGACGGGACCCGCGGCGCACCGCAGATCGTCGGATATACCGTGCGCAACAGCCTTACAGTGCGCATCCGCGACCTGGGCAAGCTCGGCGCGATCCTCGACAAGTCGGTGACGCTCGGCGTCAACCAGGGCGGCGGCATAGCCTTCACGAATGACGACCCGTCGGAAGCGATCGAGGAAGCGCGGGTGAAGGCCATGCAGGAAGCCATCGCCAAGGCGAAGACGCTGACCGGCACGGCGGGCATAGGTCTCGGCAAGGTGCTCGAGATCTCGGAAAGTTCTTACCGGCCTCAACCGGTACCGATGGCGCGCGCGGAGATGCTGATGGACGCCGCCAAGTCCGCGCCGGTGCCCGTCGCTGCAGGCGAGAACACCTACTCCGTGACGGTCAACGTCACCTTCGCGCTGGAACAGTAGGCCGCATCGCGCAAAGCGGCGCCCTCCGAAAGAGTCAGCCAGCGGGGTACCGGGGCGCACATGCGGATTTCTCGTGCGTCCCGGGCAAACCGGCCGGTTGCGACAAGCGTCATGCCCGCCAGCATGGCGCGCGAAGATGCGCTTGGTTCAATGATGTGCATGAATCTCCCTCCCGCGGCTGAGGTAACGCGTGAGGTGCGCGGCCGCAAGGGAAATTGTTTCAGAATGAAACACTTTGACACAGCCGAAATTGCCATGACCAGAATACCGGGAGACTCCCGGCGGGTCGAACCGAAAGGCCCGGCTCAATCCAGTTCGCGCATCCAGTATTCCATCGGCTTTTCCGTCTCGTCCCGGTCGCCCACATCCTTCCAGGAATAGGCCGTTTGCAGGCCTTCGATGCGTTCATATCCGCGTTTGCGCCAGAAATCGTCCAGCGGCTCGTAGCCGGACGGCCGCATCGGATGATCCGCGGGCCGGACGACCGCGGAGAAAATGCATTTCGCGAACCCCTGTCGGCGGGCTTCCGCCTCGCGCTCCGCAAAGAAGCGGACGCCGACCCCCTGCCCGCGATATTCCGGCAGCAGGACGGACTCGCCGAAGTAAAAGAAATCGTCCAGGTCCAACCCGCGCCGGGCGAAGGGTTCGGCAAACTCATCCTTGTGCTGGGCAAGCGGCGAAGCCGTGGCGGCACCGACGAGAAGGTTGCCGTCGAACGCGCCGCAGACGAAGGCACCGGGCGCCGCGACATAGGTCTCGAGATAGCGGCGCTCGTACTCCATGTCGCCATCGTAGAGATAGGGGAAGGCCCGGAAAACGGTGATGCGGAGCCGCGCGAGATCGTCGAACCGTGCCTCGACCTCCCCGCGCTCCAGGGGCCTCACGATGACGCGCATCAGCCGGCCTTCTTCACCTGCGCGATCCAGTCCTGGAGATTGTAGTAGGTCGTCACCCGGCTGATAAGCCCGTCATCGACCTCGAAGAAGATGCCGGCCGGCAGCGAATAGGACTGGCCGTTGGCCGTCGGCAGGCCTTCCGCGGTAGCCTTGTAGGTTCCGTGCACGGTGAACTCGGCCGCAGCGCGCACGCCGCCCGGCGCGACCATGACGACGATATCGGTCAGCCGCTCGTCATAGTGGCGCGACATCTCGGCGTTGAACCAGCGGAACTTCTCCTTGCCGATCTCGCGTCCGCCCTGGTTGATGTCATGGGCGACATCCTCGTGCAGGCATTCCAGCATCGCCTCGGAATCGCCCGCATTGAAGGCGGCAAGATAGCGCTCGACCAGCGCCCGGGTTTCGTTTTCGGCCATTGTCGGTTCCTCGCAGCTTGCGTCTCTTTGCCCTGCACCCCGCCCGCAGACGGTTCGCGTCACATGCCCTCCTCGACCATATGGTCGAGAAACTCGCCCTCATGCGCCAGGTCCTGCTCGAAGGCGGTGACGCGCCCGCGCATCGACATCGACGCATCGTGCACGGAATCCGGCTCCCCGGAAATGAGGGGATGCCAGTCATACAGCCCGCGGCCCTCCGCAACCAGCTGGTAGGCGCAGGTTCGCGGCAGCCAGGGTATGGTGCGCACATTCTCAGGCGTCAGTTGCACACAATCCGGTACATGACTGAAACGATTGGCATAATCGGAACAGCGACACGTGCCCGCATCAAACAGGCGGCAGGCGACGGACGTGTAGTAGATCTCGTCGGTGTCCTCGTCGATCAGCTTCGACATGCAGCACTTGCCGCAGCCGTCGCAAAGCGCCTCCCACTCGGCCGGGTTCATTTCCTCCAGCGGAACGGTTTCCCAGAAGCGGTCGCGCATCCCGTCGATTTTCGCTTTTGCGGTCATGGGCGCGACCAATCACATCGCGGCGGCGCTGGCAATGGAGAACTAGTGCCCTTCCTGCTTGATGCTCCTGCCCAGCCGGGCAAGCGCCTCGCGCAGCCCCTCGTCCTCGATCGTCCCGGTCAGCGCCTCGATACGCCTTTCATCCGCCGGGTTCACCGGCGGCTTGCGGCGTTTCGGCTTGCGCACCGGCGCAACCGTCTTCTGCACGATCTGGAGACGCTCGACCGCCTGGAAGCCGAAGAAGGCGTTTACCCGCTGGATGATCTCGCCGGACTGGTGCTGGAGATGCAGCGCCGCCATGCCCTCGGCGGCGACGACCAGCGTCGCCGGCTTGAAGGGATCGTCCTCGTGCGCGCGGCGCGGCCAGTTGATCTTCTGAGGCCGCGTCGTCTCGACGAGCATTTCGGGCACGATCTGCGGCCAGGCGGCGAGCAGCGCCGAGGTCATGCCGGCACGACGCGCCAGAACGGGATCGAGCACGCCGGACACCAGCCCGCCGAGCTGTTCCGGCGCCTTCGCCTTCCATGGACCTTTGCCCGGCCTTCCGTTGCTCACGCCGCCTCACTTCGGGTTTAGAACACGCCGGCCATGATAATCGTGCGGACGGACAAAAGCGATGCTTGATCTCGCATGGTGCAATAACACATGAACGGACCATGATCCCGGCCCCCGAATCCGTCTCCGCGAGACTGCTTGCCTGGTACGACCGGCACGCGCGCGAACTGCTATGGCGGACGGGCCCGGCGGAGCGGGCACGCGGCATCCGGCCCGACCCCTACCGGGTATGGCTCTCGGAGGTCATGCTGCAGCAAACCACGGTCGCGGCGGTGAAAGACTATTTCGCGAAATTCACCGCGAAATGGCCGGACGTGGCGGCGCTCGCTGCCGCGTCCGAGGAGGACATACTGAAGGCCTGGGCCGGACTCGGCTACTATTCGCGTGCGCGCAACCTGAAGAAATGCGCGGATGCCGTGGTGGCGGAGCACGGCGGGAATTTCCCCGGCACCGCCAATGCGCTGCGCGCGCTGCCCGGCATCGGCGACTACACCGCAGCGGCCATCGCGGCGATCGCCTTCGACGAGCCGGCGGCAGTGGTCGACGGCAATGTCGAGCGCGTGGTGGCGCGGCTGTTCGCGATCGACACGCCGCTTCCGGCCGCCAAGAAGCCGATCCGCGAGCGCACAGGGACGCTCACGCCGCAGGACCGGCCCGGAGATTTCGCCCAGGCCATGATGGATCTCGGCGCCACCGTCTGCACGCCGAAACGGCCGGCATGCATCACCTGCCCCTTGCGAGACGGCTGCCTCGCGCTGAAAGCAGGCGATCCGGAGCGATTTCCGGTCAGAGCGCCGAAGAGGGCCCGCCCGGTTCGGCGCGGCGCGGCCTATGTGCTGACCAATGACGACGGGGCGGTTCTGCTCGAAAGACGCGGACCGGACGGCCTGCTCGCGGGCATGACGCAGGTGCCGACAACGGGATGGAACGCGCGGGCCGACGGCGCCACCGACACGTCGGAAGCGCCCCTGCCCCAAGCGCACTGGACCGATTGCGGGGCGATCAGCCACGTCTTCACTCATTTCGAACTGCGTCTTTCGGTCTTCCGTGCCGAAGGCGAACTGGAACCGGATGCGCACCAATGGTGGAGCGAGCCGGACGCGATCGCGGGCGAAGCCCTACCCACCGTCATGAAAAAGGTGTTGGTAAGAGCCCTGCAACACGAATCGGGAAACGAGCGGGGCTGAACAAATGAGCGATATCCGCCATATCGTCTTCGACATCGGCAAGGTGCTGGTGCACTACGATCCGGAACTGCCGTTCCGGCGGATCATCCCCGACGACCGCCGTCGGGCCTGGTTCCTGCGCGAAGTCTGCTCGAACGAGTGGAACCTGGAACAGGACCGTGGCCGGAGCTGGACCGTGGCCGAGGAGGAACTGATCGCCCGCTTTCCCGACGAGGCGGAGAATATCCGCGCCTTCCGCCGGCACTGGGCGGAGATGGTGCCCCATGCCTACGAGGACAGCGTCGCTATCCTGCGCGAACTGATAGATGCAGGTCGCGACGTGACCATGCTGACCAATTTCGCCTCCGACACCTTCCGCGAGGCGCAGGAAATGTACCCGTTCCTGAAATGGAGTCGCGGCGTGACGGTTTCGGGCGACATCCGCATCATCAAGCCCGACCCGGCGATCTATGAACACCACACGAGGACATTCGGCCTCGATCCGGCGGCCACCCTGTTCATCGACGATTCCGAGAAGAACGTTCTCGGTGCCCGCGCGTTCGGCTGGCAGGCGATCCGGTTCGACGATGCCGAACAGCTGCGGGAAGACCTCGCCGGCTACGAACTGGTCGCCTGAGGGTTCACGCCCCCGCAGCCGCCATCTGCTTGCGCACCTCGGCCCGCAGCGTGTCGATGGGCTTCAGTTCGCCATCTTCCTCGTAGTGCCAGAACGTCCAGCCGTTGCAGGCATCGAGCCCCTGCACCCTCGCCCCCATGCGGTGGATGGAGGCCTGCTCGCCGCCGACGGCGAGCGAACCGTCGGCCTGAACCGTGGCCGTCCAGCGGCGCTTCGCGTCCGTCAGAAGGGTGCCGGGCTTGAGAAGCCCCGTCTCGAGAAGCACCGCGAAGGCAACACGCGGCTCGGCGCGCTTGCCGGCGACGATTTTCAGCGTCTTCGCGTCCGCCGGCTCGACGGCCTCGATGCGCGCCATGGCGGCATCGATATAGGCCTGCTCGCGCTCGATGCCGATGAAGTGGCGACCGAGCCGCTTGGCGACTGCGCCGGTGGTGCCTGAGCCGAAGAAGGGATCGAGCACGACATCGCCAGGCTTCGTCGAGGCCATGAGCACGCGCGCGAGCAGCGCTTCCGGCTTTTGCGTCGGATGAACCTTGTCGCCATTCTCGTCCTTCAGGCGCTCCGATCCGGTGCAGATCGGGAACAGCCAGTCGGATCGCATCTGGAGATCCTCGTTTGCCGCCTTCAGCGCCTCGTAGTTGAAGGTATAACCCTTGGCGTTCTGGTCGCGCGAGGCCCAGATCATCGTCTCGTGCGCGTTCTGGAAGCGCCGTCCGCGGAAGTTCGGCATCGGATTCGTCTTGCGCCAGATCACGTCATTGAGAATCCAGAAGCCGAGATCCTGCAGGCTCGTGCCGACGCGAAAGATGTTGTGATAGGAGCCGATGACCCAGATCGTACCGTTCGGTTTCAGCACGCGGCGCGCGGCGAGCAGCCAGGCGCGGGTGAACGCATCATAGGCGGCAAAGGAATCGAACTGGTCCCAGTGGTCGTCCACCGCGTCGACCTTCGAATGGTCGGGCCGGTGCAGGTCGCCGTCGAGCTGCAGGTTGTAGGGCGGATCGGCGAATATGACGTCGACCGACTTCTCCGGCAGACGCTCGAGCGCGGCGACACAGTCACCCTTGATGATGGTGTCGAGACAGGCGTCGATGGAGGACGATTGAACGGACTTCGCGGCGGCGCGAGCCGTGGAGGCGAGACGAACGACAGACATGATACACCCGAATTACGCGGTACTCTTCGGGGGTCATGGTTACCCAACACGGTTAATGCCGGGTTAGCGGAAAGGGAAGTTTCCGATCATTCAGGGCGTGTCGTAGGGGCCTTCGTCGAAACCGGCTATGACCTGGAGATTCGGCGAGGTCGGCGCGGGCACCACAACCTGGTCGTCCTTGTAGATGAACTGGACCGCATCCCCGGTCGGCGGCACGCTGACCGTGATCTTGCCGAGACGCGAATAGGGAAGGTTCTCGCCCTGCTTGACCGCAACGCGGACCGGGAGTTCGAGGCTGCCGCTTCCTCCGGCGCCCTTGGGGCCCCACACGACGCGTCCGGCGGCGGCCACCTGCATGTAGAGATTGCCGCCCTCGTACTTGCAGGACCGGGTCACGTCCGTGATCGTCGCCTGGTAAATGATATGGTCCGGATCGTCCTTGTGCCCCTTCGCATAGGTCTTGAGGATGGCGGTGCCTTCAAGCAGCGTCACGCGCGGGCAATAGGCGCGCAGGTCCGCGGCGCTCAATTCCTCGTCTCCGGCCTTGGAAGTCGAGAGCGTATCGCCGACCTTCATGGACTGACACGAAGCCAGTGCGACAAAACCGAGAAGGGCACCGAAACGCGCCGCGCGAACTGTCATAGCGAAACTCATGGCCAACCCGTGATCGATAAACCCGTTGCCTGCCGGCACATCCTCGAAAACGAGATTGGCGACAATGCGCCGGCGGGCCGCACCATCCATAGCTTTGCACGGTTCGTCAATGGCCGGAGGTCCCCTTCCCCGCATCGGGGTTTGAGAGTGCGCGGTTTTCGGGTAAGCACCGCGCGACAATTGCGCTTGAAGCGCCGACCAGAACGAGAGCATTGACGTGAAATATATCTCGACCCGCGGCCAGGCACCCGTCCTCGGCTTCTGTGACACGATGCTTGCAGGGCTTGCAAGCGACGGCGGCCTCTATGTCCCCGAAACATGGCCGCAGTTCTCCGCCAGTGAAATCCACGCCCTGCGCGGCAGGTCCTACGCGGAAATCGCCGTGACCGTGATGTGGCCCTTCGTGGAGGGCGAGATAGACCGCGCCACCTTCGAAGGGATCGTCGCCGAGGCCTACGGCACGTTCCGCCACGAGGCCGTGTGTCCCCTCGTGCAAACCGGCGCCAACGAGTTCGTGCTGGAGCTGTTCCACGGCCCGACACTCGCCTTCAAGGACGTGGCCATGCAGCTTATCGGGCGGCTGATGGACCATGTCCTTGCCGGGCGCGACGAGCGCGCGACCATCGTCGGCGCGACATCGGGCGACACCGGAGGCGCAGCCATCGAGGCATTCGCCGGACGCGAGCGGACGGACATCTTCATACTGTTCCCCAAGGGCCGCGTCTCGCCGGTGCAGCAGCGGCAGATGACCAGCAGCACGGAAGCGAATGTCCACGCGCTCGCCATCGAAGGCAATTTCGACGATTGCCAGGGGCTCCTGAAGGACATGTTCAACCATCCGGCATTCCGGCAATCGGTGAAATTGTCCGGCGTCAACTCGATCAACTGGGCGCGCATAATGGCGCAGGTGGTCTACTACTTCACCTCGGCGCTTTCCCTCGGTGCACCGGACAGGCCGGTATCCTTCACCGTGCCCACGGGCAATTTCGGCGACATTTTCGCCGGCCATGTCGCCAGACAGATGGGCCTGCCGATCGAATGCCTGGTGATCGCGACCAACGACAACGACATTCTCGCGCGCACGCTCGAGACGGGCACATACGAGATGCGCGGCGTGGTCAAGACGACCTCGCCATCCATGGACATTCAGGTTTCCTCGAATTTCGAGCGCCTGCTGTTCGACGCCAGCGGCCGCAAGGCGGAGGAAGTTCGCTCGGCGATGGCAAGCCTCAAGCAGTCAAGCCGCTTCGACCTTGCCGGGCAGACACTGTCGACTATCAGGGCCGGTTTCGATGCGGGCACGGCGCATCTCGCCGAGAGCGCAGCGACGATCCGGGAAATCCGCGAGAAATCGGGCTACCTGCTCGATCCGCACACTGCGGTCGGCGTGCATGTGGCGCGGCAAAAGGTCCGGGGTGCCGCGCCGATGGTGGTGCTGGGGACGGCACATCCGGCCAAGTTCCCGGAAGCCGTAAGGGAAGCTTGCGGCATCGAGCCGGAGCTGCCTGCCTGGCTCGGAGACCTGATGGAGCGTCACGAAAATTTCACGGAGCTTCCATCCGACCTAAAAATAGTGGAAGATCACATTTCGCGGCACGCGCGCGCTACCCGGTGAACGCGCGGCCATCGGAGGAAGCGTAAAGCCGGCGCGGCGCCGGCCCAGGGAGTTTGTGTATGACAGTAGAGACGACGCGTCTCTCGAACGGCATTACGGTTGCCACACAACGGTTCGGGCATGTGGAAAGCGTATCGCTCGGCGTGTGGATCAAGGCCGGATCGCGCAACGAGCTGGAAAACGAGCATGGTATCGCGCACATGCTCGAGCACATGGCATTCAAGGGCACAGTGCGGCGCGACGCGCGCACGATCGCCGAGGAAATCGAGAATGTCGGCGGCGAGATCAACGCCGCGACAAGCGTCGAGACAACCTCCTACTTCGTCCGCGTCCTGAAGGACGACGTCCCCCTCGCCCTCGATCTCCTCTCCGACATTCTCCAGAATTCCAAATTCGACACCGATGAGCTGGAGCGCGAGAAACACGTCGTGCTGCAGGAACTGGGTGCTGCCGACGACACGCCGGACGATGCGGTGTTCGACCGCTTCACCGAAGCGGCCTTCCGTCACCAGCCCATAGGGCGCGCCATTCTCGGAACGCGCGAGACGATTTCCTCTTTCACGCCCGAACAGATCCGTACATATATCGACCGCGAATATTGCGGCGAGCGCATGGTCATAGCAGCGACCGGTGCGATCGATCATGACGCCTTCGTCCAGCTCGCCGAGCGCTATTTCGGCTCCATACAGACAAAGCCGAAGGGCAAGGCCGTGTCGCTTGCGCACTACGTCGGCGGCGACTATCGCGAGCACCGGCAGTTGCAGGACACCCAGTTCCTGCTCGGCTTCGAGGGCCGCGCCTACCACGTGCGCGATTTCTACGCCTCGCAGGTGCTCGCCATGCTTCTCGGCGGCGGCATGTCTTCACGCCTTTTCCAGGAAGTGCGCGAGAAACGCGGCATCTGCTACTCGATCTACGCTTTCCACTGGGGCTTCTCGGATACCGGCATCTTCGGCATCCACGCGGCGACCGAGCCGGGAGACCTGGATGAGCTGGTTCATCTCGTGCTGAAGGAGCTGTGTCGCGCATCGGAGGACATCGAACTTTCCGAGCTGGAACGGGCGCGGGCGCAATTCAGGGCCGCGCTGCTGATGTCGGGCGAAAGCGCCCCGGCGCGCGCAGGCCAGATCGCCCGCCAGATCCTGCTGTACGGCCGGCCCATTCCGAACGAGGAACTGCTTGACCGGCTCGACAAGCTGACGGTGGCGCGCCTGCGCGATCTCGCCGGGCGACTGTTCACCGCGTCGGCTCCGACCGTCTCGGCCATCGGCCCTGTCGACCGCCTCATGGACATCGAATCCATTCGATCGGAACTCATGGCTGGCGCAGGGTCCGACGGCTATGTTGGTCGGCGTGTCGACGCGCGTCTCGCGGTCGGCTAACCCGTCGTCAACGACCGAACCGGTGCCGGAAATGATTGCTTTCCCATTTCGCGGAACGCGCCAACAGGTCATAGCCGGCACGCGAATCCACCTGCGCCACCCCGACATCACCGATCATGGCGAGTGGGTGGCGCTGCGGGCCGAGAGCGCGGAATTCCTGAAACGCTGGGAACCGGTCTGGCCTGCCAACGATTTCGACAAGGTCGCGTTTCGCGGGCGTATCCGCCGCTACAACAGGGAAATCGCGGCGGGCACAGGCTATCCCTATTTCATCTGCGACAAGCAGGACGGCCGCATCCTCGGCGGCATCACCCTCGGCAATGTGCGACGCGGCGTCGCACAGAGCGGCCAGATCGGCTACTGGATCGGGGTTCGCTACCAGGGCCACGGATACATGAGCGAGGCGCTCGGGCTGTTGTGCGAACAGGCGTTCACGACTTTCGGGCTCCACCGCCTTGAAGCTGCCTGCATTCCCGACAATACACGCTCGATCCGTGTGCTTGAACGGACCGGGTTCGAACGCGAGGGCTATTTGCATTCCTATTTGAAGATCAATGGCATTTGGCGCGACCATGTGCTTTACGCTCGCATCAATCCGCACCACGAGCGTGGTGGCGCGACGGTGAAACTGGGTGAAAAGGCTTGAAGGCGACGGACCAGATAAATCGGCACCGCGAAGGTTTCGGCCTCCTGCGCTTCTGCGCGGCCTTGGTTGTCGCCGTTGCCGCATTCCTGACCGTTTTTTCCGTTCCGGCAACCGCGCTGGAAGCGATATCGATCGGTCGCAACGAGGAAGCCCTCGACCTGTCGCGCGCCGTGACCATCTACCGAAATCGCGGCGAGACCTTCCGCATATCCACCGCGCCGGGCATCGACGGCATCGTGCGGACGATCGAGGTCCAGGCCACGCAGCAGGACACGGACGGCCACTGGGCCGTCTTCGCGCTGGCAAACACGACCGAAACCCAGATCGACCGGCTGATCGTCGCGCCGCATTTCCGGCTCGTCGGCTCGGGCTTCTTCTGGCCCGATCTCGGCTCGAAACGCATCGTGGCGATAACCCCGAGCGAGGGCTTCGCGCTCGACCGGGTCGACAGCCCAGATGCCGACATCTTCTCGATCACGCTCAATCCGGGTGCGGTCGTCACCTTCGTCGCCGAACTCGCCTCGCCCGATCTCCCGCAGGTCTATCTGTGGGAAGCCGACCAGTACAAGGACATCGTCAACTCCTACACGCTCTATCGCGGAATCGTGCTGGGAATTGCCGGGCTGCTCGCCCTGTTCCTCACCATCATCTTCGTGGTGCGCGGAACCTCGATGTTCCCGGCCGCGGCGGCACTGGCCTGGGCCGTGCTCGCCTATATCTGCGTGGATTTCGGCTTCATCGACCGCTTTTTCGACGTCCAGCCCTCGGAAATCCCGCGGTGGCGGGCGCTCAGCGAGGTTTCGCTCGCGGCGGCACTGGCCCTCTTCCTGTTCACCTATCTCAACCTGAACCGCTGGCACGAACATCTGAGCTACGGCGCCATCGCCTGGCTTCTGGCCATCACCGCGCTCGGTGCGCTGGTGTTCTACGATCCCGCGCTTGCTGCCGGCATTGCCCGGCTGACATTGGCGGCCAATGCCGTGTTCGGAATTGCGCTGATCGCGGCATTTGCCTGGCGCGGCTTCGATCGCGCCATCATGCTGGTTCCTGCGTGGGCGCTGCTGATCGCCTGGATCGTCGCCGGCTACATGACCGTCTCCGGCCGGGTGGACAACGACATCATCCAGCCGGCGCTGGCCGGCGGACTTGTGCTGATCGTGCTGCTGATCGGCTTCACCATCATGCAGAACGCGTTTTCCGGCGGCGCATTCCAGCAGAACCTGCTGTCGAACGTCGAGCGCCAGGCCCTCGCAGTCAAGGGATCCGGCGGCATAGTCTGGGACTGGGATGTCAGCCGCGACCGGCTGTCCACGACGCCGGACCTCGCCTCCGTGATCGGGTTCGCGCCGGGCACATTGCAGGGGCCACCGAAAAGCTGGCTGCCGTTTATCCATTCGGACGACCGCGACCGGTTCCGCGTGACATTGGACGCGGTGATCGAGAAGCGCCGCGGCAAGATCGACATCGCGATACGCCTGCGCGGCCCCGACAATCACTACAGCTGGTACGCCGTGCGTGCTCGCCCGGTCGTGGGCGCCGACGGCCAGGTGATCCGCTGCATCGGCACCATCATCGACGTTTCGGACCAGAAACGCGCCGAAGAAAGGCTGCTGCGCGACGCGGTGCACGACAACCTGACAGGGTTGCCGAACCGCGAACTGTTCATGGACCGGATTCGCAACGCGATCGCACTCGCCCATGTCGACGATTCGATGCGCCCGACGGTGCTGATCATCGACATCGACCGTTTCCGGCAGATCAACGAGTCGATCGGCATGGCTGCGGGCGACACCCTGCTGATCACGGTCGCCAGGCGGCTGCGCCGCCTGCTCAGACCGCACGACACGTTGGCCCGCATTTCCGGAAACCAGTTCGGTATCATCCTGCTGTCCGAGACCGAGCCCGGAAGGATCGCCAGCTTCGCCGATGCAGTGAAGAACACGATCAAGGCGCCGATTTCCTTCGCTGAGCGCCAGATCATCCTGACGACCTCCATCGGCCTGGCAACGTGGACCCAGGCGCGTGCGCAGGACGAGGACCTGTACGGCGACGCGGAACTGGCGCTGTTCCAGGCGAAGCGCTATGGCGGCGACCGGGTCGAACCGTTCAGACCGGCCTTCCGCACCTCGGGCTCCGACAAGCTGCAACTGGAGTCAGACCTCAGGCGCGCCATCGAGCGCGGCGAGATCACCCTCCTCTACCAGCCGATCGTGGACGCCCGGACGATGAATGTCGCCGGTTTCGAGGCGCTGATGCGCTGGAACCATCCGCGGCGCGGCGAAATCCAGCCGTCGGAATTCATCGCCATCGCCGAACGATCCGACCTGATCGTCGAACTTGGCGATCATGCGATCGAACTGGCCATGCGCAAGCTGATGGACTGGGACCTCGCCCTGCCGGACGCCGACCTTTTCATTTCCATCGACGTATCAAGCCAGCAGGTGATGACGCGCGATTTCGCCGACACCATTTCCGGCATGAAGGCGCGCTTCAACTCGCGCCGACATACGCTGCGACTCGAGATTACCGAAACAGTGCTCATGCAAAATCCGGAGCACAACGCACGTGTTCTGGGGCGTGTGAAGGATCTCGGGATCGGACTTGCAATGGACGATTTCGGTACCGGCTATTCATCGTTCGCCTATCTGTCCCATTTCCCCTTCGACACGATCAAGATCGACCAGTCGCTGATTCGAAACGACTGGTCGCAGCGCGATGTGCTGCTGGAGTCTGTCATCCTGATGGCAAACAATCTGGGCCTGTCGACCGTCGCCGAAGGCGTGGAGGCCAAAGAGGACGTCGAGCGCCTGCGAGGGATGGGGTGCCGCTACATTCAGGGCTTCGCCGCCGGCGTGCCGCTGACAGCGGAGGCGGCGACCGAGCTCGTTATGGAACAAAGCCCCGTCATCACCAACGACGATGCCGCCGCCGAATAGGCGGCGCCGGCAACCGTCAGGCGTGGCCGCACTCCGTAACGAAATGCGCCGGCTGGATTCCGGACGAGCGAAGCAGCCGCTCGTACTTGGTCTCGTGATCCATGTCGAACACCAAGGCGGAATCGGCTTCAAGCGTCAGCCACGAATTGTCGAGTATCTCGCTTTCAAGCTGTCCCGGTCCCCAGCCCGAATAGCCGAGCGCGACCGCGGACTGCCGCGGGCCGTGCCCGTTGGCGATCATGCGCAGTATCTGCGTGGTCGAGGTCAGAAAGACCGAATCGGAAATCGGAATGGTGGATTCGCCGCAATAGTCGTTCGAATGCAGCACGAAGCCGCGATGCTCGTCCACGGGACCGCCCATGCCGATCGGCGCGTGCGCGACATTCGACGGGATCGAGGGAACGCCGCTTTCCTCGAACACGTCAGTCTGCTCGACCAGATCCCAGAACGTCATGTCGCGGGGCTTGTTGATGACGAATCCCATCGCGCCCTCGTCGTTGTGGGCGCAGATATAGATGATCGTCTGAGCGAAAAACGACGCGGAAAGCCCGGGCATGGCAACGAGGAACTTGCCCTCGAATTGCCCCGAATCCGCCTGATATTTCCGCCTCATCAGAATTTCCATGGGCGAGAGGGTACCATCGCTTTCGAAATTGGTCAGCATTTTTGTTACCAGCTCCGCATCAGTGGTTTGCTGCCCGGTGGCAAAGAACGTAGGGATGGCGTTCCGGAAAACCGCCCGTGCCGCAAACCGCTTATGACCAGGAAACGAACATGACAATCCCGGCGAACACAAAGTCGACATGCATTGTTGCCGTATTGCTCGCGGTCTGGACACAGGCCGCGGAGGCGGGCGCGTCGGCCTGGCAGGACACTGAAGGTGCGCGTCTGCGCATCATTACCGAGGCATGGGAACCGGGCACGGAGAGCCTGCGCGGCGCGTTGCAGATCGAGCTCGAACCCGGATGGAAAACCTATTGGCGCGAACCGGGATCTGCCGGCATACCACCGAGCATAAATGCGAGCGCAGGCGCGGAACGGGTCACGCTTCATTTTCCCGCACCCGTCTGGGTGGACGACGCCTATGGCTCATGGGCCGGGTACAGGCAACCGGTCTCGCTTCCCCTGACGCTGGAACTCGAGAAGGGAGCCAGCGATGTCGTCCTGGACGTATTCCTCGGCATTTGCCGCGATATCTGCGTGCCTGTCAGCGCCAGTTTCGCGGTACCACTCGAAAGCCCTTCGGGTGCCACCCTGCAGACCATCCAGGTCGACACCGCCTTTGCAGGGCTACCGGACGGCAACACGGAAAGGCTGTCGATCGGCGAACCGTCATGGACAGCCGACGGGTTACTCGAGATCCCGGTCAACCACGCGCCGAAGGATGCCGACGGCGACACGCAATTGTTTCTCGCCGCCGGTACCAATCGCGGCTTCAGGAAGCCCGTCCCCGTTTCCGCAAGCGCCTCCCGGACCGTATTCCGCGCCGAACCTCTTTTCGATCCTGCCCAGGTCGGCACGCTGGAACTTGTCGTAACGACACGGCGCGGACCGGATTCGGCGGAAACAGTCATCGCGGTCGCGGCGCCGAACGGCTAGTATCCGGTTCACCCCTTCCCCGCCCCGTGCATGTCTCACGGGGCGGAACACACCCACGGAGGTAACAATGCCCATCAAGATCGGCGACAGCATCCCGTCCCTGACACTGCAGAAGATAACGGACGACGCACCTGCCAGCATCACGACCGAAAGCCTGTTTGGCGGCCGCAAGGTGGTCGTTTTCGGCGTGCCCGGCGCCTTCACGCCGACCTGCACGCGCAACCACCTGCCGGGATTTGTCGAGAACCGCGAAACAATCAGGGCAAGCGGGATTGACGAGATCGTGTGCGTGTCCGTCAACGATCACCACGTCATGAAGGCGTGGGCGAAAGACCGCGATGCGCTGGGCAAGATCACCTTCATCGCGGATTGGGATTGCGCCTTCACCAAGGCGCTCGGCCTGGATGCCGATCTGAGCGCCGGCGGCCTCGGCGTGCGCTCGCTCAGATACTCGATGATTGTCGACGACGGCGCCGTCACCGCGTTGAACCTGGAGGACAATCCGGGCCAGGCGACCGTCTCGGGCGCAGCAGCGCTTCTGGAAATGCTTGGCGATTAGCGCGTTCAGCGCTTGAAGGGCTTCATGCCCTCGCGCGCCAGCTCGTCGGCGCGTTCGTTTTCGGGGTGTCCGGCATGGCCCTTGATCCAGTGCCAGTGGATTTCGTGGCGGCGTGACAGTTCGTCGAGCTCCTGCCAGAGCTCGGCGTTCTTGACCGGCTTCTTCGCCGCCGTCTTCCAGCCATTGCGTTTCCAGCCATGAATCCAGCCGGAGATGCCGTCCTTCACGTAGGAGGAGTCGGTATAGAGCTCTATGCGATGCGGTCCACCCTTCAGCGCCTCCAGGGCGCGGATCGCCGCCAGAAGTTCCATCCGGTTGTTGGTGGTCAGCGCCTCGCCGCCATTCAGCTCCTTCTCGACGCCATTGTAGCGCAGGATGGCGCCCCATCCGCCGGGCCCGGGATTTCCGGAACAGGCACCGTCGGTGAATATCTCGATCTTCTTCGTTTCGCTCATCGGTCGAGCCCGTATTCGGTGACCGAGCGGATCGCTTTGTGAAACCGCATTCTGGCCAGATATTCCAACGGGTCTTTCTTGACGACAAGCGATCCTTCCGGCGTCATCACCCAGTCATACAGGCGCGTCAGCATGAAGCGTAGCGCCGCGCCCATGGACAGGATCGGCAGCGCCGCGATCTCCGCGTCGGAAAGCGGCCGCGTGGCATTGTAGGCGGCGAGAAGCGCCCTGCCCTTCGTCAGGTTGAAGGCATGGTCACGCTCGAAACACCAGGCGTTCAGGCATACCGCGAGATCATAGACAAGCGCGTCGTTGCAGGCGAAATAGAAGTCGATGAAGCCGGACAGGCTGTCGCCCAGGAAGAAGACATTGTCCGGAAACAGGTCGGCATGGATCACGCCCTCCGGAAGGTCCCGCGGCCATTCCGCCTCGAGCCGCTCCAGCGACGCCTCCGTCTCAGGTCGAAGGGCCGGATCCAGCGCGTCCGCATGATCCTTCGACTTCTCCCAGAGCGGGCGCCAATCCTCCAGGGTCAGGCTGTTGCGGCGCGTCAGTCCGAAGCCCTCGCCGGCAAGATGCATCTCCGCCAGTCCCCTGCCGACCTCGGCGCAATGAACCGGCATTGGCCGGCGCAGCCATATGCCTTCGAGAAAGGTCACCATCGCGGCCGGGCGACCGGCAAGCTCGCCGAGTGTCCCGCCGTCGCGGCGATGCACCGGCAACGGGCAGGACACGCCGCGCTCCGCCAGGTACTGCATCAATCCGAGGAAGAACGGCAGGTCGTCCCGGTTCACGCGTTTCTCGTAGAGCGTCAGGATGAACTGCCCGGTCGTGGTATGGACGAGGAAGTTCGAGTTCTCGACGCCTTCGGCGATGCCGCGATAGGATTGCAGTTCGCCAACGTCGTAGTCCGAGAGAAAGGCGCGGAGCTCTGCCTCGGTGATGTCGGTGTAGACCGCCATGGATCAGTTCTCCGCCCCGTTGAGGAAGGCCATGTCGGCCGGCTCCAGCGCGGTGTCGCGCAAATCGCGCATGACCGGGAAGTTCTCGGTCTCCTCGACCGTCAGCGCGATGTCGACGGTGACGTCGAAACGATCGCGAAACGCATCGATGATCTCCTGGACGACGATTTCCGGCGCCGAGGCGCCGGCGGAAATACCGATGGTGGACACCCCCTGCATGCGCGTCCAGTCGATTTCGCTCGCGCGCTGAACCAGAACGGCATCGGCGGCGCCGTGGCGGCGCGCCACCTCGACGAGGCGGCGCGAATTCGACGAGTTCGGCGCGCCCACGATCAGGAACATGCCGGTGCCCGGAGCCGCCTTCTTGACTGCTTCCTGGCGATTGGTCGTCGCATAACAGATCGATTCCGACGACGGCGCGGTGAGATTCGGGAACCGTCGCTCAAGTGCCGCAACGATGTCGGCCGTATCGTCGACCGACAGCGTCGTCTGCGTGACATAGCCGAGGTTCTCCTCGTCCGGCACGTCCAGTCCGGACACCTGCTCCACCGTCTCGACCAACGTAACGGCACCTTCGGGCAATTGTCCCATCGTACCGACGACCTCCGGATGGCCTGCATGGCCGATCAGCAGGACATGACGGCCAAGGCGCTGGTGGCGCATCGCCTGCTTGTGGACCTTGGAAACGAGCGGACAGGTGGCATCAAGATAGAACATGTGCCGGCTCTCGGCATCCGCCGGCACCGATTTCGGCACGCCATGGGCCGAAAAAACGACCGGCCTCTCGCGATGGTCGCCAGGAATGTCCGAGAGTTCCTTGACGAAGATTGCGCCACGTTCGCGCAACCCGTCGACAACGAACCGGTTGTGCACGATCTCGTGGCGGACATAGACCGGCGCGCCGAATTTCTTCAGTGCCAGCACGACGATCTGGATTGCGCGGTCGACGCCGGCACAGAAACCGCGCGGTTCGCACAGGCGGATCGTCAACGGAGGCTTGTTTGGTGCGTTCATTCGGGAATTCCGGTTCGGTGCCGATTTGGAAGCCGGGCGCTGCATTGTCAAGCGCCCGCGGCCGCGCCGCGGCTCAACCGCGATAGCGCCGCCACAGGAATACGCCGACAACCCCGGCGAGGGCCAGTGCCAGCCCGTACCAGGTCGCCGCATATTGCAGGTGATTGTTGGGCAGGTCGATGTTGGTGACGCCGCCTATCGGCAGGTGCGCCGGGTCGTCGTACGGTCCCGCGTCCACGAACAACGGCACCACGGTCTCGGCCGCGAGCCCCGCCGCTGCGGTCATCGCGACAATATCCTTCCAGTGATACTGGTTCTTCGCGATATCGTTTTCCGGCACCAGGAATGACGGCTTCTCGTCGAGCGGCAGGCGGGCGAGCCCTGTCAGTTCCTGCTCGCCGGCCGCCAGGCTTTCCGGACGCGTCTCCGGCTCCTTGCGGTCATAGGGCACGAAACCGCGGTTGACGAAGAGAATGGCGCCGCCTTCCAGCCTTAGCGGCTGGTAGATGTTCCAGCCGGAAACGCCTTTCCAGGTCGACAATACGTGCTGCTCGCCATTGGGCAGGAAGGTGCCTCGCACGGAAACCGGCAGGTATTCGATATCCTCGCCCGCGCGCATCCTTTCCAGCGCCTCGGCAAGCGGCACCGGGTCCGCGTGGATACGCGCATCTATCGTCGCTAGCAGGTCCTGCTTCCAGGCGAGCCGGCGCACCTGCCAGTTGCCCAGCGAGACCAGTATGGCGAGCGCGACCAGCGACAGCAGGATCAGCAGCCAGGGGATACCGGTCCGTTCCCTGTGTGTCGCGGTTCGCTCGTTCAAGACCGTCTCCCGAAAAGAGAAGGGGCGATCATGACGACCGCCCCTTCGTTCAATCTTCCTGCCCTGTCATTAGTGGGCAATCGGGGCGCCCCAGGAGCCCCAGACATAGATGACGAAAAACAGGAAAAGCCAGACAACGTCGACGAAGTGCCAGTACCAGGCAGCAGCCTCGAAACCGAAATGCTGCTTCGGCGTGAAGTCGCCGGCCATCGCACGGATCAGGCAGACGATCAGGAAGATCGTGCCGACGATGACGTGGAAGCCGTGGAACCCGGTCGCCATGAAGAAGGTCGCGCCATAGAGCGAGCCGGAGAAGGAATACGGCGCATGGGCATATTCGTAGGCCTGAACGCCGGTGAAGATGAGGCCGAGCGCTATGGTGATCGCGAGACCCCATTTCAGGCCCGAACGGTCGTCGTTCAGCAGCGCGTGGTGGGCCCACGTAACCGTGGTGCCGGAAAGGAGCAGGATCACCGTGTTGTAAAGCGGCAGATGCAGCGGATCGAGCACCTCGAGGCCGGCCGGCGGCCAGGTGCCGCCCGTATACTCGAGGCGGGCGAACTGTTGCGCCTCGTCATAGAAGAGGCTGGCGTCGAACACGGCCCAGAACCATGCCGCGAAGAACATCACCTCCGAGGCGATGAACATGATCATGCCGTAGCGCAGGTGCAGAGAAACCACCTTGGTGTGATGCCCCTGGTGAGCTTCCTTGATGGTATCGCCCCACCAGCCGAACATCGTGTAGAGCACGATCAGCAGACCGATGAAGAAGGTCCAGGGATTGGACAGCGGAATGCCGAGCAGGCCGAATTCGTTGCCCTGCACCGCCTGCATCCAGCCGATGCCGCCAATGGCCATCACTAGCGCGCCGATGGATCCGAGAAGCGGCCACGGGCTCGGATCGATGATATGATAATCATGATGTTTGGTGTGTGCGTCGGCCATAAGGCTATCCCCGGTTATTGTATGGTTTGCGTGACGTCCGCATCCGTGACTGTTTGCGCAACGGGTTTCGGCTCGTCAACAGGAAAGAAGGTGTAGGACAGGGTGATCGCGGAGATCCCCTCGAGTTCCTCGGAATCTACGATGTCCGGATCGACGAAGAATACGACCGGCATCTCCATCTCCTCGCCCGGCGCGAGCGTCTGCTCGGTGAAGCAGAAGCACTCCATCTTGTTGAAATAGGCGCCCGCGGCCTGTGGCGTAACATTGAAGGTCGCCGTACCGGTGACCGTCTGCGAGGTCATGTTCCTGGCCATGTAGGCGATCTGCGTCGTCTCGCCGATCGGAATCGTCACCGAGCGCTGCAGCGGCCGGAATTCCCAGCCAATGCCGCTGGTATTGGCATCGAAGCGCACGGTGATGTCCCGGTCCAGAACGACGCCGGTCGGTGCATCGGCGACCTGCGTCGTGCCGCCATAGCCCGTGACCTGGCAGAACAGGCGGTAGAGGGGGACCGACGCGTAGGCCATGCCGACCATGCCGGCAAAGAAGCCGACGCAGGCAACGGCAATGACGACGTTCGAGCGCCGGTTGGCTGAAGTGTTGTCCTGCATTGCGTTCGTCATGTTCACGCGATCCTCAAAACGGCCGGTCGAGAATGGCGACGCCCATCTTGGCCCACGAGCCGACGTATACGATGATGGCGAATGCCGCCAGCACCACGCCGATGGCGATGGAGCGCCGGCGCTGGGCCTTCTTCTGGGCATCAGTCAACTGGACCAATTCGGGCTTGTTCTCGTTCATTGCCCTCACCAGCCCATGACGCGGGAGACCAGCGCCTCGCCAAGCAGCACCGAGAACAGCGCGGCCAGATAGACCAGCGAGAAGCCGAACAGCTTCTTGGCCGGCACCATGGTCGCGTCGCCGTCCTCCATGCGCCAGACCGCCCATGCATGGCGCAGGAAGTTCGCGCCGAGCAGGATCGCGATCGCGCCGTAGACGGGGCTCGCGAATCCGAGCGGCCAAGGCAGAACGGCCACGCTGGCCAGCACCACGGAATAGATCAGGATCTGGAGCTTCGTATGGCGCTCGCCGGCGACATTCGGCAGCATCGGCACATTGGCCATGTCGTAGTCGCGCAGCTTGAACAGCGCCAGCGCCCAGAAGTGCGGCGGCGTCCACAGGAATATGATCAGGAAAAGGATCACGCTCTCGAGCGAGACCGAGCCGGTCACCGCCGCCCATCCGATCATGGGCGGGAACGCGCCAGCGGCACCGCCGATCACGATGTTCTGCGGCGTGGAGCGCTTCAGCCACATCGTGTAGATCACGGCATAGAAGAAGATGGTGAAGGCCAGCAGGCCGCCCGCGGCCCAGTTGGTCAGGATGCCGAGCGTCATCACCGCGAATGCGGAAAGGGTCAGACCGAAGGCGAGCGCCTCGCCGCGGGTGATCCGGCCGGCCGGAATCGGACGCTTGCTTGTGCGGGACATCACCGCATCGATATCCGCGTCGTACCACATGTTGAGCGCGCCGGACGCGCCGCCGCCCACCGCGATGGAGAGGATCGCGATCGCCGCCGTCAACGGGTGGATCTCGCCGGGCGCGATCATCATGCCGACGAAAGCGGTAAAGACGACAAGCGACATCACCCGCGGCTTGAGAAGCGCGAAGTAATCGCCGGGCAGCGCCTCGGAAACGCGGACCTCGTTGCTCTCGATGTTGTCGACCAACGCCATGGGTGACTTGCCGATCTCTGCCTTGTCGTAACCTGTTCCGGCCCGCCTGCGGGCCGTGTTGCGCGGCTGCCCGGAGCGATGCGCCGGGCAGCCGTATCCCTGTCTCGCTTGCGCCGTCTACTTGATGCGCGGCAGCTGCTCCCACTGGTGGTACGGGGGCGGCGAGGACAGCTGCCATTCCAGCGTCGTCGCGCCCTCGCCCCACGGATTTGCGCCGGCCTCGCGCTTGCGGGCGAATGCCTCGAACACGCCGAAGAGGAAGATCAGCACGCCGATGGCCGAGATGTACGAACCGTAGGAGGAAACCAGGTTCCAGCCGGCGAACGCATCCGGGTAGTCGATGTAGCGGCGCGGCATGCCCGACAGCCCCAGGAAGTGCTGCGGGAAGAACACAAGGTTCACGCCGACGAAGGTCACCCAGAAGTGGGTGCGCGCGATCAGCGGCGAATACATGTAGCCGGTCATCTTCGGGAACCAGTAGTACCAGGCGGCGAAGATCGCGAACACGGCACCCAGCGACAGCACGTAGTGGAAGTGCGCCACGACATAGTAGGTGTCGTGCAGGGCGCGGTCGAGACCGGCATTGGCGAGCTGGACGCCCGTCACGCCGCCGACGGTGAACAGGAAGATGAAGCCGATCGCCCACAGCATCGGCGTCCGGATCTCCAGCGAACCACCCCACATGGTGGCGATCCAGGAGAAGATCTTGATGCCCGTCGGCACGGCGATCACCATCGTCGCGAAGACGAAGTAGCGCTGCGTGTCGAGCGACAGGCCGACCGTGTACATGTGGTGCGCCCACACGATGAAGCCGACCACGCCGATGGCGACCATGGCATAGGCCATGCCGAGATAGCCGAAGACCGGCTTGCGCGAGAAGGTCGACACGATGTGGCTGATGATGCCGAATGCCGGCAGGATCAGGATGTAGACTTCCGGGTGGCCGAAGAACCAGAACAGGTGCTGGAACAGGATCGGGTCACCGCCGCCTTCGGGCGCGAAGAAGGCCGTGCCGAAGTTGCGGTCGGTCAGCAGCATGGTGATGCCGCCGGCGAGAACCGGAAGCGAAAGCAGCAGCAGGAACGCCGTCACCAGAACCGACCAGGCGAACAGCGGCATCTTGTGCAGCGTCATGCCCGGAGCGCGCATGTTGAAGATCGTGGTGATGAAGTTGATCGAGCCGAGGATCGACGATGCGCCCGCGATGTGGAGCGATAGGATCGCGAAATCCATGGCCGGCCCGGGCTGGCCCGAGGTGGACAGCGGCGGATAGATCGTCCAGCCGCCACCCACGCCATGCGCGCCAGGAGCGGACGGCATGAACATGGAGATGAGCAGCAGGATGAATGCCGGCGGCAGGAGCCAGAAGGAGATGTTGTTCATGCGCGGAAACGCCATGTCCGGCGCGCCGATCATGATCGGCACCATCCAGTTGGCGAAGCCGCCGATCAGCGCCGGCATGACCATGAAGAAGATCATGATCAGGCCGTGACCGGTCGTGAACACGTTGAACATGTGCTTGCCGGCGTCGATCGCCGAGTCGCCCTCGACACCGTAGACCATCTCGGCGAGGCCGTGGAAGATCTGGATGCCCGGCTCGGCGAGCTCCCAGCGCATCATCACCGACAGGAAGCCGCCGAGAACGCCCGCGCAGATCGCGAAGATCAGGTAAAGCGTTCCGATGTCCTTGTGGTTGGTCGAAAACAGCCAGCGCCGCACGAAGCCTTGCGGCTTGTGATCGGCGTGACCGTCATGGGCTATGGATCCAGCCATGTTTCAAATGCTCCTCGAATAATTCCTGCGGACCGCCGTCACTCGGCGGAGGCCAGCTTCCGCTGCGAATCGATCGCAGCCATCAACATGCGGTTGGCTTCCTCGACATCGTCGCGGGCGGCAGCCAGCCAGCTGTCATACTGTTCGCGCGAGACGGCGCGCACGGCGATCGGCATGAAGGCATGATCCTTGCCGCACAGTTCCGAGCACTGCCCGTAATAGATGCCCTCCTGCTCGACATTGAACCACGTCTCGTTCAGGCGGCCGGGCACGGCGTCCATCTTGACGCCGAATGCGGGCATCGCCCAGGAGTGAAGCACATCGCCGGCGGTGACCAGCAGGCGCACGGTCGTGTTGACGGGAACGACGATCTCGTTGTCGACGGCGAGCAGGCGCGGATAGACGGCCTTGTCCTCCTTGCCGTATTCGGCACGGTCCTCGTCGGTGAGCAGGAGCGCGTCGAAGGAGACGTCCTCGCCCTCCTCGCCCTGATACTCGTAACCCCAGTACCACTGGTAGCCGGTCGCCTTGATGGTGATCTCCGGCTCGGTCGGCGGCGTGTACTGCGCCGTGAGAAGCTGGAAGGACGGAACCGCGAACATCAGCAGGATCAGCACCGGCCCGACGGTCCAGATGACCTCGATCATCGTGTTGTGGCTGGTCCGCGACGGATTCGGATTGGCGCGCTTGTTGAAGCGCACGATCACGAACAGCAGCAGACCGAGGACCAGAAGCACGATCGGAACGAGGAACCAGAGCGTGTAGGTCTCGAACCAGCGGATCTCGTGCATGATGCCGGTTGCGGCTGGCTGCAGAGTGACCTGCCAAGGCTGCGGCTGGGCCGCCATGGCAGCGCCGGCCGAAGCTGCTGATACGATGGAAAGAATGCCTGCCAACCAGGCCGATTTTTTCAGCACGTTCATACTCCCAATTCTCAGGCAGCCGAGTACGCGACTGCTCCGGGCAGCCGCCCGTCTTTGACCTGTATCAATCACAACCCGCATTTGCGCGCAACTGGGACCCTGGTCGAAGCCGCGCGCCAGTTTTGCATGCATGGCAGTTTTCCGGGCTAATTGACCGATTCTGCGGATTTGCCAAGCCGGACCGCGACAAAAAATCGCAATCGCCCCGTTTTTGCCCGGAAAGGATGTGTGTAGCCTGCCCCGCCATGCATATCTTTTTGCCGCAACCCTGCGTAATAGTTGTGCACCCCTGATTCGAACATCAGAACCGGTATCCGTCCCATGAGCCTCAAAGCCTGCCTCGCCATCGGTGCAGCCACAGCCATCACCCTCCTGACCGCCATGCTGGCCGCCCCCCTGCCCGCCCAGGCACAGCAGGGTGCCGTCCGCGCCACGCACGGCGCCTGGTCGATCGTCTGCGACGTCCCGCCGGGCGCATCGGCCGAGCAATGCGTGCTCATGCAGAACGTCGTCGCGGCCGACCGCGAGGAATTCGGCCTTTCCGTCGTGGTCCTGAAGACGGCGGACAAGAAGGCGCAGATCCTGCGCGTGCTCGCGCCGCTGGGCGTGCTGCTTCCGAACGGCCTCGGTCTCAACATCGACGGCAACGATATCGGCCGGGCCTATTTCGTGCGCTGCTTCACCGACGGCTGCTATGCCGAGGTGATCCTCGAGGAAACGCTGATCAAGAGCCTGTCCGAAGGCAAGAACGCCACCTTCTACGTGTTCCAGACGCCGGAGGAAGGCATAGGCATCTCCGTCGACCTCGACGGCTTCGCGGACGGCTACAAGGCGCTGCCCTGACAAGGGGCCGCACGAGGATCGCCCGATGTGTTAGGATTGCGGCACTTCCCGGCGGGAGGAGCTGCAAATGGCATTCTACCACGACCTCAAGAGATATCGCGCGGAAGATGCCGACTGGATCGCGCGGCATCTGCTCGACCTGCGCAGGGATCTCGACGCCGCCATCGTCAGCAGGCGACACCCCAATTCGCTGATCGTCGGATCGTGGAACATCCGCGCCTTCGACGGCGGCAGGCCCAGGCGCGACGAGAGCTATCACTACATCGCGGAGATCATCGACAAGTTCGACATCTGCGCAATCCAGGAAATCAAGCCCGACCTCGAACCGCTGCGCAGGCTGGTTCGCCTTCTCGGTCCGAGCTGGGACTATTTCGTGACCGACGTGACCTCGGGCGGACCGGGCAACAGCGAACGGATGGCCTTTCTCTACAACACAAACCGCGTGATCTTCAGGAACCTGATCGGAGAACTGGTCGTCGCGCGCGACCAGCTGATAGAGGGCGAGCAGATTTCGCGGACGCCCTTCTTCGCCTCGTTCCAGGCAAGCTGGTTCCGCTTCACGCTGTGCAGTGCGCACATCGCCTTCAAGGGGCGCGACGGGCTGTCCAGCGACGAGCTGCGCACCCGCGAGATCTCGCTGATCGCCAACGCGCTGCGGCAGCGCGCCAGGCAGGAGGACGAGGTCTACATCTTCCTTGGCGACATGAATATCGACAGCCCCGACGACCCGACCATGCGGGCACTGGCGGATGCCGGTTTCACTACGCCGCTGTTCGGTCCGACCAATCTTGCCGGCAACAGGCATTTCGACCAGATCGCCTATTCCGGCGAGGGCCGGCGCACGACCATCCTGTCCTCCGGCAAGTTCGACTGGCGGAGCGCCGTCTACAGGCCGGACGAGGCCGCGCACTACCGGCCGATCGCGGAGAAAATGCGCGGCGAGCCATACGCGAACTGGGACCGCTCCTACCGGGACTGGACGACACACGAGATGTCTGACCACCTGCCCATCTGGATCGAGCTCATGGTCGACTATTCCGACGACTACCTGAAACGCTTCGTCGCCGGGGCGGAGCCGGAAATCGGCTAGGCCCCGCCGGCATTCGGTGCGCGGCTGACGCGCGGGCGGTTGTCGCGCCGCTTTCCGCCGCCTAAATGAGACGGCGACACGAAAGGACTTGCAATGCCCGCCGATAACGTTCCCGACCTCATCAATTCCTTCGATGTGCCGAAGGAGACACTGCAAGGCATCGTCGGCGAGACGCTGGCCAAGGCCGACGACGGGGAGCTGTTCGTCGAGCACCGGGAGAGCGAGAACCTCCTGTTCGACAACGGCCGCCTCAAGACCGGCTCCTTCAACACCGGCCGCGGCTTCGGCCTGCGCGCGGTCGCCGGCGAGGCCGTCGGCTATGCCGAATCCGGCGAACTCTCGCTCGGCGCACTGAAGCGGGCCGCCGATGCCGTCGGCGCCGTCACCAGGGGTTATTCCGGCAAATACGATGCCGCGCCGCAGGGCACCAATCGCAGGCTCTACGGCGACGCCAACCCGATCGGCGAGCCGTCCTTCGAGGAGAAGGTGAAGCTGCTGACCGAAATCGATGCCTACCTGCGCGGCAAGGACCCGCGCGTGCGCCAGGTCACCGCCTCGCTGGCCGCATCGTGGCAGGTGGTGGAGATCCTGCGCGCCGACGGCCATTTCGCCAAGGACATCCGGCCGCTGACCCGCATCAACATCTCCGTCGTGGTCGGGGACGGCGACCGCCAGGAAACCGGCTCGCACGGCATGGGCGGCAGGCAGGCATTCGGGGATTTCATCGCCGCGGACGCGTGGCGGGCCGGTGCCGACGAGGCGCTGCGGCAGGCTCTCGTCAATCTCGACGCGAAGCCGGCTCCGGCCGGCACCTTGGACATCGTGCTCGGGGCCGGCTGGCCGGGCGTCATGCTGCACGAGGCCGTGGGGCACGGGCTGGAAGGCGACTTCAACCGCAAGGGAACCTCCGCCTTCGCCGGGCTGATGGGCCAGCAGGTGGCAGCGAAGGGCGTCACGGTAGTCGACGACGGCACCATCGAGAACCGGCGCGGCTCGCTCTCCATCGACGACGAGGGCACGCCGTCGGGCTACAATGTGCTGATCGAGGACGGCAAGCTCGTCGGCTACATGCAGGACCGGCAGAACGCGCGGCTGATGGGCGTGAAGCCGACCGGCAACGGACGCCGCGAATCCTATGCGCACGTGCCGATGCCGCGCATGACCAATACATACATGCTGGGCGGCGACCACACGCCGGACGAGATCATCGCCTCGGTGAAGAAGGGCATCTACGCCGTCTCCTTCGGCGGCGGCCAGGTCGACATCACCTCCGGCAAGTTCGTGTTCGGCTGCACCGAGGCCTACATGATCGAGAACGGCAAGGTCACCCACCCGGTCAAGGGCGCCATGCTGATCGGCAACGGGCCGGAGGCCATGCACCGTGTCTCGATGATCGGCAACGACATGAAGCTCGACACGGGAATCGGCATGTGCGGCAAGGCCGGCCAGGGCGTGCCCGTCGGCGTCGGCCAGCCGCATCTGCGCATGGACGCCATGACGGTGGGCGGAACGGAGCGATAGGCCCGCGGCCTGCAGACAGTTTTCCGGATTGTGTCCGCAACACCGTTTCCGCCTTGCAGTCGCCCCTCCCCGACATCATATTCCGGAACAGGAATATGAAACCAGGAGACGCGCCATGAGCTACACGATCGACCGTACCATCACCGGCGAGGACTTCGAAACGGTCGTCGGGCGCGTCCGCGCCGCGCTCGCGGACAAGGGCTTCGGCGTGCTCACCGAGATCGACGTCAAGGCGACCATGAAAAAGAAGATCGACGTCGACATGGACGACTACCTGATTCTCGGCGCCTGCAATCCGAAGATGGCCAACGAGGCCATCAAGCTGGAACCGCGCGTCGGCGCGATGCTTCCCTGCAACGTTATCGTGCGAAAGACCGGCGAAAGGGAGGTCGCGGTCTCTGCCGTCGATCCGGTCGCCTCGATGCAGGCGATCCCGAACGATACGCTGAAAGACGTCGCGGCGCAGGTGAAGGAAATGCTCGCCGGCGCGGTGGACGCGATATGACGGCCGATGTGCCGCAATACCCGTTGACCTCCGCACGCGGGCGGCTTATATGCCCGTTCTCCGCGTACGCTCCCATCGTCTAGCGGTCCAGGACGCCGCCCTCTCACGGCGGAAACACGGGTTCGAGTCCCGTTGGGAGTGCCAACCGCCCTTTTCCCCAAATCATCCGGTACCAGGGTTTGCCGCGCCGGGTGCGAGGCGTTACGCTCGCGTCGTAATCTGAACGCCTTCCACCGCATCGAGAACAGCACGGGCCTACCGTGATCGGCAGCCTGTTGGCGGAGGAGGAATACCGGTCGCAAGCGGCGTGGCCGGTAAACGACGGGGAGATCCAATGTACAACAAGATCATGGTTCCCGTGGACCTGGCGCATGCCGACAAGCTTGCGCTTGCGCTCGACACCGCGGCAAATCTCGCAAAGCTCTACAATATCCCGGTAGTCTATGTCGGCGTCACGGCGCCCACGCCCGGCCCGCTCGGCCACAACCCGGAAGAATACGCCCGGTCGCTGAAGGAATTCGCGGACGACCAGGGCGTCCGGCACGGCATCGCGACCGACAGCCGTCCCGTGGTCAGCCACGACCCGGCTGTCGATCTCGACGACGCCCTCATCAAGGCAGTACACGAAACCGGCAGCAACCTCGTCGTAATGGCAACGCACATTCCGAATGTCGCCGATCATTTCTGGCCCTCGAACGGCGGCCGGCTGGCGACGCACACCGACGCATCGGTCTTCCTCGTGCGGGGCTGACCCGCGGACACGCAACAGGCCATCGCCGATAGTGGTCGTTACCGCTCCCGTACGGCACTCGACATTCGGACACGCAACACCCCGGCACCGCAGCAACGCGGTGCCGCCGGGCTTCGACATCAGATCAATTCCAACAAGTGGGAGGAACCCATGAGCGATCCCAATGAATCCGACCAGGGCATCCCGGCGCCGGAGGGCCCGACGGACATCATCGAGACCGAATACGAGATCGGCCAGGACAACATAACCCGGCAGATCGGCCCGTTCGGTCTCGACATCCACAATCCCGTCTTCGCGATCTCCGGCCTGATGGTCGTCGCCTTCGTGTTGATCACGCTGGCCTTCCAGGAGGCCGCCGGCGGCGTCTTCAACGACCTGCGCGTCTGGCTCACCTCCAGCTTCGACTGGTTCTTCCTCGCGGCCGGCAACATCTTCGTCCTGCTCTGCGTGTTCCTGATCGTCTCACCGCTCGGCAAGGTGCGCATCGGCGGCAAGGACGCCTCGCCCGACTACAGCTATTCCGGCTGGTTCGCGATGCTGTTCGCCGCCGGCATGGGCATCGGCCTGATGTTCTACGGCGTGTCCGAGCCGATCTCCCACTACTCTTCGTCCTTTGCCGACAATGCCGGCACGCCCGAGAGCTGGGCGCCGCTCGCCGGCGCACCCGGCGACGAGACGGAAGCACGCCATCTGGGCATGGCGGCAACGATCTTCCACTGGGGCCTGCATCCCTGGGCGATCTACGCCGTCGTGGCGCTGGCGCTGGCCCTGTTCGCCTACAACAAGGGCCTGCCCCTGACGATGCGCTCCATCTTCTACCCGATCTTCGGCGAGCGCGTCTGGGGCTGGACGGGTCACATCATCGACATCCTTGCCGTGTTTGCGACGCTGTTCGGCCTCGCAACCTCGCTCGGCCTCGGCGCCGAACAGGCCAATGCCGGCCTCAACCACGTCTTCGGACTGCCGGTCAACGACTTCTCCAAGGTTCTCCTGATCGTCGCGATCACCGGCGTGGCGCTGGTGTCGGTCGTTGCCGGTCTCGACGCCGGCGTGAAGCGCCTGTCCGAGATCAACATGGTCCTGGCGGCGCTCCTGCTGCTCTTCGTGATCGTCGTCGGACCGACGCTCGCCATTATCTCGGGCTTCTTCACCAACCTCTGGGAATACGCAAAGTACCTGCCGGAACTCTCCAATCCGTTCGGGCGAACGGACGACAATTTCCGCCAGGGCTGGACGTCCTTCTACTGGGCCTGGTGGATCTCGTGGTCGCCTTTCGTCGGCATGTTCATCGCCCGTATCTCGCGCGGCCGCACCGTGCGTGAATTCATCACCGCGGTGCTGATCGTGCCGTCGATCGTATCCGTGCTGTGGATGACCACCTTCGGCGGCACCGCGATCAGCCAGATCGTCAACGACGGCTACCAGGTCGTGGCCGACGCGCCGCTGGAACTCAAGCTGTTCGCCATGCTGGAGGCGATGCCGCTTCAGGCGATCTCGTCCTTCATCGCCATCGTGCTGGTGATCGTGTTCTTCGTCACCTCCTCGGACTCCGGCTCCCTGGTGATCGACACGATCACCGCCGGCGGCAAGGTGGACGCCCCGGTTCCGCAGCGCGTGTTCTGGGCATGTTTCGAGGGACTGGTCGCCATCGCCCTGCTCCTCGGCGGCGGACTGGGCGCATTGCAGGCGGCATCGGTATCGACGGGCTTCCCCTTCACGATCGTGCTGCTGCTGGCCTGCTTCGCGATCATCAAGGGACTTCGCAGCGAACCTCGCTAGCCCTTTAGAAAAACAATGAAAATAGCCGCGGCCCCGCCGCGGCTATTCTTTTGGATAACGCAACGTTAAGCATCTCTTATCCATGTCCGGACGAATTCCGGGAAGTTTATTATTTCATTCCCCAAATATCTGACAGTGAACCGCAACCGGACTGGTTCAAAAGCAAACGGCCGGCTCCATTCCAAGATTCAACAGGGAACCGCCAGCCGGTTTGTCAGAACAATGATTTCTCATACAGCACCCGCGGTCGGAAACACCGCTGCATCCAGCGACCCGGCCGGCGAGTTTCGCTCCGAAGAGACGGACCGGGCCAACGTGGCCAAGCTTGAATCCCTGCTGCGCGAACATGTCGATACGGAAAAGGAACGCAAAACGAAGGATCCGGCAGCCCCCGGCGCGCCCCCGCCGTCGCGCCTGCGGTCGCGGCTGATCAAGACCGGCATCGGGGTCGTGCTCATAGCCGTCGCAGGCTGGATGCCGGCGCAACGCCTTTTCCAGGTCCAGAGCGTCGAGGCCGTCATTAACGCGCCTCTCGTAACGATTCGCGCGCCGATCAGTGGCGTCGTGAGCGGCGAAATCGCCGTTGGCGATGCGATCGAACCCGGAGCCAGTCTGGTACGAGTCAGCAACCCGCGCATGGACGATTTCCGCCTGGCCGATGCACTCAAGGAACTCGACGAGGCACGCGAGGAACGCGACGCGCTCGCGGCCCGGCTGGTCAGCCTTGGTTCGCTGCGCGCCGACCTGTCGGTAAAGCTCGACGCCTTCCGCGTGAACCGCCTGCGCCAGATCGAGGCGCAGATCGCCGAGGCCGACGCCCGCATCGCTGCGGCCGATGCCGTCGTGGCGAATGCAGGCAGCGTGCAGGAGCGCAGCGCGATGCTGCAGGAGAAGGGCATCGTGGCGCAGAATTCGCTCGGCGAGGCCGATCGCGATGCGGCCGTCGCCAAGGCAACGGCCGCCGAAGCCCGCGCCGCTCGCACCGCCCTGCTGGTGGAACGCGACGCGCTGGCCGCCGGCATCTATGTCGGCGACAGCTACAACGATCAACCGCGCACGGCTCAGCGGATCGACGAGATCGACGAGCAGATCGCCAATTCCGAGGCCGGGGTGAAGCGCCAGGAATCGCGCATCGCCCGCGCCGAGGCCGCCGTGGCACGCGAGAGGGAAGCCTTCGAACTTGTCAGCGCGGCCGAACTTGCCTCCCCGGTCGCCGGCCGCGTCTGGGAAGTGCTGACCGCGCCCGGCGAACAGGTCGCTGCCGGACAGGACCTGTTCCGTCTGCTGAACTGCTCGCAGGCCATCGTGACGGCGGTTGTGACAGAAGCGGTCTACAACAGTCTATCCACCGGAATGCCCGCGCGCTTCATCTACCGCGAGGGTGGCGACGCCGTTGCAGGCAAGGTCGTCCAGCTCAGCGGCGTGGCCACGGCATCGTCCAACTTCGCCATACTCCCTTCCGCGCTGCAGAAAGAATCCTATCGCGTGACGGTTGCGCTGGACACGGCCGGATCGGCGAACGATTGCGCTGTCGGCCGCACGGGCCGCGTCGTTTTCGGAGGCACCGGGGCCTAGCGGCGCCGGCAGGAAACGACAGGTAGCAACATCATGAATCCCATGACATCCACGCTGCTGGAGGGCGCTGCTCCAGGTCTCATCCTGGCCGCCCTGCTGCTGATGATACTGCCCTGGATCGACCGCAACAGCCATTGGCGCATCCTGCCGATCGCCATCGCCCAGATCTTCACGATCCGCTACGTCTACTGGCGCGCGACGGAAACGATCCCGTCGATGGACAACCTGACCGACTTCGCGGCAGGCTGGCTGTTCTTCGCCATCGAGCTGAGCGCGCTGGGCGCGTCGTTCCTCTCCTACATCACGCTGACACGCACGCGGAACCGGTCGCCGGAAGTGGATGCAAACCTGCCCTGGCTGCAGGCGAAGGAACACATGCCGCTGGTGGATGTCTTCATCTGTACCTACAACGAGGGCCGCGAGATCCTCGAGCGCACGATGATCGGCGCCAAGGCCATGGAGTATCCGAACTACCGTGTCTGGGTACTCGACGACGGCCGCCGGGACTGGCTGCGCGAGCTGGCAGCCGATTACGACTGCAACTACCTGGCCCGCGCCGACAATGCGCATGCCAAGGCAGGCAACATCAACAACGCGCTCACTCATGTGCGCGGCCTCGACGAGCCGCCGGACTTCATCTCGATCCTCGACGCGGACTTCGTCACGACGCCGGTCTTCCTGACGCGGGCTCTCACGCTGTTCCACGAGGACGATGTCGGCATCGTGCAGACGCCGCAGCATTTCATGAACCCGGACCCGATCCAGGCCAATCTGCGCACCTCGGACGCATGGCCGGACGAACAGCGCTACTTCTTCGACGTGCTGATGCCGGCGAAGGACGCCTGGGGCACGGCATTCTGCTGCGGCACCTCGTCCGTCATTCGCATGGACGCGCTCGACACGATCGGTTTCTTTCCCACCGATTCCGTGACCGAGGATTACCTGCTGACGCTGCGCATGCAGCGCAACGGCTATCGCACGGTCTTTCTCAACGAGCCCCTGTCCTTCGGCCTGGCTCCGGAAGGCCTGCAGGAATACATTACCCAGCGCAGCCGCTGGTGCCTCGGCTTTTTCCAGATCGTGCGCGGGGTCGACGGCCCGTTCCGTTTCGGCAACGGGCTGAGACGGATCGACAGGGTCGCATTGATCGAGACGATGCTGTTCTGGTTCGGCGCCAACCTGTTCCGTGTTGCCGGGCTGGTCGTACCGATACTCTATCTTCTCCTGGGCATCCAGGCAGTCGCCATCGACACCACGGAAGGCATCGCCAACTTCCTGCCGTTCTACTTCGCCCACATGGCCGTGATGGGATGGCTCTCCAACCGGCGCGTCCTGCCCATCATGACGGACCTCTCGCAATTGCTGGCCGTGCGGGAGATCCTGACCGCGGCCTTCGTCGGCATCCTTTGGCCGAAGGGTCGCAAGTTCAAGGTGACGGCAAAGGGCGGCGACCGCTCGAAAACGGTTGTCCAGTGGCGGATGCTGACCATGTTCTCCACCCTTCTGGTACTGACGGTGCTGGGGATCGCAGTAACCTTCGGCGGCAACAAGGCAGTTCCCGACTCGAGCGCCGTAGCTCTCTACTGGAGCTGGTACAACATACTCATCCTGATCGCGGCTATCGCGGTATGCATCGAAAAGCCGCGCCAGCGTCGCGACGACCGGATGCTCGGCGGTGAACCGGTGACGGTCGCCAGCGGCTCGCATGTGGCGACGTTCCGTACCGCCGACATTTCCACCGGCGGCATGCGCCTGCTGGGCACCATCCAGGCGTCAGTGGGCGATCCGGTCTCGATCCGGATCCGCTCCGATATACTGCGTGGGCGGATCGTGCGCCGTTCGCAGGAGGAATTCGCGATCCAGCTTGATGAAACCCTGCGCGCGCGTGCCACGATGATCCGCCTCGTCTACTCGGGCGGCTTCTCGGCACATATCGGGGAAATCAGGATCCTGACGGTCGCAAGGCGGCTGTTGCAAAGGCTGTCGGCCTAGCGCAGCGCCGGGCGGCTATTGCCGCGCTGCACCGGGGCTGATGCCGCGCTTCTCGAACTCGGCGTTGAGGCGTGCCTCGAAGTCCAGCAAGTCCTGCGGCAGCGGCTGGCCGGTCGCCTTCAGCCGGCTGAGCTCCATGTGGATCTGCTCGAGCAGCTCATGGGCGTCCTCCGGCTGGTTCTCCATCTCGTTGAACATCATGTTCAGCCGCGTGATCAGTCCCTCGAATGCCATCGTCTACCGTCCTGGATCGTTGTCCGTGACGAATGGGATAGCACCCGTCGGCGCGCATGGGAACCGATCAGGAGACGCGACCGAAACATGATGCCGCGACAGGCGTCAGCCGGCCTTGACCGGCTGCTTGCCCGTCGATCTGGATTGCGAGCGGGTCCCCTGGCGGGACGCGGACTTCGGCGCCGACTTGGCGCCGGTCTTCGAAGCCGGCTTCGTCGCCGGTTTCGCGCGCGGCTTCGCCGGCGACGGCGCAAGCGCGCTGTCGTCATCGTCGCCCAGCGCGATCGAGGGCGTCATCGCCTCGTCGAACTCCTGGCGCGCAGCGCCGAGTTCGCGGTTGCGCGCCTCGAGTTCGAGAATGCGCTGCTGCTTGAGACGGATGACTTCCTCCATCTCCTTGCGGCTGGATTTCAGCTCGAAAGTCAATTCCTCGATGCGCGAGCGCTGCTCGACGATCGTGGTCTCGACCGTCGCGTTGCGCGATTTCAGTTCCTCGATCTCGATCTCGAACTGGGTCTTGCGGTCCCTCAGCTCCTCGATCTCGGCATTCCTGCGCGACAGGTCATCCTCGAGCTTGCGCATCTCGATCGCCATGACCTTCTCGCGATCCTTCGCCATGGTAAGGTTGGTTTTCAGCTCGCGCACCTCCTCCTCGCTGCGCTCGCTGCGCTCGGTGGCGGCACGCTTGTCGTTCTCCAGCCGCGCGATCTCGGACTTCGCGGCGTCAAGGTCGACGCCCATGATCCGCTTTTCCTCGGCGAGACGGGCCAGGTTGGTGCGGGCGGCCTCGTTTGCGTCACGCAGGGACGCGACCTTCGACTCGAGAAGTGCAACCTTCTTGCGCTGTTCCTCGATCGTCGCCTTCATCTCGTGATTGTTGCGGATCAGGCCCTCGCTGGCGATGCGAAGCTTGGTCGAGCTCGCCTCGATGCGCTCGAGACGCTTCATTTCCGCTTCCATCTTCTCCAGATAATCCGAAAGCGTGGCCGCCTGCTTGGCCAGGCCGCCGAAAATGCGCGCCCCGTCGTGGATCTGCTCCTCCATCGCGGAGGCCATCTCGCGCTTGCGGCGCATTTCCAGCTGGCGGCTGGATGTATCGAAATCGGACATCGCTGCGTTAACTGCCGCTTCAGGGGTGGCTTCCGCCGGTGCGGATTTCGGCAGCGCGGATTCGGCCTTCGCGGCATCGTCCTTGCCGCCGAACTCCTTCTCGAGCTGCATGACGATCTCGTTCTCGAGCTCATCCAGCCCTTCGGACGCGGCAATATCGTTGCCATCCACTTCCAGATCAGAAGCCGCCGGCATCGGCGTATCAATCGTGCCGTTCTTCAATCGTTCAACCCTACTCATTACGCACCTACCCACCCTTCATGATGAATAAAGTGTTAATATTGCTTTCACTACCTTTAGGTCAACGCGATTGCACGTTAATCATTAAGCGAGCAATTTTAATCATATTTTCTTCAATTTTATTCTTCGTCACAGCAGGCGCACCATACATATACATTGACGCCAAAAGCAATTCATCGCGGACGGATCGCTGCATGCCCCAACTCCGCGAGACGGCGCCAGATCGACGGCGCAAGGTCCGCGGCGCCCGGCAGGGAGAAGAGGTCGAGAAGGACCGCGCGCAACTCCGCCTCGGAAGCTATGGTGCGCTTCTCCACCTCGCCGCGGCTTTCCACCCGCAGGGCGGTGTTGAGAAGGCTGACGCGGCCGCGCTCGTGATGGCGGCTCAGCATGAGGTTGGAGGGGAACGGCGCCCTCTCCCACCGCGCGCAAAGAAAATTCGCGGCCTCGACATCGACATCGGAGACCGGAACGCGGTCGAAACCGAACAGGGCGTACCAGCCTTCCGGCGTCTCGCGCTCCAGCACCAGTTCGCCGGCCCCGTCGTCCTCCACGAAACGGTAGCGCCCGGTCGGCGCCTCCTGCACCGCGCGGGCGGCGACGCGCAGCGGCACCGATGCCCCCGCGCCGCCGAAACCGGTGTCGGCGAGCCATTCCTCGCCGCCGACCGTCACGATCCATGCCAGGTGACTGCGCTGCCCGCCGCGGGGCGCGCCGTTGCGGACGCGCGCAAGCACGCGATCCGCCCGGAAACCGCAGGCCTGCAGCGCGGCGCCGAACAGGGTGTTCAGCTCGAAACAGTAGCCGCCGCGCCCACCGGCAACCAGCTTGTCGCGGATGCCGGCAAGCGACACGTCCGGCACCCGGCCGAGCAGCGGGTCGATGTTCTCGAAGGCGATGGCGCGCATCTGCGCCGACTGCAGTTCCTCGAGCCCCCGCAGGGTCGCCGCGCATCCGTCCAGCCCTATGCGTTCGAAGTAACCGTCCATGTCCATCGCGCCGCTCCTCCCCTCACCGGTCGCCATCGCCGGTTGACCGTGCACTTACTATCGGGGCAACCTGCGGGCAACCGATCGGGAGACTGAAACCACCATGAACATCGTCGTCCTCACCGGTGCCGGCATTTCGGCGGAAAGCGGCCTGTCCACGTTCCGCGACCCGGACGGCGTCTGGGCGAGATACGATCCCATGCAGCTGGCAACGCCGGAGGCCTTCGCGGCCGATCCCGAGCTGGTCCACGCATTCTACAACGACAGGCGCTCGGAATTGCGCGCCGTGCGCCCGAATGCGGCCCACGAGGCGCTTGTCCGCCTCGAAGACGCGCTTGGCGACGATTTCCTGCTGGTCACGCAGAACATCGACGACCTGCACGAGCGCGCCGGTTCGAGAAAGCTGATCCACATGCACGGCGAATTGCGGCGCGCATGGTGCCGCGCCTGCGAGAACCGGTTCGACTGGGAAGGCGACATGACGACCGCGTCGGCCTGCCCGGCATGCGGAACCGTCGGATATGTGCGGCCGGACATCGTCTGGTTCGGCGAAATGCCCTATCGCATGGAGGAGATATTCCGCAGGCTCGACGCCTGCGACCTCTTCGTTGCCATCGGCACCAGCGGCGCGGTCTACCCCGCGGCGGAATTCGTCGAGATCGCGTCGCGCACCGGAGCCGAAACCGTCGAGCTGAACCTGCAGCGATCGGACGGCACGCACCTGTTCGACAGCCACCGGCACGGACCGGCGACGCGCATCGTGCCCGCCTTCATCGACGAGTTGCTCGCCAGGCTGAAGGCTCAGGGATAGAGGCGCGTGCGGGTCCAGCCTTCCGCCTCGTCCCCGCGCCTGAACACCACGCGGTCGTGCAGCCGGAAGGCGCCATCCTTCCAGAACTCGATGTAGAGGGGCGAGATCCGGAACCCGGACCAGTATGGCGGGCGCGGAATGTCGCCCACCGGGTACCGGGCGGCGACCTTCGCCACCGCCTTTTCGAGCGCGAACCGGCTTTCCAGCGGCCGGGACTGCTTCGAGGCCCATGCGCCGATCCGGCTGCCGCGAGCCCGCGAGGCGAAATAGGCATCGGCCTCCTCGTCCGAAACAACCGACACCGGACCGCGCACGCGCACCTGTCGGCGCAGCGACTTCCAGTGGAAGCACATCGCCGCCTTGCGCGCGGAAAGCACCTCCTGCCCCTTCTGGCTCTCGAAGTTGGTGTAGAAGACGAAACCGCGCTCGTCGAACTCCTTCAGGAGCACCATGCGCACATTCGGCAGCCCGTCCTCGTCAACGGTGGCGAGCGCCGTGGCATTCGGATCGTTGATCTCGGATTTCTCGGCTTCCGAAAGCCACTCCCCGAACAATGCGAACGGATCTTCGCGGGTGGTGAAGTCAGTGTTTGTTAACTGTGAGGACGTCATAGTCTTTCCGGGACTGCGGCGGCATCTGCCGCTGATGGCGATGGCGTAACCAATGGGGTTTTTCGTGCGCACAATCGGAAGAATTTCGCATCCCCGCAAGGGGGTGCCTGCATTCGTGTGCAGATTCGCCGCATGCGCCACGTTCGCATTCACCCTCCAGGCCTGCAGCATGACCGGCAGGGATCTCGACGAGGCGGCCGTCGGCTCCATTGCCATCGTCGACTCCACGACGGCCGTGGCACCGGATCCCTTCCGCCAGGCCGACGGCGCCGAGGGAGCGGAACGCGACCGGCTTCTCGACGAGGACACGATCCGCAACGCCGTAACCTCGGCCGACCTGAACAGCCTCGAGGACGGCCCGCTCAACTGGGCCAACCAGTCGACCGGCTCCTCCGGCGTCATCACGGAAATCGCGCAGCGCAAGGTAGCCGGGCAGACCTGCCGCAGCTTTACCGCGACCCGGAACGCCTATGACGGCGTCACCGTGTACCAGGGGGAACTCTGCCTGGACCGCCGCACAGGCTGGTGGACACGCCTCCTCGAGCCGCTCGGCTTCGGCAATGACGCCTGATCGGGCGCATCCGGACGCCACGTCTGGAATCCGCGACGCATCGTCGCCATATTACGGGTGAAATCAGGTGAACCAGCACAATACAGCCATGAGAGACCCGTATACGGTGCTTGGCGTCGCCAAGACGGCAAGCACATCAGAAATCAAGTCCGCCTTCCGGAAACTGGCGAAGAAATACCATCCGGACGCGAACAAGGACGACCCGAAGGCGCAGGAGCGCTTTTCGGAGATCTCGCGCGCCTATGAGATCATCGGCGACGAAACCAAGCGCAAGCAGTACGACCGCGGGGAAATCGACGCCGACGGCCGCGAAACCTTCCACGGAGCCGGCGGCAGCGGCTTCGCCTATGACGGCTTCGATGCGCGCGGGGGAACCGGCGGATTCGAGTTCCACGGCGGCGCGGGCGCGGCCGAGGATATCCTGTCGGAACTCTTCGGCTCCGCTTTCGGCGGCGGCCGGAGCGGCGGCGGACCGTTCTCCGGCTTTTCCGACATGGGCGGCGCCGGCGGCAAGCGCAGGACGGCACAGCCCCAGCGCGGCAAGGATATCGAGGCCGAGCTGCCGGTCGGCGTCTCCGACATCTTCGGCGAGGGCAAGGCGAAGCTCCGGCTGCCCGACGGACGCACCATCGCGGTGAAGATACCGAAGGGCGCGGTCGACGGACAGGTCATCCGCCTCAAGGGCCAGGGCCAGGCGAGCGCCACCGGACATCGCGGTGACATTTTGGCCACTATCCGCATCAAACCCGGCGAAGGCATGCGCATCGACGGCGCCAACATATATCAGGATGTGGACGTCCCGCTGGAAACGGCGGTGTTCGGCGGCAAGGTGCCGCTGGCCACTCCGGACGGAAAGAAGGTCGCCCTCTCCGTCCCTGCATGGACCTCCTCCGGCCAGACCATGCGCCTGAAAGGCAAGGGGCTTCCGGCTCCGAAGGGCGGTCACGGAGATCTGCTCGCGGTGCTGCATATCCGGCTTCCCGACGAAAAGCGCGAGGCGCTGGAAGCGCTGTTCCGGAAGACGACTGCCTGACTTTCCGACGCGGGACGGCCCCGCCGGGGCGAGCCGCCCGGTCCACCCGGACACGGAAACGCGCTTGAAGGCTGCATTTTGCTGTGCGATATGCTCGCCCACCTTATTGAAAGTCGAGTCGGGAAACACACCATGACCACCGGGACGGGCCTCATGAAAGGCAAGCGTGGCCTCATCATCGGCCTCGCGAACAACAAGTCCATTGCATGGGGCATCGCGAAATCCTGTGCCGACCAGGGCGCGGAGCTTGCATTCACCTATCAGGGCGACGCGCTGAAGAAGCGTGTCGAGCCGCTCGCGGCGGAACTGAACGCCATCGTCTGCGGCCATTGCGACGTCACCGAGCCGGAGACGATCGAGGAAGTGTTCCGACATTTGGAAAAGACATGGGGACGGCTCGACTTCGTCGTCCACGCGGTCGCCTTCTCCGACAAAGACGAGCTGACCGGTCGCTACATCGACACGACGCGCGACAATTTCGGCCGGACGATGGATATCTCCGTCTATTCGCTGACGTCGATCGCCAAGCGCGCCGAGCCGCTGATGTCGAGCGGCGGCTCGATCCTGACACTGACCTATTACGGCGCCGAGAAGGTCATGCCGCACTACAACGTCATGGGCGTGGCCAAGGCGGCGCTGGAAGCCTCGGTGCGATATCTCGCCGCCGATCTCGGGCCGAACCGGATCCGCGTCAACGCGCTGTCCGCCGGGCCGATCAAGACGCTCGCCGCCTCCGGTATCGGCGATTTCCGCTACATCCTGCGCTGGAACGAGTACAACTCGCCGATGCGCAAGACGGTGACGATCGAGGAGGTCGGCGACGCAGCGCTGTATCTGCTCAGCGACCTGTCCCGCTCCGTGACCGGCGAGGTGCACCATGTCGACGCCGGCTACCATGTCGTCGGCATGAAGGCGGTCGACGCGCCGGACATGACGAAAGACTGACACCCTCCCCAGCCCGGAAAGGCGACGGACCTCGCGATGACCACCAAGGCAAGGCCGCCGTTCTTCATGATCCGCCACGGCGAGACCGACTGGAACCGCGAAAGGCGCTACCAGGGCCAGGTGGACATTCCACTGAATGCGCTCGGCCGCGCGCAGGCCGCCGGCAACGGCCGCCTTCTCGCCTCGCTCGGCCTCGACTGGTCCGGCTGGCGCTTCTTTTCCAGCCCGCTCGGCCGCGCGCGGGAGACCATGGAAATCATGCGCGGCGAGATGGGCCTCGATCCGGGCGGCTACATGACCGACGACCGGCTCGTCGAGATCACCTTCGGCGCCTGGGAGCGCAAGCGGATCGAGGAACTGGAAGCCGAGGAGCCCGAGGAGATGGCGCGCCGCAATGCCGACAAGTGGACGCACACCCCCCCGGGCGGCGAGAGCTATGCCGAGGCCGTGAAGCGGGTCTCCGCCTTTCTCGACGAGCTGACCGGCCCGTCCGTCGTCGTCTGCCACGGCGGCATCCTGAGGGCGACGCGCTTCATCATCGAGGATGTCGACGGCACGGAGATCGCCGACTGGCCCGTGCCGCAGGACAAGGTTTATCGGTTCGACGGCGCGGACACCCACTGGCTCGGCGGCGGCGACGCGTGATCCACCGCTTTGCGGCGAGAGTGTTTCCTTTTCCACCGCCTCTGTTCTAATAACAGGCTCAGAATCGGGCTATCTTCATGTCGCACAACACTTACGGCCATCTTTTCCGCGTCACCACCTGGGGCGAAAGCCACGGAATCGCCCTTGGCTGCGTGATCGACGGCTGTCCGCCCGGCATCGAATTTACCGAGGCCGAGGTGCAGGCCTACCTGGACAAGCGCAAGCCCGGCCAGTCGAAATTCACCACCCAGCGCCGCGAACCCGACCAGGTGCGCGTGCTTTCGGGTGTCATGCCGCAGGATGACGGCGAGACGCTGGTGACCACCGGCACGCCGGTCTGCATGATGATCCAGAACACCGACCAGCGATCGAAGGACTATTCAGACATCGCGAAGCGCTACCGGCCCGGCCACGCCGACTTCACCTATGACGTCAAGTACGGCATCCGCGACCATCGCGGCGGCGGCCGCTCCTCGGCGCGCGAGACGGCAGCGCGGGTGGCGGCCGGCGCGCTGGCCCGCAAGGTCGTGCCCGGCCTCGTCGTGCGCGGCGCCCTGGTCTCGATGGGAACGAAGGAAATCGACCGCGACCGGTGGGATTGGGAGGAAGTGAACCGCAATCCCTTCTTCACGCCGGACCCGCAGGCGGCCGAGGAGTTCGCCGACTATCTCGACGCCATCCGAAAGGCCGGCTCGTCGGTCGGCGCGGTGATCGAGGTCGTCGCGGAGGGCGTGCCCGCCGGTCTCGGCGCGCCGGTCTATGCCAAGCTCGACCAGGACATTGCCTCCGGGCTCATGTCGATAAACGCGGTCAAGGGCGTGGAGATCGGCAACGGCTTCGAGGCCGCGCGCATCCGCGGCGAGGAGAACGCCGACGAGATCCGGCTCGACGAATACGGCAACCCGTCCTTCCTTTCCAACAATGCCGGCGGCATCCTCGGCGGCATTTCAACCGGGCAGCCGGTCGTGGCGCGTTTCGCCGTCAAACCGACCTCCTCCATCCTTACCCCCACGCGGTCGATCACCGCCGACGGCGAGGAGACGGAGGTCGTCACCAAGGGCCGGCACGATCCCTGCGTGGGCATTCGGGCGGTTCCCATCGGCGAAGCCATGGTTGCCTGCGCGATCGCCGACCATTATTTGCGACACCGCGGGCAGACAGGGCGGATTTAGGAATTTCCATGGCATACGACCAGGCAAAGGTGATTGAGGCGCTGCGCGCCTTCGAACGCGGCGAAATCGTCGTGGTGATGGACGACGACGGGCGCGAGAACGAGGGCGACCTGATCGTCGCCGCCGTGCACACGACCCCGGAAAAGATGGCCTTCATCGTGCGGCACACCTCCGGCATCGTCTGCGCGCCGATGACGCGCGACGAGGCAAAGCGGCTCAATCTCGCGCCGATGGTCGCCGAGAACGACGCGCCGCACGCCACGGCCTTCACGGTGACCGTCGACTACAAGCACGGCACCACCACGGGCATCTCGGCTGACGACCGCACGACGACGGTGCGCAATCTCGCCAACCCGAATGCCGGCGCGGCCGATTTCGTCCGCCCCGGCCACATATTCCCGCTGGTCGCCCGCGAGGGCGGTGTCCTGATGCGCTCGGGCCACACCGAGGCCGCCGTGGACCTCTGCAAGCTCGCCGGCCTGCCTCCGATCGGTGTCATCTCCGAACTCGTCAACGACGACGGCACGGTCATGCGCGGCCCCGAGGTCACCGCCTTCGCTGAAAAGCACGGGCTGAAACAGGTCTCCGTGGCCGACCTGATCCACTACCGGCAGCGCAAGGAAACGCTGATCGAGATGGTCGAGACCTTCGACGTGGACACGGAAGCCGGTCCCGCGAAGGCCTACGCCTACACGCTGCCCTGGGACCCGATGCACCATCTCGCCGTCGTTTTCGGCGACATCCGCGACGGCGTGGACGTACCGGTGCGGCTGCATATGGAATCCGTGGTCGACGATGTGTTCGGCAGGGAAAAGACGATGACATCGATCCTGCGACGCATGAAGGAGGAAGGCCGCGGCGTGGTCGTCTATCTGCGCGAGGGCTCGGTCGGCGTCGGACGCGCCTCCGGGCGGCGCCTGCCGGAAGAGCACGCGGAGGCGCAGGACCGCGAAAACGAATGGCGCGAAATCGGGCTGGGGGCACAGATCCTGAAAGATCTCGGGATCGGCTCGATCAAGCTGTTTGCATCGAGGGAGAGACATTATGTGGGGCTCGAAGGTTTCGGCATCCGGATCACGTCGACGGAGATCCTCTAGCCTCGCGCTCGTCGCGTTCGCCGCGGCCGCGCTGCTTTCCGGTGGGACGGGCACCCGCGCCGCGGAACTGTTCGAGATCGGGCTTCCGCAGCCGCTGCGCGCCCTCTACCAGGACGCCATGGGCAGCTTCGCGACCGTCGGCGAGGAAACCTTCCAGCTCGTGCCCTGCGACGCGGATGCCGGCATCTGCCTGCAGACGCTGTCGAACGGCACCATCAGCCAGCGCGTTCCCTCCAACGTCCTGCCCGACGGCTACATCGCCATCGCCGAGGAAGGCGATATCCGCAATGCGTGGTACGGCCAGCCGACGGAGCGCTACGCCCACGGCGTGCTCGGGGACGCGACAGAGGGCGGCTCTCTGGTCGTCGTGACGGACGAGCGCGAGAAACTGGAATTCGTCCTCCCCGAGACGCAGGTCTTCGAGGACATCACGCCGCGCATCCGGGACCTCGACGGCGACGGCCGCAACGAGGTGATCGCCATCCGCTCGTCGCAGACCGGCGGCGCGGCGGTCGCGCTCTACGGCATCCGCGAAGGCGAACTGGTCGAGCTCGGCGCGGGCAGCGAGAACGGCAGTCCGAACCGCTGGACCAACATCGCCGGCATCATCGGCAATGACGACGGCACGGCCACAGTCTACGCCGTGCGCACGCCGCATATCGGCGGACGGCTGTTCTCGCTGACCTTTGCCGACGGCAATGTCAGCGAAAGCGACACGCTCGCCACCGACGTCTCCAACCACGTCATCGGTTCCCGCGAGCTCGGCCTGTCGGCCGTCGGAGACGTGAACGGCGACGGCAGGGACGACCTGGTGCTCCTGTCACAGGACCGCACGCGGCTGCGCTTCCCGCTCTCCGACCTGCCGGACATCGCCATTCCGGCAACCATCGACAAGGCGGTGATCGTGATCGACGGACGCGTGGTGACCGGCACCACCGAGGGCCGGCTGCTCGTCATCATGCCTTGACGGCGGTGTGACATTCGCCACACCGGGCAAGCGGCGCGCGGCTAAGGTCCGACCGGAGTTCAAACCGAGGGGGTACTGCCATGTGGGACTTTTCCGTAGCAAAGACACTTTCCATTGTCGGCCGAACCATGCCGTTCGTCATCCTGCGCATGGCGGTCTATTTCGGCATAACCTTCGCCTATGTGTTCGCCGTCGGCGCCGGTGCCGGCATCGGCTACGGCGTCGGACAGATCGGTGACGATCCGTCCTCCTTCGCGGTGTGGGGCGGGATCGCCGGCTTCGGCCTGGTCTCGGCCATCGTCTACTGGATCCGCGAATACATCCTCTACATGGTCAAGGCCGGCCACATCGCCGTGATGGTCGAGCTGATCGACGGCCGGACGCTGCCGCAGGGCCAGATCGGCCACGCGCAGGAGACGGTGCGCGGCCGCTTCGGCGAGGCCAACGTGCTGTTTGCACTCGACCAGCTCATCAAGGGCGTCATCCGGGCGATCACCGGCCTGATCGGCGGCGTCGCCGCCTTCCTGCCGATCCCCGGCCTCAACGCCATTGCCGGCTTCGTCAACGGCATCATCCGCATGTCGCTGACCTATGTCGACGAGATCATCCTCGGCTACAACATCCGCGTCGCCAGCGAAAATCCGTGGGAGACCTCGCGCCACGCGCTCGTGCTCTACGCGCAGAACGGCGGCCACATGGTCAAGAACGCGGTGTGGCTGTCGATCGTCATGTGGGCGCTCTCGCTGATCGTGTTCCTGATCGCGCTCGGCCCGGCCGCCCTGTTCGTCTACATGGTGCCGGGATCGACCAGCGGCTACAGCTTCGTGTTCGCCTTTATGCTGGCCTGGTCGTTCAAGGCCGCCGTCATGGAGCCCTTCGCCATCGCGGCGCTGATGCAGGTCTTCTTCGCCCGCATCGAGGGCCAGCAGCCGGACCCGGAATGGGACGCCAAGCTCGCCGGCGCGTCCGACAAGTTCCGCGAGCTGACCCAGAAGGCGAAGCAGTCCTTCGGCGGACGGCCCGTCACACAGTAAAACATCCACAGGAGGCGGATGGCATGGCGCGGCTTTGATGCTACATAGACGCGATGACCACCCGCCTCTACACGCATGAGATCTTTCTCGAACACGAGGTGCCGCCGGGCCATCCCGAACGGCCCGACCGGCTGCGCGCAATCGCCGCCGCGCTGGACAACGAGGTCTTCGCGGGCCTCGACCGGGTCGAGGCGCCCGAGGGCGACCCCGCGACCATCCGCTACGCCCATCCCGACGAATATGTCGAGCGCGTCATGGCGCAGATCCCGGAGACGGGAATCGCCCGCATCGACGAGGACACCTGCGCCAGCCCGAAGAGCTACGAGGCGGCGCTGCATGCCATCGGTGCGGCCAATGCCGCCGTTGATGACGTTTTCACCGGCGCTGCGGCGAATGTCTTCGTCGCGGCAAGGCCGCCCGGCCACCACGCCGAGAAGGCGACCGCGATGGGCTTCTGCCTGTTCAACAACGCGGCGATCGCCGCCCGGCACGCGCAGAGGAAGCACGGTGCCGAACGCATCGCCATCGTCGACTGGGACGTGCATCACGGCAACGGCATCCAGGACATCTTCTGGGACGACGCCTCCGTGCTCTACTGCTCCACGCACCAGATGCCGCTCTATCCCGGCACCGGCGCCAAGGACGAGACCGGCGCGCACGGCACCATCTGCAACGCGCCGCTCAGCCCGCACGATTCGGGCGACCGGTTCCGCGAGGCTTTCCGTGACCGCATCCTGAAAGCGGTCGACGCGTTCCGTCCCGATCTGGTAATCGTGTCCGCCGGATTCGACGCCCACCACCGCGACCCGCTGGCCGAGCTCAATTTCGTCGAGGACGATTTCGACTGGGCGACCGGCAAGCTGATGGACCTGGCGGGCCAGCACTGCGACAACCGGCTCGTCAGCCTGCTGGAAGGCGGCTACGATCTGAAGGGACTGGCGGCCTCGACGGCCGCCCATGTTTTGCGACTGATGCGAGGATGAACCACATGGCCGACGCTCCGACCCACGCCGACGTGAAGGAGATGAACTTCGAGACGGCGCTGAAACAGCTGGAAGAGATCGTGGACAAGCTGGAACGCGGAGACGTGCCGCTGGACGAATCCATCGCCATCTACGAACGCGGCGAAGCGCTTCGCAACCGTTGCGACGCGCTGCTGAAGGCGGCCGAGGCCAAGATCGAGAAGATCAAGCTCAACCGCGAGGGCAAGCCGGCCGGTACGGAACCGCTGGACGGGTAGTCCCCGTCTCTCTCCGGCGAACGCTCCGTCGCCCCGGATTGAATTGCGCTCCCCGCCTCCCATTTGCCGTAGTGAACAGACAGGCGGAGGCAGGCCATGAGCTTCTTTCCCGGAAACGACCCGGAACCGGGCGACTCGTTCGCCTGCGACGCGATCGAGACGCTGGTCGTCCCGAAGGTCAGCGACATCGGCGGCTTCGAGGTGCGCCGCGCCCTGCCCTCGCTCAAGCGCAAGCTGGTCGGCCCCTTCATCTTCTTCGACCGCATGGGGCCGGCGACCTTCCGGCCTGGCGAGGCGATCGACGTGCGGCCCCATCCGCATATCGGGCTGTCCACGGTGACCTATCTCTATGACGGAACGATCCGCCACCGCGACTCGCTCGGCACCGAAATGGTCATCGCGCCGGGCGACATAAACCTGATGACGGCGGGACGCGGCATCGTCCATTCGGAACGCTCGCCGGAGGAAACGCGGCAGACCGCGCGGCGCATTTCCGGATTGCAGACCTGGCTGGCCCTGCCCGACGACAAGGAGGAAATCGCGCCGTCCTTCGAGAACACCGATGCGGCGTCGATGGGCGTCCTCGACGGCGGCAAGGCGCAAGCCCGGGTGCTGATCGGCTCGTTCCACGGCGTTTCCTCGCCGGTGACGCAGTTTTCCGAGACCCTCTATGTCGACGTGACGCTCGCCCCCGGCGGCGAGATCGAGATCCCGGCCGACGCCGAGGAACGCGCCGTCTATGTCGTGGAAGGAGAGATCGACATCGCGGGCGACATCTTCGCCCCGGACCGGCTGCTGGTCTTCCGCCCCGGTGACCGCATCGTCGTGCGCTCGGAGCGCGGTGCGTCCTTCATGCTGTTCGGCGGCGCCTCGCTCGGCTCGCGGCGCTACATCTGGTGGAACTTCGTCTCCTCCTCGCGCGAGCGCATCGAGCAGGCGAAGGAGGAATGGAAAAGCCGCTGCTTCGACATCGTGCCGGGCGACGAGGAGGAATTCATCCCGCTGCCGGAATGAGCCGATATCGATTCAGCCATTGCCAAGGGGCGCGTCACCCGGCAATGAACGGTTCATGAGCACCGTCACGTCCACAGACCGCGTCCGGCTCGACCAGCTGCTGGTCGAGACCGGCGCCTTCGCATCCCGCTCGCGGGCGCGCGACGCGATCCTGCGCGGCACGGTGCGCGTCGGCGGGGCGCGGGCGGAAAAGCCCGGCCAGATGGTCCCGCGCGATGCCGAGATCGACCTCGACGATCCCGCGCGGGCCTACGTCTCGCGCGCGGCGCTAAAGCTGAAGGCGGCGCTCGGACATTTCGATCTGTCGCCGGAGGGCCGTATCGCGCTCGATGTCGGCGCGTCCACCGGCGGCTTCACCCAGGTCCTGCTGGAACAAGGCGCCGCGCATGTGTTCGCCGTGGATGTCGGTCACGGCCAGATGGCTGAACGGCTCGCGGCCGACCGGCGCGTGACGAATATCGAGGGGCTGAACGCGCGCGATCTCGCCCCCGCCCTTCTCGGGGATGCCCGCCCCCGGTTCGTCGTCTCCGACGTCAGCTTCATCTCGCTCAAGCTGGCCCTGCCGCCCGCGCTCGCGCTGGCCGCGCCGGGCGCGGAGGCGGTACTGCTGGTCAAGCCGCAATTCGAGGTCGGGCGCGAGAGGATCGGCAAGGGCGGGCTGGTCGCACAGGCCGACGCGGAGAGATGCGCTGGCGACCTGGCGGACTGGTTCGCCGGACAGCCGGGCTGGTCCGTGCTGGGACTCTGCCCATCCCCCATAGCGGGTGGCGACGGCAACACCGAATATCTCCTGGCGGGGCGCAAGGCATGAGCAGGACGGAAACGCTGACCATCGACGAACTCGGCGCGCGCGGCGACGGCGTGGCGAAGAGCGGGGACGGACAGGTCTTCGTGCCCTACACGCTGGCGGGCGAGACAGTGACGGTGATCGCCGACGGAAGGCGCGCGGCGCTGCTCTCGGTCCGCACCCCCTCCCCCGACCGCGTCGAGCCGGTCTGTCGCCATTTCGAGACCTGCGGCGGCTGCGCCCTGCAGCACATGGGCCCGGACGCCTACCGGACGTGGAAGGCCGGCCTGCTGGATAGGGCGCTCGGCGCCCGCGGCCTCGACACCTCCGTCATCAGGCAGGCCCATTTCTGCGAACCGCGCACGCGCCGCCGCGCCGTCTTCTCCGCAATCCTGACCGAGAAGGGCGTGCTGCTCGGCTTCCAGCAGGCGGCCAGCAACACGGTCGTCGACATCGAGGAATGCCACGTCATCGCGCCGGAGATCGACGCCGCGCGGCCGGCGCTGAAGGCGGTGCTGGAACCCCTCCTGCCCGCCGGCAGGACGGTGCACGCGACCGTCAACCTGACGCTGTCCGGCCTCGACGTCGCCGTGGAAGGAAAGATCGCGCCCGACGACAGGCAGAAGCGCGCCGCGGCGGATATCGTGCGCGCGGAGGGCCTTGCCCGGCTCACCGTCAACGGCGAGATCGTCCTGGCGCCGAAACGGCCGCTGGTGGCCTTCGACGACGTGATGGTGTCGCCGCCTCCGGGCGCCTTCCTCCAGGCGGTGCCGGAGATGGAAACCGTCATGGCGGATCTCGTCACCGGCCACATGGCGAAATCGAAGCGCGTCGCCGACCTCTATGCCGGTTGCGGAACCTTCGCGCTGCGGCTGGCGAAATCCTCGACCGTGCACGCGGTGGAGGGCGACGGGCCGGCGCTTGCCGCGCTCGACCGCGGCTTCCGCGACAATTCGGACAGGAAGCTGAAGCCGGTCACCGTGGAGCGGCGCGACCTCGCGCGTCGGCCGATGACCGCGCATGAGCTGCGCGTCTTCGACGGCGTGGTGTTCGACCCGCCGCGCGCCGGGGCGGAGGCGCAGGCGCGCGAGATCGCCGCCTCCACCGTGCGCCGCGTCGCCGCAATATCGTGCAATCCCGAGACCTTGGCGCGCGATCTTGCGATACTGATTCAGGCGGGTTTCACGCTGAAATCGGTGACGCCGGTCGACCAGTTCATCTGGACGCCGCACCTGGAGGCCGTGGCGCTGCTGGAGCGCAGGACCGGCAGGAAGCGGCACTGGTCGGACATGTGAGCGGTCAGTTCCGCGCGCCGTTGTCTGGGCCGCCCCCGGCCGCCCGGCGCCGGCGTACCGGGTCCTCGGTATCACCGAGCCCCTCCAGCGTCACCGGTTCCCGGCCGGGAAACTCGACAGTCAGCTTCAGGGTTCCGCCCATTGCGCCGACATAGCTGCGCAGGGTGGAAAGCAGAAGATCGCCCTGGCGTTCGTATTTCGCCACCGTCGCCTGCTGGACCCCGAGCATCTCGGCCAGCTGCACCTGGGTCAGTTCCTTCGCCTTCCGTAACTCCCGAAGAGTCAGCAACTCGCCGTGCAGGCGATCGGCCTCGGCCTCGATGTGCGCCCGGCGCTCGGGATCGAGGGCGGAGAGCTTGTCCTGCAGGCTGCGTGCCATGGTCGTCATCCTTTCCGTCTCTCCAGATGGCGGTCGAACCGTTCATCGGCCCGGCTGATCAGTTGCCGGTAGAAGCGCTTCTCGCTTACGCCCGACTTGTCGCCGCCGACGAGCAGGACCGCCTGCCGGTCGGGATCGAATGCAAAGGCGATGCGCCAGACACCGCCGGCGGCGTTGCAGCGCAACTCCTTCATGTTCGCATGCCTCGATCCCGCCAGCGTATCGACATGAGGCCGCCCGAGCGACGGGCCTTCGCGCTCAAGCAACAGCGCACGCGCGAAAATTGCGTCCTGCACCTCCTCGGGGAAGGCGTCGAACTCCGGCTCGAATTCCTCCACGAACGCGACGGTCCAAGCCATGCGGCCCTCTTGTCCGGACAGAAATATAGCCTTGAAGCACTATTTTTGCAATATCGACCATTGCCCACCGCGACACCGGGCGGTCAGGACGCAGCACTGGTCGGACATGTGAGGGGGCCTACTTCTTCCTCGCCATGAAGGCCATGAAGGCCTCGCGCGCCTCGTCGGACTTCAGGCGCTGCATGAAGAGTTCGCCCTCCTCGCGGATGCGCTCGATCACCGGCTCGGTCGGGCTCTTGATCAGCTTCTTGGCCAGTTGCAGCGCCTCGGGCGGCTTGGCGGCGAGCGCCTCGGCCGCTTCCCTCACCGCGCCTTCCAGCGCCTCCGGCTCCACGATCCCGCGGATCAGCCCGGCCTCGAGCGCCTGCTTCGCCGAGAAGCCCTCGCCCGCCGCCAGCAGGGCGAAGGCGCGCTGGTGGCCCATGATGCGCGGCGCGATCAGGCTTGAGGCCGCCTCCGGCACGAGGCCGAGATCGGTAAAGGGCGTGCGGAACAGCGAGTCCGGCGTGGCGAAGGTCATGTCGCAATGAAGATGGATGGTCGTGCCGATGCCGATGGCCAGCCCGTCGACGCCGGAGACCACAGGCTTTTTCGCCGTGGCCAGCGCGACGAGGAAGTCGAACACGTCGCCATCCGGCTCCGTGCCCGTGGCGACGGCGAGGAAATCCTGCAGGTCGTTGCCGGAGGAAAAGGCTCCCGGCGCCCCGAGGAAGACATGGACGCGCACGCCATCGTCGGCGTCACCGTCGCGCAAAGCCGCGGCCATGCGCTCGTACATGGCCCGCGTGATCGCGTTCTTCTTCTCGGGCCGGTTCAACCGGATCGTCTGCACCGCGCCGGAGCGCTCGACGAGAATGTGATCGGTCATGGTGTCTCCCTCAGGCAACCAGGAA